>JBFWQT010000525.1:0-5023 GCA_050249295.1 Planctomycetota bacterium
CGGTGCCCGGCACGGTGCGCACCTTGGGCTTGATCATCCAGTCGTGAATCGTGCGCGCCTGCGTGATGTCATCGCCCTTTGTGGTGACGATGTAGTGGAACACCTCGTCCATTCCCGTGGAGACCGGTCCCAGCGATGGTGGCGTGATCCCGAGCGGCAATTCGACACTGCTGAGTCGTTCGTTGACTACCTGGCGCGCGAAGTAGATGTCGGTCCCGTCCTGGAAGATCAGCACTACCTGCGACAGCCCGAACTTCGACACGGAGCGCAACAACTCGACCTTCGGCAGGCCACCGAGGGCCTGCTCGATCGGGAACGTGATCTGTTGTTCGATCTCTTCCGGGCCAAGCGCCGGGGCGTGCGTGTTGACCTGCACCATCACCGGCGTGGTGTCCGGGAAGGCGTCGATGTCGATGTGCATCATCGACCACAGCCCGAACGCCAGCGCGCCCAGCGTGGCCACAATGACCACCCCCCGATTGCGCAACGAGAAGTCGATGATCCAGTTCAGCATGGCGGGATGGCGAGGGACGGACGGCGAGCGCATGACGGCCGGAGTCCGTGCCGCCATTCAGTGGGCGTTGGGGGGGTGTTCTGTCAGGCGGGAGCAGCCGACCGGCCGCTCAATCGGATGCGCATCAGCCAGCGCCGAGGTTGCCTCGTAGCAGTTCGGCTTTCAGCGCCGGGCTGCCGCTGACGACCACCATCTCGCCGGGCACGACGCCGGCGAGAATCTCGGCATGCCGGTTGTCGCGTGCACCGACGCGCACGGTGCGCGTGTGGATGACCTTGAACGAGTCCTTGCGGTACCAGGCCTTGTCCATCACGAAGACGACGTTACAGCAACCTTCCCACTGCACAGCGCCGACCGGCACGGCGATGGCCTCCGGTTCCGCGCGCAGGACCACGCGGCCGGTGCCGAAGGTGTGCGCGACAATGGTGCCGTCGGCGTTGGGAACGACGGCGCGCAAGTGGACGGTGCGGGTGATCTCGTCGGCCTCTGGCGCAATCCAGTCGACGGTACCGGTGATCTCGTCTCCGGTGTCCGGCCTCAGATGCACGGGGTAGCCGGGCTTGACCAGCCGGGCATCTTTCGGGCTCAGATTCAGGTCCAGCCAGAGTTGCGAGGCATCCGCGACCACGAACATCACGTGCGACGAGGTGATGACGTCGCCCGCGACGAGGTCGCGTTGGATGACCACACCCTTGAACGGCGAGACCACGGGCAGCAGATTGGCCGACGATGTCTCGTCCTTGAGTGTGGCGACCAACTCGTTCGAGAGTCCGAGCCACGGCAACTGGGCCGCCAGCCCAGTCTCCGACGGCTTCTCGAAGTCAGTCGCATTCACGATCAGCCGCAGGTTCGCCAGCGCTTGTTGCGCGCCAGCCAACTGCATGCGGGCTTCAACGGCGTCCCGCTCCGCCATCGCCAGGTCGCGACCGGCGACGCCACCCTGCGCGGCGGCACTCTTCAACCGTTCCACGATCTGGGTCTGCAGCCGAGCCTGGATCAGCGCCTGCATGAACTGCGCGCGCGCCTCGCCGACCTCGCGGGAGTCGATCAGGGCCAGCAGATCACCCTTGTTGACCGCGTCACCCTGCTGCTTGAAGGCGCGGAACACCGTGCCGCCCGACGGCGTGGAAATCCTGGCCACGCGCGTCTGGTCGTAGTTGATCTCGCCCGGCCCGCTGACCGATTCCTCGATGCGGGCACGCCACACCGGCTCGGCGAACACGCCGATTTTCTCCGCGTCCTTGATCGTGGCGAACTGGATGCGCCGGTTGTGCAACTGGCAGTTCTGGTTGTTGGATTGCCGCGAGCGTAGCGCCAGTGCTCGCGTCGCGCGGATCTGGTCGGCGGTCAGATCCAGCGACGTCGGCGGCTTGGCGGCCTGCGCAAGCGCCGGGTGACACAGAACGCAGTAGTGCACGCCATGCTGCTTGCACCAGCCGGGGTCATGCCCCTTCGGCATCAGGTTCGCGTTGCAGGCAATGCAGTCCTTCAGCGGCATATGGTGCTCCTCGCACCACGGTTCTTTCGCTGCTGGCTCGGCACCGACCATCTTCTCGAAGCTGGGGATCGTCCAATCACTGGCGTGCCCCCACCACATCACCGCACCGAGCAGCGCAAAGACAGCGAGCCCGGGAATGCCGCTTGCCAGCCGCCCGACCAGTGATGACCTCTTGCCCGCTGACGGCGTCGAACCTGCCCGGGCCCCTTGGCTCACCGGTCCGCCCTGGTCAACGTCCTGTCCACGAGGTTCGACCGAAAGCGGTGTCGGGCTTCCAGATGCGTCAGCATTCATGCGTTCTCTCCATCGTGTTCTTCCTTGGCACTCAGCGCGTGCAGGATCTGGCAGTCCTGCATCGGGCCGTTGCCGCTGCAACTGTGGATCACCGACAGCAGCGATTCCCGCAGCCGTGTGAGATGTTCGATCTGCTGCGCAATCTCCTCGGCCTTCTCCCTCGCCTTCGTGCAGATCGGCGAGCAGTCGGGATGCGCCGTACCCTGCATCGCCAACAACTGCCCGATCTCGCGCAACGTGAACCCGCGCCGATCTCCCGGCGGAGCCTCGGTGCAAGCACCGAGGAAGTCGCTTCAGCTGGTCTGTCCCCGCCGAGGGATGCGTCGGCGCTTCTTGCCACCATCTTCTTTCTCTTCGTTGTGTCGTCGGCAATGGCCGTGTTGTCGGCAGTCGGGGGTGCCAGCGAGTTGCGAGTCATCTCCTGCCACGTAGCCAGCCACTGTTGGAGGTCGCGTATCCGGATAGACCCTTCGCCAATGATCGGGCCGACCTTGTTGCACACGGCTCACGTGCGAGCATGACAGGCATCCGGTCTTGCCTGCGGCCGACTCCGTCTTGAGTTTCAACACTTCGATCCTGGTGTTAGTGCCCTTCTTCCAGTGCTGTCGTTGAACCGATCCGGCGCGTCTGCTCGCGTCGAGTGCGGCCGCTGGGGCAACCGAGGGTAGCCGGCGAACGGGTTCACGCGCACGTGCCAGAGCAGCAGCGCTCCGTCCCAGCACCGCTCCATGTGGGCGAGGTGGGAGTCCACGGCTGCATACCCGAGCCCTTCCAGCAGCAGGTAGTCCACGAACTCCTTGACGTCCTCCAAACTCCATATCGGGCACCTGGTTGTGCCTGCGCCCACCATCGGATGGCGCGGAGCACCATGCTGTCGCGGCGCTCATCGCTGGACAGGCAGCGAGAGATGTTGCGACAGTCGCGGGCCTGTTTGGTGTTCATGACGGCGTCGAGATTGGCGAGAGCCCTGTTCATTGGGGTCTCCGGCGAGATGTGGTGTCGGTGTAGCGCGGGGCCGAGCGCATTCGCACGAATGGTCCGGCGTTTCGCGCGACACTGCAGCGCCATTTGGCGCGAGCCGGTGTCGACCGGGTACGGCGTGTCGAGCACGTCTTACAGCTGGCGCATGCTGCTCGCGCCGTTACGACCGGATCATTCAAGCTGCCTGGTGCTTTCTCTTTTGATCGCAATGAGCGACTTGGAACTCGGCTGGGCCTGCTCGCCACACAGCGCGGCGGGCTTCTTTGCAGTCCCGAATTCGCCCGTAGCCCAGGAGACGGGCCTGTCCTGGGGGGGATAGTTGCCGCCAAGCAAGACGAACTTCCAGCGGTACGCCCGGCAGCCTTGGCCGAGCGGACATGCAGTTTGCATGTTGTCAGACTGGGCGGTACACTCGCTACGTCGTAACCCTTTTATACCGAACTGGTTACATGGATTATCACGTACGCTTGGAAAGCGTGTGTACCAGCAATGGTACCGAGGGTTCGAATCCCTCTCTCTCCGTCTTACGCGTTGCCAGCAAACGAGTTGCTGCTCAACGCATGTTGAGTCCGACCGGCACCCCTTGGCGGCGTGTGACACGGAATTCCGCGTCAAAGTCGGGGCTGACGGCCGGGCGAGGTCTGCCGAAGCAGTACCTGGCGGGCTCGGTCGCCGTGACCGGAAGCAGATCGAGGTCTCCTTCGACGCGAAGACCGCCGAGATCCTCCTGGCACTGACGACACGAGCAATCAAAGTCCAGCTCGGGCCGCACGGGCAGGTGAATCTTCAGCACATCGAACACATCGTGCACGGTCAGCGCACGTATGCCCAAGGCGGCCAGTACCTCGTGACGGATGGATGCCGGCCAATGGAACTGCACCGTCATCGTGCTGCTCCTGCCGGCGATGTACCGCCGATGAGGTGTCGGGTCGCCACTGATCACCCGCAGCCCTTTCATGCCGGACGTTCGCAACCCACTCATGCGACGTATCCACCATGCGGGCCAGGTCGTCATGGGTCAGGAACCGGGCTGGCAAGGCTTGCCGGAGTCACCGGTTGCCGGTTGCCGATTCTTCGATCCGGCGCAGTTCCACGTCGCGGCCCCATGTGGGTGCCTCGGCCGACCTCCGATGGTCGGCGTTGGAGATTGCCCAGGTGCTGCCGACGGGCATGTTCTCGGCCTCTCGCGCTGGCACGTGGATGACATGCTGGATGCCATGCTGCTCGTTGCCGTACCAGATACCGAACTCGACGTCCCGGAACGCGGAATCCTGCTCTTCCGGGTTTACCGCGCGCACCCTGTAGACCGGCGTGCGACCGCCCGATCCGGCGCGGCGGAATGTGCCGACCCAGGTCAAGGCCTGCCACACCAGCGCGATCGGAAGCGCGACCACCAGCAACAGGATGCCCAGCGTGGCACCGGTACGGCGCAGGATCATCCACAGCGTTGTGTCCGCACTGTCGCCCCGATCGCGAGCAAGTTGGCGCATGGCGCGCTGGAACCAGTTGAACCACAGATTCATCACATCCTCCTTCAGTGCACTTCGGCCACTGTTCCATCGGTGTGCTGTGCGGAAGCAACGCACTTCCCGTGCCATCCGGGTGCAGCGCCCGGGCTGCCGTCGTAGCGCACCTTCACTTCCCGACGATCGCGCGCAGCATCCACGCGGTCTTTTCGTGGATCACGATCCGCTCGGACAACAGCCCTTCGGTTGCCGCGTCGTGCGCCTCGCTGG
>JBFWQT010000526.1:0-5018 GCA_050249295.1 Planctomycetota bacterium
GTAGCCGGTGGCCTCGGGCCGGATCAGGCTGCCGCCCCACTCCAGGCCCTTGCCCGTGAGCACGCCCTCGTAGCGGTTCACGATCTTGCGGTAGACGCCGAACATGTTGCCGATCTCGCGCGCGCCGACGCCGATGTCACCGGCCGGCACGTCGGTGAACTGGCCGATGTGGCGGTACAGCTCCATCATGAAGCTGGTGCAGAACGCCTCGACCTCGCGGTCGGACTTGCCCTTCGGGTCGAAGTCGGAGCCGCCCTTGCCGCCGCCCATCGGCAGCGTGGTCAGCGAGTTCTTGAAGATCTGCTCGAAGCCGAGGAACTTGATGATCCCGAGGTTGACGCTCGGGTGGAAGCGCAGGCCGCCCTTGTAGGGGCCGATCGCCGAGTTGAACTCGACGCGGAAGCCGCGGTTGACCTGCAACTGGCCCTTGTCGTCGCGCCACGCCACGCGGAACATCACGACGCGCTCGGGCTCGACAATGCGCTCGACGATCTTCTCCCGCACGAACTCCGGGTGACGGTCGAGAGCCGGGGCGAGGCTCTCGAAGACTTCCTTCACAGCCTGGTGGAACTCGGGCTGCGAGGGGTTTTTCGCGATGACGTGCTGGAAGAGTGCGTCGAGATTCACGTTTTGTGCTCCTGCGCAACGGCGGCAGGCCGGGTCCAACGAAGGACACGGCGCAATGCGACGCGCGCAATTCCAGGGGGGAATGCCATTGAACAGGGTGGATGGTACGCCCGGACCGGTGGTGGGCGCCACCCCGTAGAGTTGTGGTGCAGGCCCCGCAGTTCGCTGCCTGGCGTTCCGGGCCATGCCGTGCCAGGCTGGTGCATTCGCGCCTTGCGAAGAACCGCATCGCATGACCTTGCCCGGCCCGTACGAGGGATTCCCCTGGCGGCACGTCTGGTGGCGAGCCTCACTCCTGATCATCGCCTTCTCGCTCGGAGTCGGCGGATTCCGCCTCGGCGGTGTCGTCAGCGAACGACACGACATCACCAACGCCGACCTGCTGACCCAGGTCTACTCCACACTCTCGCTGTTTGCGCTCGGCGGCAACGACCTCGGCACGCCCGTGGAGGGCCCTCAGTCGGCCCGCGCGATGCTCTGGATCGCGTTCTTCCTCTGCCCCGCCATCACGGCCGCCGCGGTGATCGAAGGCATGCTGCTGCTGCTGCGCCCCACGCGCCGCGTGATGCGCGACCACATTGTGGTGGCTGGCTGCAACGAACTCGCGCTGGCCTACCTGCGCCAGCTGCACGCCGACTTCCCGCGCCAGCGCGTGGTTGTGGTCGTCAACGACAGCACCGCGCCGAACCTCGACGAGTTGCGCCAGTACCCGCACCTGCGCGTGATGGTTGGCGACATCGCCCGCGGCGGCACCATCGCGCGCCTGCATCTCGATCAGGCGAAGCGCGTGATGCTGCTCTCCGACGACGACCTGACCAACCTCGGCGCGGCCCACCGGATGGTCACGGAGGGCCACTGCACCTGCCCCGTGGTGGCGCATGTGGCCGACCTGGTGCTGCTGCGCGACCTGCGCGAAGTGAAGAAGATGCCGGCGATCCGGATGTTCAACGCGTTCGAGGCCTCGGCCACGAAGGTGGTGAAGGACCAGATCTTCGCGGCGTTCCGCAACAACACCGAGGTGGAGGTGCTGGTCATCGCCGGCTTCGGCCGCTTCGGCCAGTCGCTGCTGCATGCGGTGCAGACCTACGCGCACGACGCGTTCACGCGCGTGGTGCTGGTCGATCGCAACGCCACCGGCGAGCTGCATTGCTTCCGCGAGCAGTGCCCGCTGGAGGGCATCAAGGTGGCCTGCGTGAACGCCGACATCGCCGACCCGGAAGTCTGGACCCGCGTGCAGGAGCACCTGCAGAGCACCGGGCAGCGCCCCGTGATCGTGATCTGCACGCGCGACGAACGACTCAACCTGCACGTGGCGATGATGCACGCACGCCACTGGACCAACGCGCTGACGCTGGTGCGCACGATCCACCGCTCGAAGTTTGCCGCCATGCTCGGCGAGGTGAACGGCTTCAGCGTGATTGACGCGAGCACGCACATCGCGGCTTCGCTGCGCCAGGTGGAGGCGTAGCCATCCGGGCACGCCGCTTGGTCGTTCAACTGGCAGGACCGCAATCCGGAGCGATCGATGACCCAGCGAGTGTGGACGGCGGTGGCGGTGGTGCTCTTGCTGGCGTTGCTCGGCGGCGTGCTGACACTGCTGCTCGGCGATGGCGCGCCGCGCGACTCGACGCGCAATCAGCCCGCAGCGCGCAACGCCGATGACGCCGCCGACAACCCGGCCACGAACGCGACGAGTGACAACACGGGTATCGCCGGCAACACGCCGGTCGCACCGCCTGACCCGACACCGCCGGCCGACAACGCAGCCCCCGCCACCGATCCGCCGCCGGGCGATCCGGCTCCGACACCGGCCGACGAGCCTCGCGCGCGCCACATCTTCGGCCGTGCCGTGGACGGCGATGGCAATCCGATGGCCGACGTCGAAGTCCTCGTGCTGCTCTCCGATCGCGACAACCTGCCGATGCCGGCCACGCCGCCCGGCATGACCACCGGCGCCGACGGCCGGTTCGACTTCCGCATTCCGGTATCGGGCCCGCGCCCGGCCGGCTTGCGGCTGACGCATGCGCGCGGGCTGTCGGCCACGCACGGCTTGTGGACGTACATGGGCATGGAGATCGACACCGGCGACATTCCGCTTGGCGAACCCGGCAGCGTGATGATCACGGTGCTCGGCCCCGATGGCGTGCCCGCCGACGGCGCGACGGTGGAACTCAAGCTGTTCGGCATCGAGTTGATCGCGCCGGACAGTGGCGCGACCGAAGGCGGCATCGCGCGCTACTCCGACCTGCGGCCCGGCACGTACAGCTTCTTCGTCACGCATCCGCGCTGGTTCGCCGCGCGCGCCTACAACCAGTGCGTGGTGCAGTCCGGCGAGCAGTACAGCGCCGAGGTGCAACTCTCGGAAGCGCACGACGTGCATCTGCTGGTGCAGAACGCGGCGCAGCTACCGATCGCCGACGCGGCCGTGAAGGTGGCCGGACTGGACGAGCCGTTGCGGACCGGCGCCGATGGCCGCGTGATGGTGCCGGCAGCGAACACGGCATCAATCGAGGTGTCGGCCGAGGGCTACGACACGATGGGCGTGTGGCAGCATCGCGGCGCGACCGATCCGCTTGCCGAGATCGTCGTCACGCTCGTCGCCGTCAGCACGATCAGCGGCCGGCTGGTGGATGCCGACGGCAATGCCACAGGCCCGCTGGGCGCCAACGATCGGCCGCGACTGGAGCTGCGCATTTCCAATCGGCGCGTGCGTCCGGACGAGCAATGGAATCTGCCGGAGCGCCGCTTCACGCTGACCAACGTGGCCGAGGGCGCGTACGTGCTGCGGCTCGAGTTCCACGACGGCACGCTGCCGATCGAACTGCCGGTGCGGGTCGAGGCGGGGCACCCGACCGACCTCGGCGACATCCGTGTCGGCGGCAACGGCAGTCTGGTGGTGCGCCTCGTCGATGGCGCCGGCCAGCCGATCACCGATGGCTACGTGTCGGCCAGCGTGACCGGCGCCGACGGCGTGGCGCGCGATGGCGGCGGGTCGGCTGATGCGAGCGGCGAGTTCACGCTGCGCGGCTTCCGCGCGGGCGACGTGCTGGGCGGCATGACCGCCGCGACCCGCGACCGCCTCAACGTGGGATCACTCGACGGCACGCCGCTCACGCTCTCCTACGGCATGAGCCCGCTGGTGATCCGGCTCGGCGCGTGGCCCGTGGTGAAGGGCCGCGTGGTGGATGCGTCGGGCCAGCCGCTTGCCGCCGCCGGGCTGTTCTGTGGCCCGCAGGAGGCCGGGCGGAAGGTGTCGTTCAACTACGCGCAGACCGATGCGGATGGCCGCTTCGGGTTCGAGCACCTGGTGCCGGGCGACTACAAGCTCGTGCCGACCGACGTGCGCAACACCGATGCGCCGGGGCTGATCATGTTCTCGGTCAAGCCCGGTGATGTGCTCGACCTGAAGGTGGCGGTTGAGTCCGCGATGATGCGCCGGGGTCGCGTGGTGGATGCCGACGGCAATCCGCCGTCGAAGCCGGTGCGCGTGATCCCCGGCCTGCACCACCCGGGCAACCTGCCGAAGCCGGCGCCGATGACCGATAGCCAGGGACGCTTCGCGGTGGTGTCGGGCGGCAACCTGCTGACGGTCGCGGTGACCGACGGCCCCGTGATCATGTTCACCCTGCCAGCCGATCAGGTGGACGGCATCGTGCTGCGGCTGCCGTGGAGCCAGACTGCCGGGACCGGCACCCTGCGCGTGCAGATCATCTCGCCGCATGGCGAACTGATGCGCAACCTGAGCACGCAGCTGAAGCTCACGCTGGGGGTCGCGCCGGGCGAGGGTGGCGGGCGGTTCCTCGGTCCGGACCACGCCATCTCGGTGGGGCAGTCGGTTGCGCCGCAGCAGTTGCCGCCGGGGCGCTACGTGATTTCGGAGGCGTACCCGTTCAGCGGGCGAGTGGTGATCCCGGCGCAGGTCGAGGTGCGTGCCGGGGCGGAGTCGTTGGTCACGCTCACGGCGCGCGAGGCGGGCGCACTGCGTGTGAACCTCTCCGGCGAGGTGAACCCGCGCGCGACCTACCACGTCGAGGCCACGGCCGCCGACCTGCCGCTGGTCATGGCCAACGGCCAGTCGAATGTGATCATCGCGCCGGGCCTTGTGGCCAACGTGATCTACAAGGTGCGCGTCATCGAGGCGGAGCGTGCCGCGGCTCCCGGCCAGAAGCCGGCATCCCGCGTCATCGCCGAGTTCAACACCGAGGTGGAGGCGAATGCGCAGCGCATTCACGACGTGACGGTGGAGCCGCGGTAGGCAAGTTGTGGGTGGTCGATCCGAGCGGCGACCGTCAGAGTCCGTCCGGGGATGCAGATTCCAGGCAAGCCGGAGGTGTCATCTTGCGCCAGGACAAGAGCCGCGAGCGCAAGCGAGCGGGCGCCGTTGGGGGTCA
>JBFWQT010000527.1:0-4992 GCA_050249295.1 Planctomycetota bacterium
ACCCTTGTTATTCCGTGCTCTCCAATCCCCTTCCCGGAACCTTCTTCGAACGGTCTTGGAACCGTCTTCGAAGGTTGCCGGTCCAGGCACCCCCTTAAAAGGCGTCGCGCAGCGGCGGCTCATCACCCTCCTTTCCAGGACACGGGCGGGCAGCGCGCGCTAACCTTCACGGGAGGCTAAAACGTCCCAAAGGACTGCCCAGCATCACACACACACACGCCGAGAAGAAGTCGGCCAGAAACACATGCGCACAGACGCACAGACACAGAAACGCAAAAGATGTGCACACGCAATGCGCGCGCGATGGGTGGGAACAAGTGTCCCGGCATAGTCCTTCGAGTCCTCTCATCGTTCTTACTACCAACATCGCCGTTGGCTCGTAGGAGACAACGAACGATGTCGAGAGACTCTCGGACTCTGCCGGGACCCTTGTTATCCTTGAACTCCACCTCCTTGAACTTGAACACGACGTCGGACTCGACCGTGCCGATCACGACGAGCCGAGGAAGTGCATGTTGACCAGACGAGCAGTGCTGACCGCAACACCACGATCGTAGTGCTGCTGCATCACGCGTGACGACCGCCAGCGCGCAAGGCGCTGCACCGCTCGCACTTGATCTGGTCGTGCCGCAAGCACGCTTGAGATCGACGCGCTGCGCAAGTCAGCGATCGTGAACGAGTTGACCGACGAGTCGAGATCCTGCACCACGGCCTTGATCTTGTGGCTGATCGCCTGCGAGCTGTAAAAGCCCTCGACCTTCTGGCTGTTGAACGACGACTCGTACACGAACACCGGCACAAAATCGTGCCGCGCTGCGACACCTGCGGGCGTGGCCAGGGCGGCACGCCGCCTGCAGTACGCCCACATCCAGCGCACCACGCAGATGCTCGTTGCCGTTCGCGACACGGCGATCGGTGTCGACAGCGTCTCACCCAGTCGGGCGTTCTTGGCCTGCCTGATGGCGAGGCGCATTGCCACCACGACACGACCACGCGACCGCGCCGTATCGGCAAACGCCACCGCTGAACCGTCGTGGCACTCGAACACGGACCTCTCGAAGTCGAGCCGCGCCAAGTCGCTCGGGCGCATCACAGCGAGCGTGCACATCTCGAACAGTGCCTCTCCCAGCGACATCTTGTACCCGGCTGCCGACGCCCGTTGCGCGAGCCGCGAGAACAAGGACTGCACGTTGATCTCGGGCCGTGTCCGCTCATGCGACGTGCCCCTGACCTCGTAGTAGTGCTTCAGCACCCGGTAGTCGTCATCATCGACAAGCCGACGCTGCAGGACAGGTCGAAGCAGTGTTGATGCGGCGGTGCACGCGGCGCCTGCGGCTCGGACGGATGCGCCGCCATCGATCAGATGCGACAGTACGCGGCATACTTCTTGTGGCGACGGGTTGCAGTAGTCGACGCTGCACTCGGCGCATGCGCGCGCCCAGGCCTTGAAGCGCGACAAGCGTGTTACGCCCGTGCGTCCTCGGCCCTCGACAAAGTACGCCTGCGTCAGACGGTCGTCGCCATTGCAGGCGCGCGACAGCGCGTCCCACAGACCCAGCAGAACAGGATCTGACGGACGGCGACCGACGGAATGGTCGCCATCGTCACCTCGCTGCTCGTCACCGTGTCGCGCGCGACCAGCGGCACGTCGAGGACCAGCGGCGCGCCGATCATCAGCGCGCGAAGGCGCAGGAAGAACGGCGCGGTCGGCCAGAACGGCACGCACATCAGGATCGGCGTCGACATCGTCGAGACTCGGTTGAGCACGAGCGGAATCATGCGCGGCGGTGGGCATGCGTAGATCGGCCCCGGCAACTGGTTCCAGTCCAGCGTCATCGCGTCGGTTGCGAACGCTCCGGGCTCGTGGAAGCGAGAGACCCAGATTGGCAATCGGGTCGAGCAGCGGCTTGCGAACAGGTCGATCTGCGGCCGTACGTTCATCAGCGCGCACGCGCGGTTGAACACGTCCTGCGGCACTTCGAACGTCGCCGACGGATGCGCTTGTCTCGACAGGTGATCCGGCACCGTGTTGATCACGCCCGGAACGTGCTGCGTGCGCAGGACGAGCCGGTGCTGCAGGGCCAGCATCCACATGCGGCGCGCGATCCACCGCAGGACCGGCGTCTGGCTTCCGCCGCGACGCACCACGCCCAGACACGTTGTCGAGTCCGACAGGATCAGCACTGTGCGCCGCTGCAGAGTCCACGTGCGCGTTGCCGCTCGCAGGGCGTAGAACGATGCGAGCGTCTCGAGTACCCCGATGTGGTACCCCGTCGCCGCGCCGTGCCACGTGCCTTGCACTGCTGTCGATAGTCGCGGCGCGCTCGGGCTGGGCTGGAAACTCAGCACCGCGCCCCAGCCTTTCTCGCTCGCGTCGGACTGGATCCAGACTGTCGGCATGGTCTCGTCGAACGACGCTGTCGTCAGCGGACTGCGCCTGTGGAGCTGCGTTTCGCAGTACGCGAGAACGCGCCGGGCCTCGCGCGATAGTGTCGCGCGCGCGACCGTCCAGTCCTGGTGCGCGACCCGTAGCCCGTACCTCATGAGCGGCACCATTGCCCACGACGCTAGGCGCGCGATCGGCGCCGCGGTCGCCGCGAACGTGAGCTCGCCCACGAGGCGTGCCAGGTCGCGTACCCGCACCGGCGCTCGGGCGCCGCGGTGAAGCAGGCGCCGAATGGCTGCGCGCAGGCCGGACGCGCGCGCCGCGGAGATGTTGATCAGGCGCGTCACCGTGTCGATCTCGAGGCCGAGCCACTCGAGATGGGTCGTCGGAGTCAGGTGCGACTTCTTGACGTTGATCGTCACGCCGAATGTCAGCAAGGTCGCCAACAAGCGGTCGCGACTGTCCTCGATCTCGTCCGGCATCTGCCAGCACAGCACGTCGTCGAGATAGTTGACGCACGAGATGCCCCGGGCGCGCAGGAACTGCATCAGCTTGCCCATCAGCTTCTGGTAGACGCGAGGCGACGGAGCCGCGCCGAACACGAGCGACGTCGGGACGTAGGCCTGGCCGTCGAGGCTGAACGACAGTCTCTGGCCGTCGCGCTCGCACAGCGGCACCGACAGGTAGGCGTCCTTCGCGTCGACCGTGATCATCTGCGCGCCGCGTGGCATCGATGCCGCGATCTCCTTGATCTTGGGCATCAGGAAGTGTTGAGCGAGTACCGACGCGTTCGGCCCGCGCAGGTCGACAATCGGGCGCTGCGAGCCGTCCTTTTTCGGAACGCTGAACATCGGCGAGTTGATCAGCTGCTCGCCTGGGCGCGCACGACGAATCGCGCCCTTCTGCAGCAGGTCCGCGACATGCTGGCGGAGGATCGTCTGCTGCTGCCGCGGCAGTCGCGGCTGCGGCCTCGAGACGGCCGGCGTCGGGGCACGCGTCCAGGTGAATCGCGCGCCGTACGTGATCGTGTTGATCGCCCATCGCGACGGGATCTCGTCGCGCCAGAGCGGGAGCGCACTGCGGAGGCGCGCTGTCAGCCCCGTGGTGTGCGTCAGAATCTCGCCGTTGACCAGGGCGAGCGTGTCCGGCCGTCGGTCGGGCCTGGACACTGCGAACCAGTCGTGGTTCCTCATGTTGTCGAAGGCTGCCGTCACCTGCGCCGGCCAGTCGGCGCGCAGAGTGCTCGGCGGCGCCTGCGCGGCCGCCGATGGTGTCGTCATCGGCAGCGGCGAGTGCGTTGAAAATGTTGAACGTGGGGACGGCGGCGATGAACTCGTCGCCGAGCCCGATGTCGTCGGAGACGAGGCTGCCCTTGCCGCGGCCTCGTTGCTGCTGCGACCGCCCGTCGCGTCCGACGATGGCGAGGCGGTCGCTGCGCTCGGAGAAGTTACTGGCGCTCTGTGTCGCCGTCGCGTTTGGGTGCGGCGGCGGCGGGAGCGGACTCGCGCCGGTTGTTGCGGCCGTTCGAGCGGTTGTTCGAAGCGCTGTTGTTCGATGGGCGCGCTGGCCGGCGAGGGCGAAAAAAGCCGTCGCCCTGAGTCTGCGCCTGCTGGCGCGCAGCGGGCGTGCGCGTTGCTGCACGCAGATACGCCTCCTGCGCGCGCCGCGTGCGCTCCTCCTGCTGCAGCTGCTCCACGCGCTGCACTTCGTCCCGCGAGAGCACCGACCGCGTCTTCGTGCCGAATAGTCGCTCGTCGAACTCGCGACGCATCTTGGCCGGCAGCGTCATGGCGTTAGTCGCCCGCGCGACGCGCGTCGCCTCGAACAGCAGCGTGAACGACTGGTGCACGAGCTTGATCGCGTTGAACGCCTCGTCGCCCTCACGCACTTGGACGCCGGTCGTGCGCACCAGCACCTCGATCGCGCCCAGCGCCGCGCGCAGGCACGCGCGCCCGTCAAAGTCGATCGCGCGCAGCACCTTCTCATTGCGGCGCTGCGATGTGCGCAGGCGGCCCGCGTCGGTCAGCGGCGGAGGCGACACGTCAACGCCGGTGGGCACTGGCGTGTGCCGAAGCGCGCGTCGAAACGTCTCACGCAGCTCGTTGGTGAACGCGGCCTCGGTCATGATCGCCTTCTCGTACTCGGTCATCGGACGACGGCGCACGCCGTAGCGCCGCAGCGCCTCGTCGTCTGCGGTCTCGTCGTCGTCGATCGCATAGCTGAGCGGTTGCGTTGACGCTGCCGGCGTAGCCGGCGGCTGGGTGTTGCCGAGCCGCGCATCGAGCATCGCCATCATGCGGTTGAACTGGAGCTCCTGGCTGCGCTCCATCTCGCGTCGCAGATCGGCCAGCGCGGTGGTGATGCGCTCGTCGTCATCGTCATCGTCATCATCATCATGAGTGTCGTGCTCCTCGCCCTCGAAGATCACATCATCGTCATCGACGTTGTCGCCCTCACTGTCCGACGACCGCTCGTCGGCGGACGAGTCGGACTCGACGTGTTGCTGCTGCTGCTTCTTCGGCATGATACGTAGATAGCGTCGTACGACAGTCAGAGTACTAGTAGGGTCACCGCGCAGCGTGCGGCACGAGCGGCACGCGGCGACG
>JBFWQT010000528.1:0-4991 GCA_050249295.1 Planctomycetota bacterium
GATCGTGTCCGACTCGCGGCTCATGTCCGAAAACAGCGTCGGGCTCTCGCCGATGTGCCGGGCCGCGCACTCCAGCAGGATCGAGCCGAGGCGATCCATCTGCTTGTAGAGCGTGGTGAACGCCTCACGGAAGCCCGGCACCTCGTCGTCGGGCCAGACGTTGGGGCCGTACTTCGCGTGCACCGGATGATCGTCGGGCACGTCGGGCCGGCCGACCTGCCAGAACTCCTTGAGGTCGGGGTTGGCGTTGCCCTTGGCGTGCTCGGTGCCGAACGAGGTGAAGCCGCGCTGGCCGTTGGCGATCGCGGGCTTGTACCTGAGCCGCACGTCGTCGGCCTGGTTGAAGAACCGGTACGCGAGTTCGTACGCGCGGCCGAGGTTGTCGGCGTCGATGCCGTGCTGCTTTATCGCGAGGAATCCGATCTCGTGCAGCGACTTGCCGACGGTCTCGATGAACGCGTTGCGGGCGTCGCCGCCAGCGTGCCAGTCGGCGAGGTCAACAACGGGGATCGTGGCGGCGGTGGTCATGGCGGGTACCTGCGTGCGGGTCGTCGATCGTCGCGGAGCGCACGATTGTGCGGAACGATTGTGAGGTTCGGACGAGGACGGTCAGTCGTCGAGCGGGTGCGGATGATGGTCGACGATGGTCGTGGCAAAGCTCTTGCCGCCCAGCGCGTGGATCTCGACGCGGAACTGCGGCGGCCGCGCGATCGCCTTGTGCGCGTTGACCTCGCGCTCGCGGTTGCCGGTGCCGCTGAGCGAACCCGGCACGTCGATGTCACCGACCAGCGTGATCCCGCAGGTGGACATCGGCCCGATGTTGGCCGGCACGGGCAGCGAGTCGAGGTCGAGCCGCAGCGCGCGCCAGCTGCCGTCCGGCATCTTCACCTGCACGCCGAAGCCGATCATCGCGTTGGGCAGCGAGCTGTAGTTCGCAACGGCGAGGTCGAGCTGGTAGCGGCTGACGACCGTGCCATCGCCGCCGCCGCTGCCCACGCGCATCGGCCAGTGTGCCGACAGCGGCCGCACGAGGTAGCTGTGCAGCGAGGGCCGCTCCTTGTTGGCGCGCACCATCCAGAACCAGAAGGTGGAGGCCAGCGCCATCGCCGACCCGGTCAGGCTGAGCAGGCTCGTGTCGGGGTTGGCATCGGCGATCAGCAGCAGCAGCGACGACGACGACATTTGCATGAGCCGGTCCCGCGATCTGTGTCAGTTGCCCGCCACCTCGGCGGGCCATGTGATGTCCCAGTCGAGCGTCGGCCGTTCAAGGCGGTAGTAGCCGGTGGCCGCGAGAATGCGGGTGCCGTCTTCCAGTTCGCGCACTGCGCCGACGATCAGCACGCGATCGAGGTGGCGCCACTCGAACGTGCCATCCGCACGCGCCGCCTCACCCTTGTCATCCACAAACCGCACGGCCATCAGCTTGCCCGGCAACTCATCCTCCGGGTAGCAGCAGTAGTCCCACGGAGTCTTGCAGGTCTCCTTCGTCACCTGACCGCAGTAGTTCATCGAGGTGTCGACGATCTTCAGGCTGTAGAAGCGGGCGTTGGTTCCCTGGATGCGCGCGTCGACGACGATCTGCTTGCCGACCTCGGCGGTGCGCGCCGCGACGACGCTGATCGGCTCGCCGGCGGGCTTCTCCGTCAGCATGAAGCGCGGCGCGGAGCCGTTGCCGGTCGACGTGCCGCTGGCGTTGTTGTCGGGAGCCGGTGCCTTCTGGCTACAGCCGGCCAACACCAGCGCAACGGCACACACGGCGAGACAAGCAACGAACGTACGGACGGGATGGCGCATGGAAACCTCCTGGAGCCTGTTGCCGTCGACAACATGGCACATTGGCCGCGAAGCGTCCACCCGGGGAACCGTGCATCCCGCAAACCCGGAACCGAAGCAAGGGTCGGGAATGTGGGTTGCGAGGCTCAACGCGGAATCGCGGTAACGACCCTCGCTCTCGGCTGCGCCTCCGCCTCGGGCTGGCTGCACCAAACCCGCTCTACGGGATGCACGGCCTGCGGGAAGCGCGACGCGGCCGACGATGCAGGTCTGCGCAACGGCGCGTGGCCGCCACGGTTGGCCGGGCCTACGGGCCGTGCTGCTCGCGGCGGTCGGCCTTGAAGGCGTAGATGCGGATCGGCGTGCCCTTCGCTTCGAAGTCCTGGATCAGCGAACCCAGGTCGGTCAGGCGCTGCAACGCGGGCAGGCCCACCGCGCGGCGCGTCGTCGCACCGGTCAGTGCGGCCTTGAGGCGCAACGGGTCGATCAGGTTGACGTTGAGCTGGCTCTCCGGCCGGTCGCCCTGCTTCAGGCCAAGCGAGCGGAAGACAAGCCATGCGGCGCCCGTGGTGCGCTCGTTGCCGGGCTCGTTCGGGAACTGCTCCTCGAGCGGACTGCCCAGCTCCGACCGCGGCGCGAGCGTGAGGCACTCCTCGTGCAGCGCGCCTTCGCCGTTGGCGAGCGTGATGTCGGCAAGGTCTTCGCTGGCGCTGAACCACGGCGTGGTGCCGAGGTCGAGGTCGTACTTGTCGGCCATCGCCACGAACGCGTGGTCGATCAGCAGCGCGCGCGCTTCGGCCGCGGCACGGGCCGCGCGCACACTGGCGGGGCCGACGAGGTCGTTGACGTTCTTGTCGCCGGGGTCGTTGCCGCGCACGGCAGTGGCCAGCGCGCGGATCGCATCGGCCGACCACATCGCGTCGGTGGTGCGGCCGCCAAGGTCATTCGACACGCGGTCAAGCTGCGAGGCGAGCTGCTCGGCCGTCGCGCCGCGAAGCTCCTCGATGCGCTCGAACAGCCGGCGGCGGATCGACTCGGCCAGCTCGCGCGCCGCCTGCTCGCGGTACGTCGCCAGCTTGTCCTTGCGCGCTTCGTCGCGCACCTCGGCCGGCGCCGGCGCGGGGATCTCGCGCTTGTCGAGCAGCATCACCATGTAGAGGCCGACGTCGGGCGCGCCCAGCACCTTCGACCACGAGCCCTTCGTCAGGCCGCGCAGCACGTCGGGCAGCTGTTCCGAGCCGGCGCGATCGTTGGTCAGGTCCCACGACGTGGCCGAGCTGAAGAACGGCAGGCGGTGCTTGAGGTCGGAATTGTTGCGCAGCTCTTCCATCGTCATGCCGCGCTCGAGCGTGAACCCGGCGAGGCCGGCGCCCGGCAAACCGGTGTAGAGTTTGCCCGGCCACGACGTGACCTGGCGAACCGGAATCGCCTCGACGCCGAGCGCGCGCAGCGCGACCGGGAAGGCTTCCGACTGCCAGTCGAGCGCGGCCGACGGCGGGAACTCGCGCGACATGTCGTTGACCACCGTCTCCGATTCGGCGACGAATTCGTCGAGCGCCGACTGCGCCTCGAGCCACGCCTCGCGCGCCTTCGTGGCGGCCTCGTCGATGCCCGACGCCACGCGCGTGTTCTTCACCGCGGCCTGCAGGCTCGACGCAGCGTTGAGCGAGAACTCCTCGAGCAGGATGCGCGGCGCCTTGTCACTCGTCACCAGCCAGGCCTGCGCGCGCAGGTTGGTCAGCAGGTCGTTCAGCCGGTCGCGCAGCGGCAGCCACGCGTTGCGCGTGCGCACAATCGCGTCGCGCCGGGCGATCAGCCCCTCGCGCTGCACGGCCAGTTCCTCGAGCGCGCGGACCGACTCGATCTGCTCGTTTGTCTTCTGCTGGGTCGCAATGCTGCGGTCGATGTTGATCAGACGGTTCTCGACCTCGGCCAGCGCGTTGTTGCTCGCCGACAGCGTGTCGGGCCCGAGCTGCGCCGCCTTCAGGAAGTCCTCCAGCGCGCCGTTGTCAGTCGACATCACCTGCTGCGCGAACGTATCGAACGCGGCACGCCACGTCGCCACATCGGCCATGCCGGTCACGGGTGCAATCGTCGAGCCCTCGCCCGACGGATCGTCCGACAGGCCGGCGTTGATCAGACACTGGCGGACCAGCGCGGCCAGCTTGCTGACCAGATCGTCCGCGGCCGGGATCACGCCGGGCAGGTCGGCACGGTCCGGGTCGCCCTTGTAGAAGCGGTCGAGCAGCATCGCCTCGTCGCTGCGGTTCTGCAGCATCCGGCGCGAGTGCTCGCGGACCGTGCGCGTGGTCTGGATGCGGCTGTCGATGTGCTCGCGCAGCTGGTGGAACAGCCGGATCGCCAGCGGGTGCGCGCCGAGTTCGCGGATGCGGGCGCGGATCTCGTCCTCGACCTCCGACATCGGCGTGTACTTGAGCGCGTCGCGCGTCGCAATCGTCCAGGCGTCCCAGCCGCCTTCCGGCGCCCAGCCGCCCGTCGCGTCCCCACCGTTCGGGCCGGTCTGCGGCGCAGTCTGCGTGCCGCCATCACCGCTGCCGACGCCGCTCGATTCGGTCTTGTGCTCGGCCTCGAGCGCCGTCCGCATCTCCTTCACCTTCGCGTCGATCTCGGTGTCGGTCAGCGTGCCCTTGCGGTAGAGGTCGTCGCGGTAGGTCGTGTAGTAGGTGACGATCTGCTCGTGCTTGACCGGCACATAGCGCGCCAGCGTCTCGTACGGCGCGGCCAGGATCGCGATCTGGAAGCGCGTCTCGTGGTAGTTGTCCGACGCGGTGCCGCTGCGCTGGCCGACGCGGTCGAGCGCGAACTGGTCGAGCGGGTCGGGGTACAGCGTGCCCTCCGAGGCGGCGGTGCCGGTGGCCAGCGCGCGACGGGCCGCGGCCAGCGCACGGTCGCGCTCGAGCAACTGTTGCGCACGACGCTCCACCTCAGGGTGGATCGGCCGGAGCAGACGGACCAGCTTCGTCGCCGCGGCCTGCCAGGCGGCATCGGCCGACGCGGCCAGCAGCGCATCACGGTCGGCCTCATAGAGCAGGCCGCGCACGATCACACGGCCATTCTCCTGGTGCACGCGCTTGCCGAGCTCGCCCGCGAGGTGCGGCATCTCGCCAGCGTAGTCGGCCATCGCCTCGCGGCGCGGGTTGTCGGCCGGCACGCGCAGGTACTGCACGCGGGCGAGCTGCTGGTGCGAGCGGAACCCC
>JBFWQT010000529.1:0-4977 GCA_050249295.1 Planctomycetota bacterium
TCGATCCGCCGCGCTTGAGGATGTCCTGCACGGTGCGGCCGTCGACGTACTCCATCGCGTAGTAGTAGATGCCGTTGCTCTCGCCGACGTCGATGCCGGTGATGATGTTGGGGTGGTTGAGCCGGGCCGAGGCGCGGGCCTCGGAGATGAAGCGGTCAACGAAGCTGGTGTTCCGCGCGAGCTTGGGATAGAGGATCTTGATCGCGACGATGCGCTCCATGCTGACCTGGCGCGCGCGATAGACGACGCCCATCGCGCCCTTGCCGATCTGCTCGATCAGCTCGTAGCCGCTGATCTGCGTGTGGCCGCCTTCGCGGCCCTGGATGCGGAAGATCTCCTTGACCTGCGCCGGCGTGAGGTAGCCACGGTTGACCAGCAGATCGCCGATGCGGTCGGGCTGCGCTCCCTGCGCGCGCTGCTGGTCCTGGTAGCGCTTGCACTCGTCGATCTGCGCGTGCGTGACGAAGCCCTGGCTGATGGCAATATTGCCGAACAGCAGCTTCTGGTCCTTTGGCGGGCCGTCGTTCGGGTTGCTCATGCGATGCGGTGCGAGTCGTGTCGAGGCGATGCGGCGTAGACGGCGCAGCGGGCCCGGCCATGGCGGGTCGATCGGGGGCTCGATCGGGGGCTCGATCGGGGCCGGCAGCTTGCGCGCGCGCCGACTATACCCGCCGACGCCGCCCGGCATCAACGCGCAAGCCGCAGACCCGTGCATCCCGCAGATCAGGAACCGTCCACCGTCCATCCCGCAGATCGCGTCAGCGCCGACTGTCGCCGTCGCCGCTCGCCGGAACGTTCTTCGCCAGCGTGTCGATCCAGTTGCGGATGCGGCCGACCGACATCGAGGTATCGCTGAGGTAGATCAGCCGGCACTGCTGGCTGGCCACGATCGTCGCCGACCTCGACGCGAACAGCCGCACCTGCGCCAGCACCGGTTCGAACTCCAGCGCAGCCGGCACCGTCAACAGCGCATCTTCGAGCTCCGGGATGCGCGACTTCTTCTGTTCAATGATCAGGATGTCCGCGCCGCGCTGGCCGGGGTTCATCACCGTGCGGAACTGCAGGTCGGCGCAGTCGAGCATCACGGACAGCGCGGTCATCACGGGCACGTTCTCGAGGTGCACCGTCACGGTCTGGCTCAGCGGGAAGCCGCACGCAATATTGAGGTGTTGCTGCCTGGCCAGATTGGAAAGCGCCTCGCCGAGCGGGCAGTTGTCCAGCTCGATGGTCACCATGCCGCCCGGCTGCGGCCCGGGTTGGGCCACGGCGTCAGTCGGGGGCACAGCGGACATCAGGGTCAGCAGGGCAACAGCGATCAGGGCCAGCAACTGCCTGCGAGCGATGGTCAGCATCGGAGTGGATCGGTGACAGGGTGAAAGGTGCAACCGGAACGATCGAATCGAGACGATACAAACCGGCAGTTGTATCGGGTGACAATCGTGCGCTCACTCGCCGAGGATCACAAACCAGTTGCGCCCCCGCCGCACGAAGCGGACGTCGTCCTCACCATTCGCCCACGAGTAGCGCGCATACGCGTTGTCGCCGTCGAGCCGGACCTGGCCCAGCCGCGGGCTGCTCCACGCGAACGCATACGCAATCGCCATCGCGTTCGGGTCGCTCAGCATCCACTGCTCCTCCGGCAGCACCACGCGCGCGGCCCGCTCGCCGTCGGTTGCCGCGATGCCGTTGATGAACTCGTCCCACGCCTCGCGCGGCGTGCTCGCACCCCCGACCCACGGGTCACCGCCGTGCTCGCTGTGCCAGTCGCGGTGGCCACGCCGGCTGCCACGGTTGGATGAGGTCACGTCCGGGTTGCCACCCGGCGACACGTTCACGTCCGGCGTGCCACCACCCGGCGACGTCGCCGGCGCAGCCCCGCCGAAGGCGTCGCGCTGCACGGTCACACTGCCGAACCCCATCACGGTGCTGGTCTCGGTCTCGACCAGCCGGGCGTTGACCTTCACGTTGTCGCCGTAGTCGCTGATCGTGCCCGCAGCCACCGCGTCGGCGCCGACAATCCGGCCGATCTGCCGCGACTTTTCGGGGTCGACCGCGTCGGTCGCATTGAAGTTGAGCTCGTCGAGCGCCTTCTGCAGCACGGTGCGTTCGACCAGCGTGACACGGCCGGTCGAGAGCAGGCCCATCATGAGTTCCTCGGCCACGTGCCGGCCGTATGGCGAGGCCTGGCCGTCGATGGTGATGAAGTCGTAGACCGCGACCTTCGGCCGCTTGGCCACCTCGAGGCTGTTGGCCACCTGGGTGGCAAGGTCTTTCATGCGCGTGGTGAGCGCCTGCTCGGTCTTCACCGCGGCCCGCGTGCCGGGGCTGTTGGTGTAGGTGACCGCATGCGGCGCCCCGTAGCCCTGCGGATTGCTGCCGCTGTAGACCAGCGGTCCGTCCGGCGCGCAGCCCGCGAGCAGCGCGAGCACGGCGACGGCGAGCAACAGGCCGGAGGCCGCTTCCGGACGGAGGTGCAGGTGTCGAAGCATGGGAGAAACCGGTTCGTGTGGGGCGTTCCGCCCCGCCATTATCGCCGACCGCCCGGCACAGCATACAGTATCAACATCGACAGATCGCGACTCCCTGTGTGCGACCGTGCATCCACGCCGGACGACGCCGACTCCGACCCGCGGCGCGCGCTCGCGGCTACGGGTTGCGCCGGTGGCCCGGCGATGTGATCGTCGTGCCAGCTGACCCGGTTGCAACGCATGATCAGCGGCCCGGCGGCGACCAACCCGCTGGCACCGCACATCCACTGCACACCGCACACCGCACACCGCAGAGAGGACCACTGCATGAACTGCTTCACCGCTGTCTGTCTGATGCTCGTGCTGGCGATCGGCTTCGCCAGTCTGCCGGCCTCGTCGTCGGTCGCCCAGGACCCGCCGGCCACCGACCCCGCGGCGACGGCCGCCAGTGAGATCCAGCACCTGACCGAACTCTACGACACCGCCAGGCGCGGCCGGTTCCAGCCCGGCGCGTCGATGGCCGAGCTCGAAGCGGCCTGCCAGGCCTTCATCGACAAGTGGACCGGCAAGGTGCCGGCGACCACGCTGGCGACCGCGCGCACCTACCGCGTCCGCTGCTGGCTGACCGCCGAGAAGCACGCCGAGATCGCCGTCGAGACGACCGAGCTGCTGGCGCTCCAGGGCCTCTCGGATGACGACCGCTACAAGCTGCTCTTCTACTGCGGCAGCGCGGCCGTCGCGCTCGAGAAGCGCGACCTCGCGAACGACTGCGTCGAGAAGCTCAAGGCGCTCAATCCGGACATCGCGTCGGCGCTGCGTCGCGTGGTGGCCCAGAAGTGGTCGCCGATCGTGGTCGGCGAGGCCCCGCCGCAGTGGGAGCTGGCGCGCATCAACACGCACGGCGACACCGCCACCGAGGGCACGCTCAAGCTCGGCGACCTGAAGGGCAAGTACGTGCTGCTCGACTTCTGGGCGACGTGGTGCGGCCCGTGCAAGTCGCTGATGCAGGCCGAGCTCGAGCCGATGCACGCCGAGTGGGCGAAGGACAAGCGCTTCGAGCTGGTGTCGATCGGCACCAACTGGAGCGGCGACACGGCCGAGAAGCAGAAGGCCTACGCGATCAGCAAGAACTACCACTGGACCAAGGTCTACGATTCGACCGGCGAAGTGACCGACGCCTACGGCGTGCAGGGCATTCCGACGCTCACGCTGATCGGCCCGGACGGCAAGGTGATTGCCCACGGCTACGCCGGCGAAGTGATCCCGAAGGTGAAGGAGATTCTCGCGAAGCTCGGCGAGCCGGGCTCGGCCGGTCCGGAGCAGACCGACCCGCAGAAGCAGCCGCGCATCGAGGATTTCTGATCCGCGGCGAGGATTTCTGAGCCGTTCTGATTCGAGCTGCGAGGGGCATGGCGGACTCGTCGTGCCCCTCGCCGCTTGTCGTGGCGAGTACTGGTCGACCGCCCGTTGCGTGTGTAGAACCCTCGCGACCTGCCACGGCGGTCGCCGGAGGCAGCAGCTGTGTGGCGATTCCTGCGTCTGGTGCTGCGCGCGTACTTCCCGCCCGACCCCGTCCCGTCGGCGGCCGACATCCAGGGTGAATCCGTGAAGCTCGTCGTCGGACTCGGCAACCTCGAGAAGCAATACGAAGGCACGCGCCACAACATCGGGTTCGAGGTGGTGGACAAGCTCGCGCGCGACCTGCAGGGCGAGTGGTCGGGCAGCAAGCTGTCGGCGATGACCTGCGCGGTGCGGCCGAAGGACGGCGACCGGCTGATCCTCGCCAAGCCCACCACGCTGATGAACCGCAGCGGCTTCGCCGTCACGCAACTGCTCGAGTACTACAAGGTGGAGGTCGCCGACCTGCTGGTGATCTGCGACGACTTCAACATCGGCAGCGGCATGTTGCGCCTGCGCGGCAAGGGCTCGCACGGCGGCCAGAACGGCCTGCGCCACATCATCGAGCAACTCGGCACCGAGGAGTACGCGCGACTGCGGCTCGGCATCGGCCCGGTCCCGCCGCACCCCAACCCGGCGCGCATCGTGCTCAACAAGTTCAAGCCGGCGGAGCGGCCGGAGATCGACGACATGGTCGAGCGTGCGATGTTCTGCGTGTTCACCTGGAACACCGACGGCGTCGACGCTGCGCAACAGCGCTGGAACGGCGACGGCAAGACGTCGTCGGATTGACCGCGATTCGCACGATGCTCAGGGCGCCTTGCCCTGCTCGTAGAACGCGCTCGGCTTGTCGCGGTCCCAGTACGCGCGGCGCTCCACGAACTTCAGCGTGCCGCTGAGCCCGCCGGCCTCGCTCGTTTGGTACCGGACCAGCTTCCATGGCGCGCTGGCCTCGACATCGAACGCCGCCTGATGCGTCTCGCTACCGCGCAGTTCGACATGCTGCACGCGGAACGTACCCGCCGCGGTCTGCAGGTCGGTCGGCTCGCCGCTGCGCTGCAGCGTGGCGCCGAATGGCTCGGCCGCGGTTTGCCGGTTGGTGCGCATCGGC
>JBFWQT010000530.1:0-4973 GCA_050249295.1 Planctomycetota bacterium
CAGCAGGTCGGTCCGCTCGTTCTCGCCAGGGCGGATCACCTTGAACGTGGCAAGCGCCTCGACGGTCTGGCCCTCGGCATTGCGCGACTCGAAGCGAGCCACCCAGTTGCCGGCCTTGCTCATGCGCACGCGAACCTCGGCGCGACCATTCTCGCCGAGCTGCACGGCCTGGCTGTGCACGGCCTTGCGCGGGTCAAGGTCGTTGACCGACTCCTGCTGCCAGAGGCGCAGCGTGCCGGTCAGTTGCACCGGCGTGTTGATCAGCGACTCGCCGCGAATGGTGATGATCGCCTCTTCGCCCTGCTTGACGACCTCGTCACGCGGCTTGATGGTGGCGACCGCCGTGACGCCGGTGATCGCGCTCATCGCGGTGTTGCGCACCGGCTGGCCGATCTCGACGGCGCCTTCGAGCTCGATGACCATGTGCCAGAACGTGGTGCCGACCGGCGGCGCCACGGGCGTGGGCATGAACGACAGCTCGGCCTTGCCGGCCGCGTCGGTGGTCACGTTGAAGACCATCGGCTGGCCCTCGATGCGCATCCGGCTGTTGTTGCGCTCGGACTCGAACCAGGCCGCGCCGGTGTCGTCGCTCGGCTGGTACTCCGCGCGCACGAAGCCCACGCGCACCGCGATGCTGCGGTTGGCGATCGGCGCGCCGGTGTAGCGGCGGGCGATCAGGCTGAGCTTCATGTTCTCGCGGTAGCGGTACTGCGGCTTGTCGAGCGTCGCCGCGATCTCGTAGTCGGGCCGCTCGAACTCGCGCACCTCGAACACCTGCGTGCCGGAGGGCAGCGAGCTGCGCGTCACCGGGTTCAGCGTCACGCGGTACGTGCCAGCGGCGGCCTCGTCCGACAGGCGGATCTGGTCGTCGCAGGTGCCGTACGCCGACAGCGTGATGTCCTTCTCCCACAGCTTGATGCCGGTCGGACCGGTCAGCGTCGCGTGGTAGGTGTTGGTGCCGCCGGGCAGCGCGTACGCGCCGTCACGCACGTCGCGGACCATCAGCTTGAAGCTGACCAGTTCGCCGGCGCGGTACAGCGGACGATCGGTGAACAGGAAGGCCTTCGGCGTGAACGCGAAGTCCTGCACGTCGAACGGATCGAAGTTGTGGAACGCGTAGTGCTTGTCGGCCGACGCGAAGACATGCGCGTCGGTCAGGTCGCTGATGCCCTCGCGCTGCTCGGCTGTCAGCTGGTCGGTATCGAGCACCCACACGCCGTCACGGTCGGTGGTGCCTTCAATCGTCTTGCCGGCCATGGTCAGCAGCTTCACGCCGGCCCACGGGGCGCCGGTGCGGGCGTTGATCGCCAGCACGAGCAACTGCTTCGGCGAGTTCTTGACGATCAGCTGCAGGTCGGAGATCAGCACCATCGTGCAGCCGCGATGCTTGTCGGTGGCAAACGTGGTGATCCACGCGCCCGGCTCGCTGATCGGCGTCTCGATGCTCGTCTGCAGTTCGCGGTAGTCGCGATACTCGGGAATCTCGGCGGTCCACGCGTGGTCCGGACGCAGCACGTCGACCATCAGACGCTCGACGTTGCCGGTCTCGCGCTTGCGACGGAAGAACTCCTGCAGGTCCAGGCGGAACGCGCGGCAGATCAGGTCGGTGATGTTGCGCGTCGTCACGCTGACAGCGGGCTTCGCGTCGCCACGAACGACGAGCGTCGGCTGCAGGCCCAGCGACGGACTGGTCAGACGCTCGATCTGACCCTGATCGCTGAGGCGCATCTCGCGGATGCGGCGGTACTCGAGCAGCGCCAGGTCTTCCTGGTGCAGCTTCTGCTCGTAGATGCGCGCGACGTCGAGCAGCGACTGCTGCGCGTAGTGTGGATACTGCGCGGCAATGCGACGCAGCACCTCGATCGACCCGCTGAAGTCGTCGCCGAGCTCGCGCAGCGACGCGATGCGCATGAGCGCGGTCACGACGGTGTTGTCGCTCGGGTAGGCCTCGATGAAGTCGCCCCACGCGTCGATCGCCGTGCTGCGCAGCGCGACCTGGTCGGCTTCCGGAGCCGCGTTGCGGGCGGCCGAATCGGCGCGCTCGGCACGCTGCAGGATCAGCACGCGCAGCTCGCTGCGCGCGGCGTTCACACCGGCGTCGCCGGGATGACGCTTGAGGTACTCGGCGTACGCGGCGTTCGCCTGATCGTGCTCACCGGCGCGCATCAGCGCACGGGCACGCTCGAGCCGCGCCGACGCGACGTCAGCTTCGCGCTCGGGGTAGCGCGTGATGAACGCAGCAAAGCCCTCGGCCGCCTTGATGTTCTCGCCACGACCGGCCTCCTGACGGGCCAGCCACAGGCGCATCGCCGGGGCGCGCTCGTCGCTGCCGAACTCGGCGAGGAACTGCTCGCCGTGCTTGCGCGAGAGCTGCGCGTCCCAGCCCGGCCGCGCGTACAGCTCGGTCGCCAGGTACAGCGCGTCGGCGTACCACGGGTGCGCCTTGCCGGCTTCGATTACGCCAGCGAGGCTGCTCGCCGCGATGTCCAGCTGGTTGGCACGGTACGCGGCCTCGGCCATGCGGAATGCCGCTTCCTGGCCGACCGTCGCCTTGCCGTCGCTCAGCTTGTCGGTCCGGTCGGTCAGTTCGCGCCATGCGCCAACAGCGTTGGCCCACTGCGACGCGGCCTGCATCGCGCGCGCCCGCTGCAGTTGCACGCGGGCCGCCTCGGCGTCGGGCAGTCCGATGGTCAGGGCGCTGCCGTACAGCGTGACGGCGCGCGCGTAGTCGTGGCGCACGATCTCGCGATCCGGGATCAGCGGATCAGGCTCGCTCACGCCGTCGTACAGCCGGTCGGCCAGCGACACGTAGCGCGCGCTGATCGCGTGCGTGTTGGTGTCGCCGGTGATGTCGTGCGTGCCGCTGGCGATCAGCTCGAGCGCCTCGGCATTGCGGCCGGTTTCGAGCAGCGCGTCGGCGAGACGGAAGCGGACCCTGGCGATCAGCTCGTGGCTCGCGCAGCGCTCGATGAACAAGCGGTACGACGCCACGGCCTTGCCGTTCGCGCCGTCGGCCTGCCAGGCGCGACCGGCAAAGTAGAGCGCCTGCGCGGCGGTGTCACTGCCGGCTGCGCTCTTCGCGGCGAGTGCGTCGAGCGCCGTCGCGGCCTGGCTGTACTTGCCGAGCCGCAACTGCTGCAGCCCCTGTTCGAGTTCGGTCGGCTTGTCGCCGTCCTGTGCCAGCGTCGCGGCCGGCGGCATCAGTGTCAGCGCGAGTAGCGCCAACAGCATCAGGGCCAGCGGCACGCGCCGGCTCAAATGGTCAATCAGCGGAGTGCGATTCATTGCCACTTCCTCGTGTCTTCGGTTGTGAGAGCGGACGTCGTCGTCCCGGGCGAAATCGGTGCGTCCACGGCAAGCGAGTCTGCCCGCGGCGCAGTAGTGGTTGATGTGCCGGTTGTCATGATCGCCACACTCTTGCCAACGGGCATGCGGCGACCGGGTTCGGTGAAACCAGCATTCGCCAGCGTTCGCCAACGTTCGCCGGTGGCGATCCGGCGGCGTGGACACAATCCAGCACGTATTGAGACGCGCTGGTGCTGTGGGCGTTTCGCCAATCTCGCAGGTGCAGGCTTGCAACGCAATCGCGCGCGTTCCGGTGCGCCCCCGTCCCTGACAATCGTCCGGCAGGCAGAGCTGCGAGTGGTTCGATTGTGAATCCGCGACGCGGCGTAGATCAATCAATTGACCACGGAGGGCACGGAGGACACGGAGAAACGCAAGAGGCCCTGGTTGCGAGAGCGATTCGACCGCTTCGCGCAGCGTCTCGTCTCCTCTCCGTGTCCTCCGTGTCCTCCGTGGTCAACTTGATCCACGCCTCGTCGCGGATTCGTGGGGTCGCGGCGTCCATCGGCCCGTTCGCTCGCGCTCGCGGCTCTTGTTGTGGCGGCATGGACCAATCGCAACCCATCCCGCGGCAACGGCCCGGAGCTCATGTGAGTTCCGGGCCGCGCGTTTTACTGTCGATTGTCGATTATCGATCGGAGGCGCGACTACTCGCCGCTGCGGCTCACCGCGGCCTGCTCGACCGAGGTGTCGCCACCCTTGGTGGTGCTGCTGTCGGCCGACTTGCCGTTGGCGCCAGCGTCGGCCGACGCCGATGAGCCGTTGCGGCCACTCACCGCGGCCGACCCATTGCGGCCCGACGCGCCGGCTTCGCCATCGGCATGCACCGGGCCGGGGTTGATGATGCTGTCGGGTGGGGCCTGCGCCAGGAACTTGCGCGTGTCACCCAGCTCGATCTCGCGCTCGACGGGCATCGGCGCGTTCTGCATCACCAGCTCATCCACCAGGCCCACGGCCGGGATGCGGCCGGACTGGCTGGCCGACTTCCCGTCGCCGGACTTCTCGCGGCCCTCACGCTTCAGCGGCTCGGCGTTGGTGAAGAAGCGCACCAGCCAACCGAGGTAGTCCTTCAGTTCGCGGCGCTCGACGATGCGGTCGATGAAGCCGTGCTTGAGCAGGAACTCGCTCTTCTGGAACCCCTCGGGCATCTCCTTCTTGATCGTCTGCTGGATCACGCGCGGGCCGGTGAAGCCCAGCAGCGCCATCGGCTCCGCGACAATCACGTCGCCGAGGCTGGCGAACGAGGCCATCGAGCCGCCCATCGTGGCGTTGGTGAGCACCACAATGTAGAGGCCGCCGTCGCGCTGCAAGCGGCCGATCGCGGCCGATGTCTTGGCCATCTGCATCAGCGAGAGCACGCCTTCTTCCATGCGCGCGCCGCCGCCCGAGCCGCTGATCACGATGTACGGGCACCGCTTCTCGCGCGCCAGCTCGGCACCACGGGCGATCTTCTCGCCGGTGACGGAGCCCATCGCACCCATGATGAAGTTCGGGTCGATCACCGCGAAGACGACGTCGACGCCGTGCAGCCGGCCCTCGCCGACCACGGCACAGTCCTTGATGCCGGACGCCTTGACGGCGGCCTTGAGCTTGTCGCGGTAGGCCTTCTTCGCGCGGAAGTTGAGCGG
>JBFWQT010000531.1:0-4971 GCA_050249295.1 Planctomycetota bacterium
AACTCGGGATACTCCGCAGCCGCACCTGCCGGCGTCATGCCGGCAGCAACCATGCGAACCAGCACGCTGACCTGGATACGTGTGTAGCGTATGCAAGGCTGCCCCTGGCAGACATTCGGGTCGCTGGTAATCCTGTCCAGGTGTCGTGACACCGTTGGTGCGATCGACCCGTCCCGCTTGTGCACAACCAGTTGGCCGACACCATGTTTCTTCAACAGCTTTCGCCCCGCAGCAACGGCTTTCTCCTTGGTGCTGAAAACGCCGGACACCGCACCGCCCGGGTGCTGCACCTCCCAACCGCCGTCCTTCGCGGGCAAGACGCGGTAGACAAGCGCGCCTTTGCTCGCGGTTTGCTTCTTCTTTGCCATCGCGGGTCACTCCAACGCCACCGGGCATCGTCTCAGTTCTACCGTGCACGGCGTCGCGATGCACGTTGCTCACCTCAGCGCGTTTCGCTGGGTCGGCCGGGTTGACGGCGCACTGAGCTTCACTGTAGGGGCGAACCGCAGCGCCAGGACGGAGCGGGCCGAACGCGCGGGTGCCAATGGCCCGACACCAAGCCGGGGATCGCTTGCGATGGCTTGCTCGCCGCGAACGCCCGACTTGACGGGCCTCGCGGCGGATACGATGATGCGGCGAGCGCAGAACCGCGCGAGCAACCCACACCTTTCCGCAGAGAGAGACCAGCGATGGCCGGCCATTCACACTGGGCCCAGATCAAGCGCAAGAAGGGCGCCAACGACGCCAAGCGCGGCAAGATCTTCTCGCGTCTCGCCAAGAACATCACCGTCGCCGCCAAGCACGGAGGCGGCGATCCCGACGGCAACCTCAAGCTGCGCTACGCCATCGACGCGGCGCGCAAGGTCAACATGCCGAAGGACAGCATCGAGAACGCGATCCGCAAGGGCACCGGCGTCGGCGCTGCCGCGATCGACTTCGCCGAGCTCATCTACGGCGGCTACGGCCCCGGCGGCGTCGCGATCCTGATCGAGATCGTCACCGACAACCGCAACCGCACCGCGCCCGAGATCCGCAAGCTGTTCGAGCGCCGCAACGGCAAGATGGACGACTCCGGCAGCACCGTGCACAAGTTCGAGCAGAAGGGCGTGATCAGCATCGCCCGCAGCGCGATCAGCGAAGAAGACCTGATGAACGTGGTGCTCGACGCCGGCGCCGAGGACATCGTCTCGACCGACCCCGACGTGTGGGAAGTCCGCTGCGATCCGTCGGCCTACACGGCCGTGCGCGCGGCGCTCGACGAGAAGGAAATCGAGGTCGAGGATGCGAGCATCCAGCGCATCCCGATGATGGAGGTCGAGGTCAATGCGCACGACGCGAAGGTCATCATGGGCCTGATGGAAGACCTGGAAGACCACGACGACGTGAACCAGCTGTTCACGGATGCGCGCTTCCCGGACGAGATGGAGTAGCGGCCGGCGGTCACATTGCCGTTGCCGTGCCGTTGCACGCCCTGACGCGAGCAGGCCGCGCCACCCCTCGGGGTCGCGCGGCCTGCTCCCTGCTCGCTGTGCGGACGCGGACTACTTGTCGTTGTTCTTGCTTCCCATCGAGCGTGCGACAGCGACGATCACGATCAGGCCGATGCTCACACCCATGATCCAGGGGTTGCTCGAAATGATCAACGGAATGCGGGCAGCGAGCAGATCAATCGCGGGAATCCACATGGACGTCCTCGAGGTGAAGGAGTGATCGAAGTGAGCGAAGTGTGCCTGCCGGACGGCAGGGCATTCAGAGTACGGCTCACCGACAAGAGGTGTCAACCACTATGACACACGTACCCCATTGCGTACCCCCGGCACCGCAGGTCCGACGCCCTGCCACCGCCGCGCCGGCCCCGGAACGGCCGACCGCGCACCACCGGTGGATGATGCGCGGCCGACTCCTCCCGACATTCGTCGCGGGTCCGCACTCGATCAGTTCTCGATCGGCTGCGTGACGACCAACGCAAGGCTCACGCCGGGCGGCAGCACAAAGGCCGAACCGTGGCGGATCCGGCTGGTCCAGCGTTCGGCCGGACGCGCGTCGGCGGCGGTCACGGCGATCGGCAGCATCCAGACCTGCATCGGGCGGTCACCCGCATTGACCACCGCGTCGTCGTTGGCGCGCATCAGGTGCAGCACGGCGCCGGCGCGGACGTCATCGGTCTCGACGGCAATCCGCCGATCGAGGATCGCCTTGAGGCTGGCATCGGTGGCGGCCTCGAGTTCGCCGATCACCTCGCGGAAGTGCTTCTTGAGCTTGATGATCTCCACGGCGCGATCAGCCGGCTGCGGCTGGGGCTCGGGCTCCGGCTCGGGCAGCGGCTGGCGCCGGGGCGGGTTGCGCCACTCGTACGACGGCTGCACGCGGGCGGCCTCGGCCAGCGTCAGGCCGTTGGCGTCGAGCCACGCCATCACCTCGCGGCCGAGCTCGCTGGCCGGGTCGAGGTTATCGAGGCGCAGCAGGTTGTCGGCCTTGACCACGTGCTCGACCAGATCCTTCTGGCCGTCGCGCAGCATCAGCCAGCCCATCGCGCAGGCCACGCCGTCGGCGTCCACGAACACCGGCGTGAGGCCGGGCTGGTACGTGTTGCGCGGGAACTCGCCGGCATCGCGATACTCGGCGAGGCGACGGATGTGCCGAGCGCGCCGCTCCTTCATATCGAGGTACCACTGCAGGTAGCGGTGCAGCGTGGGCTGCGTGTCGGCGTCGGCGCTCGGTGCGTCAGTGGTGGCGCCCGGCGCCTTCTTGTCGGCGCCCGGATTGGCGGGGTCGAGTGCCAGTGCCGTCGGCGGACCGAAGGCCAGCATCATCACGGCCGCAAGGGTGAGGGACAGTGCAAGGCGAGTCATTGTGGGTCTCCGGCAGAGTCGGGGCTTATTACTGCTGGTTGGACGCGCCGAGTTCATCCGGGTTTCGTCGAAGTGCTCCGCCGCCGGAACCGAACGCGAGTTATCTACGGCAAACGTCCTCCGGATCAGCCTATCGAGCCCGCGCGCTGGTGCTGCTGTTCCATTGGTGGATTGCCTTGTCCGTCAGCCGATTCACCGCCCTGTTCACATGCGGCCGCCCGTTGTGCATCGAACGCCAGCCCCCAATCGTGGCGGCTCCTGTTACCCCGTCCCGCTCGGCGCCGTGATGCATGGGAACCCCGGCGGCAACCCTCCACGACCCGCGTCTTTACAGGCATCCGGGGCGGTGGGATCATACCCGCCCGTTCTGACCAATCCCTGCACGGCCCGCACGGCGCCTGTCACCCCGCGTTGCGATGACTGCTGAACGTCCCTGGCTCGAAGGCGAATTCTCCGAGTGCGTAGCCAGACTCAAGAAGATGTTCCTCGCGCTGCACGACGACCTCACCCAGAGCGAGGTCGAGGAAACGGTGCTGGCACAGCTCAAGGACGTCATCGATCACCTCGATGAACTGTTCCTGCTGGTGATCTGCGGCGAGTTCAACTCGGGCAAGTCGTCGGTGATCAACGCGCTGTTCGGTGCCAAGGTCTGCCCCGAAGGCCCGGTGCCGACGACCGACCGCATCAACGTGCTGAAGTACTCCGAGACCCCGATGGAGCGTTTCAAGGGCGACTTCATCGCCGAGCGCTACCATCCGTTCCCGCCGCTGAAGACGCTGAACATCGTCGACACGCCCGGCACGAACAGCATCGTCAAGCAGCACCAGGAGATCACCGAGAACTTCATTCCGCGCGCCGACCTCGTGCTGTTCATCACCAGCATCGACCGGCCGTACAGCAAGTCGGAACAGGACTTCCTGCGGGTGATCTCGGAGCGCTGGCGCAAGAAGATCATCTTCGTGCTGACCAAGATCGACACGAAGGAGCCGGAGGAGATCGATCCGGTGATCGCGTTCATCCGCACCAACTGCGAGGCCGACTTCGGGTTCAGCCCGATGGTCATCCCGTTGTCGCCGAAGCTGGCGTACATCGGCCGGACGAAGCCGGACAAGGCCTCGTACGACAAGTCGAAGTTCCAGGTGCTGGAGAACTACCTGTTCGAGCAGCTGACCGCGGCCGACAAGCTGACGCTGAAGCTGATCGGCCCGATCGACTCGGCGCTGCGCATCGGCGACGACTGCGCGCAGGAGTTCAGCCGCCGGCTCGAGATCATCGAGGATCACGCCGACACGATCCGCCGCGTCGAGAAGCTGGTCAACGATCGCGCCCGCGCGATGAAGGACGCCTACAACAAACACCTGCTGAACATCACCAACCTGCTCGGCAACGTCGAGAACCGCGGCGTGAACTTCTTCGAGGAGAAGATCCACCTCGGCAACTGGCGCGGCCTGATGGATCGCCAGAAGTTCAAGCTCGAGTTCGAGGAGAGCGTGATCCGCTCGTTCGAGAAGGACCTCTGGGACACGCTCAGCAAGGCGACGGACGAAGTGGTGCGCGCCGAGATGAGCCTCTGGTCCGACGCCTTCAACGAGTACAACCACTGGATCGGCCTCGCGAAGTACAAGCACGAGAGCCTCGGCCGCGTCTCCACCGAGTTCCAGTACAACCGCGACAAGATCATCGACGGCGTCCGCCAGGACTGGGACAAGAACCTCAACTCGTTCAACCAGTCCGAGCAGGTCAACCGCATCCTCGATGACGTCGGCGGCGGCCTGCGCATTTCGATGGGCACCGGCCTGCTGGGTGCCGGCGCGATCGCCACGCCGATCATCCTTGCCTCCGGCCCGGCCGCGATCGTCGTCGGCGTGGTGGCCGGCCTCGGCCTCGCCTCGATCGGCATCTTCCTGTTCCCCGGCAAGCGCAAGCAGGCCACGAAGCGCTTCAAGGACAAGTTCGCGCAGCTGCGCGAGGAACTGATCGGTGCCTTGCAGAAGAACATCGACGACGAGGTGGCGCGCCTGAAGGGCAGCATCTTCGTCAAGCTCGAGCCGGCGCGGAAGCACTTCGCCGAGTTGAAGGCCCGCACCGAGAGGCTTGCCAACTCGCTCGACGAGCACAT
>JBFWQT010000532.1:0-4970 GCA_050249295.1 Planctomycetota bacterium
CTCGGGTGTGGTGCAGGCGTCCCGCCGGCTCCCCCTTTCAGGGGGTGGTGCAGGCTTCCAGCCAGCTACCCCTGTGGTGCCGCCTCCCCCCCCGCCACCCCTTGCGGGGGTTCCGGGAGGCAGGCTGGAAGCCTGCACCACAGCCAGAAGGCTTCCCCATGTGGTGCAGGCTTCCAGCCTGCTTCCCCTTGCAGGGTGTGCAGGCTTTCAAGCCTGCTTCCCATTGCAGGTGTTCCCTGATGCAGGCTGGAAGCCTGCACCACAGCCAGGCGGGCATCCCTGTGGTGCAGGCTTCCAGCCTGCCTCCCCTTGCTGGGTGTTCCCGGATGAAGGCTGGACGCCTGCACCACAGCCAGGCGGGCATCCCCTGTGGTGCAGGCTTCCAGCCTGCATCCTTGTAGGACTTGTTGGCGGACAGTCTGCGGCTCCGGATCAGATTGGTAAAACTGCCGATTCTAACTTGACTTTTCAATCTGCCGGGGTATTATGGAGTTTGAGAATGCGATACTGCGGACATCCGTCAGCAACGATGTCTCGTGGACGCAGGCAAGGCCGACCGCCAGAATCCGCCCCTCCGGGCAGATGTGAAACGCCACAATATGTTGGAGAAACAAGAGTTGCGAAGAACGCCGACCGGCTTTGACGAGGCCTGTATGAACCTTGAGGCAGCCCATGCGAGTCTTCACGAGCCTCATACGAAGCTTCACGGACGTTCACTGCCGGTTCACGATTTTGAGGCCGATGGATACGGGCTTTCAGGCCCATGCCTGACAGAATGGCGTGTGCCGGAACACGGCCGTCTGACCGATGTCAATGGGTCGCCGGCGCCCCGTGTCAAGAGAACGTGCCAACAAAACGAACCCATTCTCGCCGGGTCACGCGGCGACGAGACGAACCCGTTTCCTGCCGTGTCCCCCGATCAACTGCCACCTGCCGCACTATTTCGCTTGACGCCGAGACCGCCGCCGCCCAATATTGCGCCCGGAATCCCCCTCCAATCGTTACGCCGCCACGGGCTGGTTCGTTCCGACACACACTTCGTCGGACCGCACCCGCTGCCATCCTGCCACACCCCATGGCCATCGGCAGTGCCGGCGTCCCGATCCCCGTTCATTGCTCCCGAACGCCCCCCGTTCGCACTCCCCGCTCCCGGGTGTCCCCTGCACGCCCCCGCGTCGCACGGAGATTGATGCATGGCACGCGCACGCCGCGGCAATAAAGGTCCCAGCCTTCTGATCCCGATGATCGTCGTGATCTTCGCCTGGCTCGGCCTCAGCTATTACTGCTACGACCTCGCCGAGAAGAACAAGCTCCTCCACGAGGACTACGCGAAGGTCAAGTACAAGGCCGTGCAATACACGGCCCGGCAGAACTTCAACCGCGTCGAGCAGGAGAAGCTGCCGACGCAGATCGGCTTCAATGGCAAGTCGTACCGCTCGAACGACTTCACGATGCGGCGCACGATCGCCGAGCTGAAGCCGTTGAGCTATGCGTACTTCACGGTGGCGCTCGACCCGAACCGCCCCGACCAGGTGCTCGACCCGATGGGCCGTGACGACGTGGCCCCGCCGATGAACGCGCAGAACCCGTACTCGATCGACAAGGACCTGCAGCACCTCGGCAGCCGTCTGCCGCGCGGGTTCGAGATCCAGACCTCGACGCTGTACGCGAACGTGCAGGACATGGAAGGCGTGATCGGCGCACAGGACGAGTTCATCAACAAGCTGCTGGACGCCAACCGCAGCCTGCAGAGCGCGCTGATTGCCAACCACGCCCGCACCAACGCGGAGCACACCGACGAGATCAAGAAGACCAACGACGCGATGGTCGAGCGCGACCGCAGCCTGGAGGCCAGCACGCGCAACATGCTCGACCGCGTTGGCCAGGCCGACGGCGTGGAGGGCGAGTTCTTCGAGCAGCAGAAGGAACTCAACGAGTTCTACACGTCGCTGTGGAGCGGCGAGCTGATCGAGAAGCTCAAGGAGCTGAACCAGGCCCGCCGCGAGCGCGAGCAGATGCGCGTCAAGGTGGAGGGCGCGGTGGAGGATGCCGTGATCATGGCCGCCGAGATCGAGAAGACGATCGTCGAGCGCGACCACTACGACGGCACCGTCTACTACGTCGATAACGACAACCGCTGGTGCTACATCAACCTCGGCCGCAAGGACGGCGCCAAGCAGGACATGACCTTCAACGTGCTGCGCTTCCAGCACACCGAGGCGCCGATGCAGGTCGGCATCGTCAAGGTCAAGCAGGTGCTCTCCGACCGCACGTCGTGGTGCGACATCATCACCACGCTGTCGGCGACCGTGCCGATCCGCGCCGGCGACAAGATTGCCGACCCGGGCTACTGGAAGGTGCACCCGACGAAGTACGCGCTGATCGGCAAGTTCGGTGGCAACTACACGCGCTACTCGAAGCAGCAGACGACGGCGATGCTGGAAGCGGCCGGGTTCACGGTGACGCCCGAGGTGAACAAGTTCACCCAGGTGGTCGTGCTCGGCGGCGACTTCCGCGACGACAAGCAGTACATGTCGATGTTCGACGAGGACGGCAAGCTGTTCGAGGGTCGCACCTCGTACAAGTTCTGGCGTCCGGAGGAACTCTACGACTTCCTGGGCCGGCCGCGCTGAGCGCGACGCAACCCCGGACACCCTGAAATCCTCTGGAAGCCAACCGGACCATTCCCCTCCGGACCCGAGCCATGACCCACGTTCGCTACCTCACACCGTTCGTCATTTTCCTGACGCTGTTCCTGCTGTCAGGCGCCGGCACGTACTACTTCTACAACGAGAAGATGGCGATGGAGGCCGAGATTGACGCCATCAATCGCAACCAGCTCAAGCAGGGCTGGGTGATTGACGACGCCAACAACCTCCAGGGCGAGATCAAGCTGCTCAACACGCCGACCGGCTACTTCCGCTCGCAGGAAGAGAACAGCGAGGCGGTGGTGTATGCGCAGCAGCAGATCGGCGCGGACAACTACATCGGCGCGATGCGCTACGACACCGTGTGGCTGCGCAACGAGTACGATCGCCTGCGCCGCTTCAACAACGCCAAGTCGCAGCACCAGCTGGACTACCTCGGCACGTCGGCGCTCAAGCCGGCCGACCAGCTTGCCAAAGCCAAGGCGCTGCACGAGGAACTCGGCCGCACCTACCAGACCTCGATCCGCTTCGTGATGGAGGACACCGGCGAGGCGGGCTCGGGCGTGATCGCCGACCGCAACACGCTGCTGAGGGAAGACCGCGATCGCTTCACCCTGATCCGCACCGCGCTCTCCAACCAGCAGGCCGAGATCCAGTCCAAGATCGCATCGATCAAGAGCCACCTCGATGCGCTCGACAAGCTCGTCAAGGCGGACGACACCGAGGTGCGCAAGTTCGAGCAGGACAAGATCCGCGAGGCCTACGCCAACGCCGCGAAGGACTGCGACCGGCTGATCTACCTGCTCTCGTACACGCGCATCAACGACAAGGAGACGGCGATCCCCGGCCTGATCGACTCGCCGGCCAAGCGGATCGCCGTGCGCCTCAGCCAGCACCTCGACCCCAACGACCTTGACTACCTGCGCCGCCCCGACAAGAACCCGGCCGCCGGTGATGATCCGAGCGCGTACATCAATGCGGTGCTCAACGAGCCGCGCGGCCAGAAGGTGAAGGACGTGGCCTTCCGGTCGCTGGTGCAGGACGCCTACGAGGTGCCGAGTAACCGCAAGTACCGCCTCAGCAACTACTACCTGGGCGGGATCACCCTCGAAGAGGTGATCGACAACCAGGACATGCTGATCGGCATGCTGCAGCACATGAACCATCTGCTGGCCGACCGGCTGATGGTCTCGCTCGCGATCTACCACTACAAGGACGCCGCGATCCTGCGCGACGGCGACAACGCGCGCTGGCGCGGCACGGTGAAGGAGTACCGCGAGAACGCCACGAAGAACGACGGCATCGGCAGCCAGGTGAATGGCAACTTCGAACAGCTGCAGCAGGCCGAGGCCGGCATCACCGGCACGGTGCGCGACCAGAAGTTCGAGGCCGAGGAGAACATCCGCGACGAGTTCTACGACTTCCTCTCGGGCGAGGTCGACAAGCTCAAGGCCGACATCCGCAAGTTCACCCGCTCGCTCGACAACATCACGCAGATCTTCTACCGCACGAAGCAGGAAGGCATCCGCAACGACGGCATCCTCAAGCTGTCCGGCGCCGACGGCCAGATCGTGTACCGCGACAACGTCGACAAGGTCTACCACATCGACCTCGGCCGCAAGGATCACGTACGTCGCGGCATGCGCTTCCTGGTGTACTCGGACAACGCCGGCCAGACCGATGTGAAGGCGCTGATCGAGATCACCCGCGTGCCGAACCACAACTTCGCGATCTGCCGTCTTGTCGTGCGCTTCCCCGGCAAGGGCGAAATCGTGGTCGGTGACAAGATCGACAACCGCCTGTTCCACAACGGCCGCTTCCTGCGCGTCGCCTGCGTCGGCGAGTTCCGTCCGCCGAACACCACGGTCAGCTACGAGCAGATCACGCAGTACCTGCTCGAGCTCGGCTGCGAGGTTCAGCAGGGTCCGGACACGAACACCGACCTGGTGATTCTCGCGCAGCCCGCCGAGAACATGGTTCCGTTCGACGACCAGATCCGCAACTTCCTCCAGCTGCGCCAGCGCGTGAAGCTCGACGAGGTACAGGTCAACGAGTTGATGATCCTGTTCGAGGATCAGTAGTCAGCCGCAACGACGTACGATCAACGCCGCCCCTCCGGCGCACCTGGTTGCCGGAGGGGCGGTTTGTTTGTCGGCTCCGTCCAGTGACCGGCCGTCAGGTGCGCAACGAGCGCGGCGCTGTGGTGCAGGCTTCCAGCCTGCACGGACCTGGCGAGTCGCTCGTGGTCGCCGATGCAGGGTGGAAGCCTGCACCACACCGCCAACGACTGTGGTGCAGGCTTCCAGCCTGCCCGGACCTGGC
>JBFWQT010000533.1:0-4965 GCA_050249295.1 Planctomycetota bacterium
AACTGCCGGAGTCCAGGCTTGTCGGCGTGATTGACGCCAACGAGGCGCGCGCCACCGAGATTGCCGGCAAGTACGGCGTGCAGTCGGGCACCGACTACCGCGACATGCTCGGCAAGGTCGATGCCGTGAGCATCGCCACGCCCACGCTCTATCACCACGAGGTGGCGAAGTGCTTCCTCTCCGAGGGCGTGCCGGTGCTGGTCGAGAAGCCGATCACGACGACGCTGCCGCAGGCGCAGGAACTGGTGGCACTGTCGCGCGAGAAGGGCGTCGCGCTGCAGGTCGGCCACGTCGAGCGCTTCAACCCGGCCGTACAGGCGCTGCTGGACGACGTGCGCGATCCGCGCTTCATCGAGGCGCACCGTCTCTCGCCGTTCCGCTTCCGCAGCATCGACATCGGCGTGGTGCTCGACCTGATGATCCACGACCTGGACATCATCCTTGCGGTGGTCAACAGCGACCTCGTGGAGATCCGCGCCGCCGGGGTGAACATCATTTCGCCGCACCACGAGGACATCGCCAACGCGCGCCTCACCTTCGAGAACGGCTGCGTGGCCAACCTCACGGCGTCGCGGATCAGTCAGCAGCCGATGCGCAAGATGCGCTTCTTCACGCCGGAGTGCTACGCGACCGTGGATACGCAGGCGCGCGAGGCCTACATCTACCGCAAGGCCGAGAACTTCCGCGACTTCGACGCAACGAAGGTGGATCCGAAGAAGGTCGACGACCCGCTCTACTTCGTGTTCAACAAGATCATCGACATCCGCAAGGTGGCGATCGAAACCGAGGAGCCGCTGAAGCTCGAGCTGCGCAGCTTCCTCAAGTGCGTGCGCAACGGCACCGACCCCGTCGTGCCCGGCGAGCACGGCATGCGCGCCATCAAGGTCGCCTTCGAGATCCTGCACACCATCGACGAGAACCTGAAAGAACAGCGCAGCGGCAACGGCCTGGACATTCCCACCTGACTCCGAGCCCGCCATCCAGTTGCGTCGGGCAAGAGCCGCGATCGCAAGTGGCTGTCAGGGTATTCCGATTCAAGGTGAGCCGGGACGTCCCCGGCTCGCCTCGCGTCCAGATACTCGCAAATTCGCAGTCGCCCCCTGACGACACTCGCCACCTGCACACGACGGCGTGCACAGGTGGCGAGTGAGTTCATCGCGTCCGGGCCGGGATCAGCCCTCGGACTTGATCGCTTCGATCGCCTCGACCAGCGCCTGCTTGCCGTCGGCGAACACCATGCGGCAGTTGTCGTAGTCGAACAGCGGGTTCTTCACGCCGGCATAACCCGGCGCCGTGCTGCGCTTGATCATGTAGACCTGCCGGGCCTCGTGGCAGTTGAGGATCGGCATGCCGTACAGCGGACTCGTCTCGTCGGTCAGCGCGGCCGGGTTGACCACGTCGTTCGCGCCGAGGATCACGCAGATGTCGGTGTTCTTGAAGTCAGAGTTGATCTCGTCCATCTCGAGCAGCTTGTCGTAGTCGATGTCGGCCTCGGCCAGCAGCACGTTCATGTGCCCCGGCATACGACCGGCCACGGGGTGGATTGCGAACTTCACATCCACGCCCTTCGCTTCGAGCAGGCCGACCAGCTCCTTCGTCTGGTGCTGCGCCTGGCTGACGGCCAGACCGTAGCCGGGCACGATGATCACGCTCTCGGAGTTGATCAGGTCGATCGCCATATCTTCCGGCGAGGCCGGCTTGATGTTGGTGTAGTCGCGCGCGTCCTTCGCCGGCGCGCCGCCAACGCCACCCTTGATGACGTTCCACAGCGAGCGGTTCATGGCCTTGCACATGATCTGCGTGAGGATCAGGCCGGCCGAACCGACCAGCGCGCCACCCACGATCAGCAGGTAGTTGCCGACCACAAACCCGGCCATCGCCGCGGCAATGCCCGAGTAGCTGTTGAGCAGCGAGATCACGACCGGCATGTCGGCGCCGCCGATCGGCATCGTCAGGTAGACGCCGAGCGCCAGCGAGACCAGCGTGAGCAGCAGCAGGATGAAGAACACACCCTCGGGGCCGCTGAACACAAACCCGCCGAGCAGGATCAGCACGACCGAGCCGGCGAGCATGCCGACCGTGGCCATCTGCCCGCCCGGCAGCGTGATTGCGTCACTGAGCCAGCGTCCGGCAATCTTGATTTCCTGCAGCTTGGCGAATGCGACGAGCGACCCGCTGAAGGTGAGCACGCCGATCAGCACGCTGAGGAAGAAGATGAACGTGGCGTCGGCGCCGCCTCGCCAGCCCGAGTTCGGGCCGTGCTTCATACCCGACATCGTACCCGACGGCCCGCCGCTGATCGCCACGTTGAGCGTCCGCTGCGCGGTGGCCACTGTCTCCTTGTTGGAGTCGCGGTTGATGTGCGGGATGTCGCGCCACTGCTTCATTTTCTCCGTGACCATGGCGGCGTCTTCCTTGCCGCTGACCGTGGCGAACAGCAGGTCGCGCATCGCCGAATCGGCATCGGTGATCGCCTTGCCGGCCTTGTCGAGGTCGTCGGCGTTCATCGTGTTGGCGGCATTGGCCAGCAGCGTGCTCGCCTGAGCGGCCTTGTTGGCGCCCTCGCCGACCATGGTGGCGTGATTGCTGAGGTCACCCCACGCGAAGAAGAACACCGCAAAGGCCACCAGCGCCGATGCAATGCCACCGAAGCCGTTGAACAGCGCCACCATCTGCGGCATCGCCGTCATCGGCACGCGCTTGGCTGTCACCCATCCCGCGCCGGCGCCAAGGCCCACGCCGAGGATGATGAACACGATCATGATGCCGGTGTAACCCTCGGTAACGAACGTGAGGGTGTGGATCGTCTTCGCGTTGTCGCCTTCGCCCACCGTCTTCTCGGTGTGGCGCGGGCGTTCCGGCGGAGTGGCCTTGGCGGCAACTGCCGTGTCGGTCTGCTTCTGGAAGTCGGCCTTCCAGGTGTCGTACTCGGCCTGCGACATCGTGCGCTGCTCGCCGAAGTCCTCGATGCCGACGAACATGAGCGCGGCAACAATGCCGAGGCCCATGGCAATCATGGCGTACTGGTTGCCCTGGCGCGACGTGCTCACCTTCGACATCTTCTTGATGCCGTAGATGAAGAAGCCGGCGGCCACAAGCTGGAGAATGAAGATCAGGTCCTGGATCATGGTTCGGTCGCCCTCACTTCTTCTTGAACATGCCAAGCATGCGGTCGGTCACGGCGAAGCCACCCACCACGTTGACCGTGGCAAAGAAGATGGCGAGGAACGCGGTGAGCAACGCAAGCGTGAGGTTGGAACCGCGGGCTGCTTCCAGCGCCGCGAGGATGGTGATGCCCGAGATCGCATTCGCGCCGGACATGAGCGGCGTGTGCAGCATCTGCGGCACCTTGGTGATCAGTTCCAGTCCGAGGAACGTGGCCACCAGGAACATGAACAGGCCGACGGCTACCGGGCCCGAGAACAGGCTGGCGACCAACGGGTCGAGTGCAAGGGATGTGGTGAGCGGAGTCATCAGTTCTTCTCCTCCTCGTCGTCGTCGGCGTCTTCGTCTTCGTCCTCGCCTTCGTCGTCTTCGTCCTCTTCCTCGCCCTCGTCCTCGTCGTCCTCTTCTTCCTCTTCCTCGGCCTTCTTCTTTGCTTCGGCCGCCTTCTTCTCGTCAGCGGCCTTCTTCTCGTCAGCGGCCTTCTTCTCGTCAGCGGCCTTCTTCTCGTCAGCGGCCTTCTTCTCGTCAGCCGCCTTTTTCTCGTCAGCGGCCCTCTTCTCGTCAGCCGCCTTCTTCTCGTCAGCGGCCTTCTTCTCGTCGGCAGCCTTCTTCTCGTCAGCGGCCTTCTTCTCGTCGGCAGCCTTCTTGTCGGCGTCGGCCTTCTTCGCTTCGCCGGCCTTGATCTCGACGTCAGCTTCCTTCGGCTTCTCGGCCTTCGCCTCGACCTTCTGCTCGCGCTTCTTGCCGCCGAAGGTCAACACGCACATCGCATTGACCTCGTCGGAGAAGTCGATCGGCTTCGCCTCACCCTTCGGGTACAGGTCCAGCACCACCGCCAGCAGGTTCTTCGCGAACATCTGCGACGCGTGGTACGGCACGAGGCCCGGCACATTGCTGTAGCCGACGATCGTCACGCCGTGCTTCTCGACGACCTTGTCCTTCTCCGAGCCCTCCACGTTGCCGCCGGTGCCGGTCGCGATGTCGACGATCACCGAGCCCTTCTTCATCTCCTTGACCACGTCGGCGGTCACGAGCACGGGCGCCTTCTTGCCGGGGATCAGCGCGGTCGTGATCACCACGTCGGCATTGACGATGTGCGAGCGCACCAGCGCGGCCTGCTTCTTCTTGTACTCGTCGGTCTGCTCGGCCGCGTAGCCGCCCTCGCCGGCCTTCGCGCCCTCGACCATGATGAAGCGGCCACCCAGCGACTCGACCTGCTCCTTCGTCTCCGGCCGCACGTCGGTGACTTCGACGATCGCGCCGAGGCGCTTGGCCGTCGCGACGGCCTGCAGACCGGCCACGCCAGCGCCGAAGATCACCACGCGCGCGGGTGTGATCTTGCCCGACGGCGTCATCATCATCGGGAAAATGCGCGGCAGCCGGTCGGCCGCCAGCAGCACGGCCTTGTAGCCGGCGAGGTTCGCCTGGCTGCTCAGCACGTCGATCTTCTGCGCGCGGCTCAGCTGGCGCGGCAGCTGGTCCAGCGCAAACAGCGTCACGCCCTTCTTCACCGCCTTGTCCACAAGGTCGGGGTTCTGTGCCGGCCAGATCAGGCTGACAAGGATCGCGCCCTCCTTCATGGCGTCGATCTCGTGCTTGCCGATCGAGTCGTTCTTCTCCGGCGGGTTGATCTTGAGGACCACATCGGCCTGGCCAATGGCCTTGCCGGGGTCGGACTCGACGCGCGCGCCAGCCTTCGTCCAGGCTTCATCGGTGTACGATGCGGCGATTCCCGCGCCTGCCTGGATCAGCACGGTGTGGCCATCCTTGAGGAGGCGTTCCACCGTGTCCGGAGTGGCA
>JBFWQT010000534.1:0-4940 GCA_050249295.1 Planctomycetota bacterium
CCAACACGCCGACGGTAAACGCGGCGCCGGTCTGCACCTTCCATTGCCGCGCGGTGAGGTATGCGTTGTCCACACCGAAGGCCTGCGCGCGATGGCTGATGTTGCCGAACACCATCGTACCGCTGGTCGAGGCGACCGGTGCGACGGCGCTGATGTCCGCGACCTCGCTTCCGATTGCCGACGCGTCGGCGATGCTGAACGGCCGCGCTACCGCCTGGCGCATGCCCGGGCCGACCGCGCCCGGCACCACAAACAGCAGGTTCTGACCGAGGTCCGCGAGGTCGGCATTCACCGATGCCGTGGCGCTCTGACCCAGACTGACCATCGCAATCACCGAGGCGACTCCGATGGTGATGCCGAGCGTGGTGAGGAACGCGCGGAGCTTGTTGCGCGCGATCTGCCGGAACGCCAGCAGCAGCGCATTCCAGACGATCATGGCGCCACCTCCTCCACGGGCAGCCGCGCCGGATCGAACGCGTCGCGCGCGCCGCGCAGGCCCGCATCGGGAGGGCCGTCGGCCACGATTTGCCCGTCGCGGAACTGAACGACGCGATCGGCGTAGCCGGCCATGTCGGGCTCGTGCGTGACCATCACGATAGTCAGCGGGCGCTGCTGGCGCAGGCGCACGAGCAGTTGCATCAGGTCGTGGCTGCGTGGCGTGTCGAGGTTGCCGGTCGGCTCGTCGGCCAGCAGCAGGCTGGGCTGTGATGCGAGCGCACGGGCCACCGCCACGCGCTGCTGCTGACCGCCTGAGAGTTCGTTGGGCCGGTGTCGGGCGCGATCGGCCAGCCCGACGTCGGCGAGCGCCTGCAATGCCTGCGCGCGACGCTGCCCGGCCGACATGCCGCGATACACCAGCGGCATCTCCACGTTCTCGAGTGCCGTGGTGCGCGGCAGCAGATTGAAGCCCTGGAACACGAAGCCGAGGTAGTGCCGGCGCAGCAGCGCGCGCTGGTCATTGCTCAGCCGGTTGACCTCGACGCCGCGGAACCAGTAGCGGCCGGAGGTGGCGGTATCCAGGCAGCCGGCGATGTTCAGCGTGGTGGACTTGCCGGAGCCGCTTGCGCCCATCAGCGCAACAAACTCGCCGGCACGGATGTCCAGGTCGATCGCGTCGAGCGCGCGGACGGTCGCGTCGCCGCTGCCGTAGATGCGGCTCACGCGGTCAAATCGAAGCAGGGGTGCGTCGGTCATTTCGCGCTCGCTCGTCGGGGCGCCTGCACGCCGGTGATCACCTCGGTTCCGGCCGCGAGTTCGTTGCCGGTCAGCTGCGTCCTGCCGTCGGCCGTGGCGCCGATGCGCACCGGAATCGAAACCAGTTCGCCGTCGCGCAACACCCACACGCGGGCGGCATTCGTCGATGACACCGCGCCGGTGCGAGCCGCGTTCGCCGTGTTCGATGCACGGTTGATCGTGGCGGTCGTGGCTGGCTCGAAGCGCAGCGCAGCGTTCGGTACCAGCAGCACATCGCGGATCACGTCGATCGTGATCGCGGCCGTCGCCGTCATGCCGGGCCGCAGGGCCAGGTCCTTGTTGTCGACGTCGAGCACCGCCACATACGTGACGACATTGTTGGTCGTGGCCGGCGCGTTGCGAACCGAACCGACTGTCGCGTGGAACACGCGCTCGGGCCAGGCCGCGACGGAGAACGTGGCCGACTGCCCCTCGCGCACCCGGCCGATGTCGGCCTCGTCCACGTCGAGGTACAGCTCCATCCGCGTCAGGTCCTCGGCCAGCCTGAACAGCACCGCGGCCTGCAGCGATGAGACGACCGACTGGCCCGGCTCGATGTTGCGGTCGAGCACGACGCCGTTGATCGGCGAGCGGATCACCGCGTTCTCCAGGTTGGTGGTCGCCACGGCCAGCGCCGCCTCGGCCGACGCGATCTGCGCGTCGGAAGTCTCTCGCGATGCCTTCGCGCGCGCGAGCACCGCGTTGGCCGCGTCGATGTCGTAATCCGTCGTGATGCCCTGTGCCTTCAGCGGTTCGAGCCGCGCCAGGTTGGCGGTGGCCTCTGCGACGGTGGCGTCGGCGGTGTGGCGCGCGGCGTTGGCCAGCGCCAGCTGCGCGGTCGCCTCGTTGACACGCGCGGTGAGCAGGGCGGTGTCCAGCTCGGCCAACGCCTGGTTGATCGTCACCGACTGGTTCCAGGTCACGTGCACCTTTGACACGCGACCCGACAGATCGGAGCCGACCTCGACCTGATTGACCGGCTGCAGCGTGCCGGTGGCCGTGGCGATGAGCCGGAGATCGCCCCGCTCGATCGGCGCTGTTTCGTAGATCGTGGGCTTCGGCGTCATCCAGGCGCGCGCACCAATGGCACCGCCGACCAGCAGCGCCACACCAACTACCGCCGTGATGGCCAGACCCACGCGGCGGCGCAGAACGCCGACCGCATCCAGCCCGAGCGTGCGGAGCACCGCCGGGTCGGCAGAGATTGACGGCGCCGGGGCCGGAGCCTCGACGGGCGGTGTAGCAGTGGCAGGAGCGGGGACCGGGGCGTGTTGCAGCATCAAGGGCGCTCGGCGTGGGTCTCACAACATTTTAAACGATCGTTTTAATCGATCGTTTGAAAAAGCCGGAACGCGAAGCGCTCCGCAATCCGGCGCACGGATTGCTACCATCCGCGCAGCCGCTGGCGCCCTCGCGCGTTGGTGTGCGGGCGGCCGGTGGCAGCCTCGACATCCGGAGGTGCGCCATGGTGGATCGCAAGCCGACCGGGATGCAGTGGGAGTCGTGGATCGATCGACTGATCCGCGAGGCGGACGAACGCGGCGAGTTCGACAACCTGCCCGGCAAGGGCAAGCCGATACCCGACCTCGATCAGCCGTACGACGAGCTGTGGTGGGTACGCAGCTGGATGAAGCGCGAGGGCCTGCAGTGGCTGCCCGACACGCTGCAGCTGCGCCTCGATGTCGAACGCGACGTCGGCGAGCTCAAGCGCCTGCGATCGGCCGCGGCCGTGCGCGACGAGGTGGAGAAGATCAACGAGCGGATCCGCTTCGGCAACCGGCGCGCCGTGAATGGTCCGCCGAGTGACCTGTACGTGCTGGATCCGGATCGCGTGGTGGCCGACTGGGAGGCGGGTCGGCTGGGTGTGCGCGAGGACCGCGAGCGCGGCGTCGCGAAGCCCGGGGTCTCGCGCGCCGGTGGTGATGGTGATGATGGCCATGCTGCGACGCACGACCGACGCTGGATGGACCCGCTCGGCCGATCGGCCGCGAGTGTGGCGGGTGGCGAATCGCGCGCGATGACGTGGGCGCTGGTGGCCGGCGTCACCATGCTGTTGATGACCGTGCTGGCCACGCTGGCAGCAGTCGGCATGCGCACCTCGTAGCCAGGTTGGCCGACCGTCGGCACGTCATGGCGGCCGAAATCGGCTGACATCGGTCCAACTTAGTAGAATTAGCTGATTTTGACGTTAACGGCTGGTGCGACGCAACTTGCAGAGGCGCCTGACAGATTGCGGGTGACATTCCTCAATACAGAGGGGGAGTGTGGTCCTGAGAGGGGCCATTCCAACCGGATTGTGGAGTCGCGTATGTCGCCAATCGTCGTGTTTCTTTGTGTCGTGCTGTTCGGCCACTTTGCAACCCTCGCTCCGGCTTCGCCTGAGCGTCAGCCTTGCAGGCGCGACTACGGTCGAAGTGTCGCAAGCCCGACGCGAAGCGCAGCGGAGCGAGGGACGCAATCGCGGTCCCCGACGGAACCCGCGAGTCCGCGCGCACCCCGCCACGCGACCCTCGCTCCGGCTTCGCCAGGGCGTCGGGCTTGCAGCCGCGACGACGATCGAAACGTGGTTGCAAGCCTGACGCGAAGCGCAGCGGAGCGAGGGACGCAATCGCGGTCCCCGATCCGAGCTACCACACCGCGAAATGACGAAACGAATCCGATTTGTCTGCAACCACACAAAGAAGATGAAACACAGAGGACACAGAGGACACAGAGATGGAGGCAGCGAGGAGGTGGGTGCGGTCGCGTCGACTCCTCTTCCTCTGTGTTCTCTGTGGTTAGAGATCCTTTTTCCGTTGCGGCGAACGGTCGCCTTCCGAGCCCCATAAACACAGGGCCCTTTTCGAGTGAAGCGCAGTGAAAGGCCGTCAAGCACTCGTGAAGCGTCGTATGGAACCGACTGCGCACTCGTCATGCGGTCGAGAACACTCCGCTAAGAGTGGTGCGACTCCGCGACTCCGTCCGGTGCCGACTGCGCAATCGCAACCGCAAGCGCGGTCGTGCAACCTGTGCAGGCGGATGTCATGATCCCCGGCCATGCGCACCGGTCCACGGCCGGCCCACTCCCACACTCACCACCTGGTTCTGCGAGCAAGCGAGCACAACGTCATGGGCAACCACGAACACCACGAGTCGATGCGTCTGGGCGAAACCGCGGTCAACCTCGGCTGGGCCGGCGCCGACGCGGTGGAAGCCTGCGCGGCTCGCCAACAGGAGCGCGCGGCGAAGGGCGAGCAGGCACGCGCGATCGGCCAGTTGATGGTGGATGACAAGGCGCTCGAGCCGTTGCGCGTGATGCTGATCCTGTGGTCGCAGGGCGTGTTCCTGTTCCGCAGCGCCAACGGCAAGCAATACAACCTGCGCAACCCGGACCTCGGCCGCAAGTACCGCTGCCCGCGCGACGGCTCGCCGCTGAAGCTCGTGGTGCTGAACATCACCAGCGATGTGCAGGCCGAGTGGCTCGACGAGCACGGACGATTGATGGCCACGCCGACGACGGCCGCCGCGACCGTTGCGCCGGCACCCGCACCTGCGCCCGCTCCCGCACCCGCGCCGGCTCCCGCGCCGGTGCCCCCCACCGCGAAGGATGAGCCGGCCCGTCGCGCGGCTGTTGCGGCGCCGGCGCCTCCGCCGCGTCGTGAGCCGAAGAAGCCGGAACTGGTGGAGTCGGCGGCGGCACTCGACTCGTCGATCACTGACGACGACCT
>JBFWQT010000535.1:0-4936 GCA_050249295.1 Planctomycetota bacterium
ACATCGAGCTTGCGCTCGCGTCGCGTCAGGTCGCGTTGCGCCTGGTCGATCCGATCCGCCGCGATCCGCAGCCGGTCGTGTTGCTCGCGCACCTCGCGCTTGGCCAGCTCGCGCGCCTTCTCGATCGCGTCCAGCTCGCCGCGCATGCGGCCGTGTTCAAACCCGCTGTTGAAGCCGGCCGCGCGCGCTTCTTCAACCCGCGTACTCTCGACGGCGACCGGCGACGGCGCCACCGCCTTCATCACCGTGGCAAATCGCTCGAGCTGATCCAGCGGACTGGCGGTCGGTTCCTCGCGACGTTTGCTGCTGGTCAGCTCGTCGCGCAGCTCGCGCATCTGGCGTTCGGATTCCTCGCGCTGTCGCTCGGCCTTCTCCATCGACGCGCGCAGCTCTGCCTGTGCGCGGTCCAGCTGTTCGCGATACACACGCACGGCCTCGTCGCTGCCGCCGCGCGGCTCGCTCGCGGCCTTCGGCTTGGCGGCCGCTTCAATGAAGTAGCTGCGATCCGAATTGGCGATGCACGTTCCGTCATCGTCCGCGAGGCGCTGCACGTACACCGTGTAGCGGCCGGGCTGGATACGCTCATGCGCCAGCACTTCGGAGAGCCGTGGCGCGCCCTTGAAGCTGATCGCCGATGCCTTGCTGCCGTCGTCCATCAGGCGCCGCATGCTCACGCCGGCAATGTATGGCTGCACATCCGGCCGGGCGATCCAGTCGAAGATGTCCTCGTCGGGCTGCCGCTTCGGCAGGTCGATCGAGCAACGCTTCACGCCCTTGTTGGACGGCGCACCACGCTGGCGTTGCGCTTGGCGCGCGCCCGGCTTCGTGTCCGCATCAGGCGCCACGCGTACGCCGGTCGTGCGGTCCGGGTGCTCTGGCAACGCCGCCGGCAGGGGTAGTGGCGTGCCGATGGTCGCGCTGGCCTGACGGCCTCCGCTGGTGCGGTGCGAGTGGGCGTCGCTGCTTTCGTGGTCATCGCCCGTATCGAACGCGGCGTCCAGCTCGTCGCCGCTGCCGTACTCTTGCGAGTCGGTTGCGGCGCCGTTGCCGTTGCGGCTGCGATCGTCCGTGCGTGCCACTGTGCGCGACCGGTGGTGAAGAGGGGAGGCGGCGGCGCGGGATCAATCCCGACAGGCCCGCCGTTGTTTGCGGAACCCGGCAAGCCGGGGCCGCGCGTTGCTGCCTCCTGCCCTTTGCGTCGCGGTGGCTACACCCTGCGCGTGCAATTGCCCGCCGAACGGCCACGGAACGGGCCTGCAGAAAATCCGCCACTGGCTACATTCGCCGCAACTTGCATCGCAGTCGCCGCAAGTGTTCTCGCACCGTTCGACGCGACAACCGCATCACGCGGGGCAGATCGGCCGCGGGCACTCCCAGCGCGAGCAGCCCGGCAACCTCTCGCTGGCGACGCGACAAGTGCCGCAGCGCCGCGCGGAAGGTGGCGGCGTGGTGCAAGCTGTCTCGCGCATCGGCGAGGCGCTTCCTGCTTTCGTTGGCGTCGAGACTGTCCAGGTCCACGGGGCAGCCGGGGCGATGGTGAACGCACCACCGGCGGGCTGCACGCCATGAAAGATACGCGCGAGGCGGCGCTGACTCAATACGAATCCGGCGGGGCCGATCCGCCGTGTGCGAGCCAATCGAACCATCTGCCAAGGCCGTTCAGGTCCGCTGCGGCGTGTTGCTGGGCAAGTCTTGTCACCGGGCCGGCCGCCGCCCACACCGATGTCCCGTCGGCGTTGGCGTGGAACACCAACGCCTGCGAACCGTTGCACCACACCAACGTCACCCCGGCCGGACCGTTCTCGATTGCGGGCTCGGCAACGCCCGCTGGCGCAATGGCCATTGCTGCGCGGGCCGTCTCGCGTGCCGCCAGGTGTTGGTCGCCGACCGTGTCGCGGAGGAGGGCTGCGATGCGGGGCGCGTCCATACGTTGCCTCACAGGTTGTCAGGTGAACGCGCGAAGCCTACGCCGCGGCGAGTGGGAATCCAAACCCTGTCAGCCGATTCGTACCGAACGCACTGCCCGTGGTGTTGGATTGGATTGGCCAAACGGCGTGGTCGGGCCAAAGTGCATTGTGGGCAAAAGGAGGGCAGGAGGGGGGCATAGGCGATTTTGGTGGGCAAGTGGGCGGACACTCACAATCCATTTATCAACAGTGCTTTAGGTGTTACCAGATGGTGTGGGCGTGACACAGGTGTCAAGTGGGCAGGACATATCTCGCGCCCAGATGACCCCCCGTTTTGCCCACCTATCTGGGCGCACCCGCGGTTCGACATTCCATTCAGCCACATATGCTTGCGAGATATTGACAACTGTCCCGCCCACTTGCGCCCACTTGAACAGTTTAGCTAATATCTCGTAACCATTCTCTTCTCTCTCTCTTCTTCTTCTCTCTAAAAGAGATAGAGAGATAAGCGATAGACTTAAGGTGGCATACAGAAGTCTGGCCCAGCAAACGGGCAAAAATCGTGAGTGTGCAACGCGAGACGGCGGAACACCCCATTGTCAAGTGTGGCATCCTTTGCCGTCTTGCCAAATGAGCGACCCCGCCTCGGGGAGACGGGGTCGGGGTCCGGCCGCGTGCGATCGCAAACGGCTCGCGTTCGCTACATGCCGGGGGCGATCCCCAGGCGCGTCCGCCTTTCGTGGACGGTCGGCTCGACGTGGCCGCTCCACGGGCTTGTTTTCGCTCATTCGGGTGGCTCCGGCACAAAGAGAGGGATGGACCACCACTGCCACGCCGACCCCCACGGGTCGGCAAACTGCTCGTCTCCGGCCCACATCGGAAAGACGCGGTCGTCGCCCACCCTTCCGCGCCAATAGCAGCCCGGCACTGTCGGCGTGGTGCCGATCGGCAACCACACGCCCGGCAGCCAGCCGGGCTCGGTCGGCGCAGTGCCCGTGGGTAGCCCCTTCATGCAGCCCCCCCGCGCCCGCCGCGCAGGCGGTTCAACGCGCCGTCGAACCTGACACGCGCATCGCGGCCGCCACCGGGAAGCGCGGCTCGAGCCGAGCGTACGAGCCGGCGCAGTGCATCGGCCCGCGACATGCCCACCACAGACGCGAACGCGTCGAGGATCTGCAGTTCGGCGGCCTCCAGTCGGAGCGGTGGCGTCAGCTCGACCAACGGCAGCGGATTCGGCGGCCGACCCGGTTGGCAGGCCGGCTCAATTCCGGCGCGCTTGCGTTGCTTCCGCACGGCCGCCTCGGTCACGCCGAGCTGATCGGCGATCGCTGTGTTCGGTGCCGACCAGTCCACGTCCTGCCAGTTGATTGCGCGTCCCATCGTGTCACCTCGGTTCGATTTGTTCTGACGTATCGCGTACCGATCGCTCGCCACTTTCCATGTCGCCTTGCCACAGCAATTGGCGGCCGGCCCACTCCTGCCGGAGTTGTTCGCCTTGCCACACCCACCCCCGCTTCCAGGTGGCGTTGCCCAGCACATCGCCGATGTGAATGCGAATCTCGTCGGTCACGCCGAAGATGGCGACGTGCGGCAGCAGGGCCTCCCCGATTGCCTCTTTGACGGCAACCAGAGTGGTGCATTCCTGTGTGCAAATCAGGTCGTCGCCGACCTTGTCGAGGATCGCGCACCAGAGCAGGTCGGCGCGACTCAACGCCGCGCACACATCCGCGAATCTGCCCGACGTGACGATCCAGAACGTGTCTCGCTGGAACATCCCCATAGTCGCCTCCGTTCGGTTTTCTCGGCGCAAACTCGTACCGCTCAATCGTCGCCGAACATGCGGCGCCGGTTGCGGCGCTCCATCTCCTTGATATCCGCCTCGCCGCGCGGCAGCTCGGGCAGGTCCGGAGGCGGCGACGTCGGCCCCGTCCCGCCGTCGTCGTGGTCGGGCCAGTCGAGGCCGAGCCGGTTGGAGACGTCGGCCGGCACCAGGTAGCTGTTGATGCGCACCGGCTTGCCGTGCATGTGATGCTGGATGCGCCGGCGCGCGGGCTGACCGTCCTTCCAGTGGCCGATGTCGGGCGTGCCGAGCAGCCCCTCCGCGCGCAGCGCGTCCATGAAGCGGCGCGCGTCGCGGATCGCAAACTGAAGACCGCGCGCGCGCAGCGTCTCCTGGATCGCCGACGGGACGATCCACGCGCCATCCTGCTGCGGGTCGCCGACCACCAACCAGGTGACCGGGTGTTTGCCCGGCTCGCTCTGAACGATCGAGCAGTACTTGTCGAGCATGTCCAGCGCTTCGCCGGTGTTGCTGCTGGCCCTCGCGGCCGCCAGCATCACGTTGCGGATGCCGGCCGCCTCCGGGTGCGACCACGGATCGCCGGCGACGGTCGGCAGGTCGAGGAAGCGGTGCACCAGCTCTCGCGCCCACATCAGCCGTGCCCAGCAACCGCCAAAGCGGTCGCGGTCGTTCGTGCCGGCCGGCAGCTCGCGCGATATCAACGACTCCCAGCGGGCGAGGTCTGCCGCGGCCGGTTCCTCGCGCAGCTCATCGAGCAGCCAACGACCCCACGCGCCCCACGGCCAGCGAGGCAGTGCCGACAGGTTCGGCTCGACGCCGGCGCGCGCTTCCTCTTTCGACAGGTTGATCGACAGCTGCTTGGATTCGTTGTCGCTGATTGTGTCCTGACCGGTCAGGTAGAGGCTTGCCGCAAGCGTCGCCGGGAACTGATCGGAGCCGTAGCGCAGAGTGTTCTGGCCGCAGTCAAACAGCTGGTTGAAGAGCGCCTGCACGGCCGACAGCCGGCGCTCCGGCACGCGCGATATCTCATCGAACGCGACGGGGAACACATGGTTCGAGACGGCCGACAGCGAGCGATAGTCGGTGTTCAGATCGTTGAGGGTCGCGGTGTGCATGCCGAACGCACGCTGCAGGGCGCGCAGCAGAGTGCTCTTGCCGCTGCCCTTCTGGCCGATCGCCACGACGTGCGGCCAGTAACGCGCGACCACCTTCAACAGCGTGCCGGCGA
>JBFWQT010000536.1:0-4926 GCA_050249295.1 Planctomycetota bacterium
AAGCGTGTCGGCCCCCGTGGGGGTCACGCCTGCAAGCCCACCGTTTGAACGCTGACAAGCACGTTAACGAAACCTCCGACGGTTTAACCGTAACCCGGGGCCCCCGGGGGCCCGCTCGCTTGCGCTCGCGGCTCTTATCTTAGCGCCTATCGGGCCTACTCCCGGCTCGCCCGGAATCGGAATCAGTTCCCCCGCACGCGATCTCGTTACTGCTTCGTCTCGAACATCTCGATCGAGTTGCCGTCCGGATCACGCAGCGCCACGCTGAGTCCGGTCGGCGTCGGCTGCACCTCCCAGCCCTCATCCATTGTGCCGCCCGCGGCCAGGCCGTCGGCCAGACGCTTGCGCAGATCGTCGACCGTGAAGCCCAGCTGGTGGCGGTTCGCGTCGGCCTTCACGCCGGACATCTCGGCCGGCACGATCAACACGTCGACGCCGCACATCTTGCCGGTGGCGACCTTCATGCCGCCCCAGTCCTGCTCCTCGAGCTGCGCGCCGAGCAGGGCTGTGTAGAACGCGGCCATGGCCGGCGGGTTGTTCGACGAGAACACAATGCGGGTCAGCGACGGCATGGCGACGGCCTCCGGGGGCGGGTTGTGGATGGTACGGGCAATGTTGTCCGGCGCGGCAGGCGTCGCGGCGAGCGGCGCGGCCGGTGGAGTGCCGGGTGGCGCGAAGGCATGCGCGCCAATGCCGATGCCGGCCGCGAGTGCGGCGACGGCGATGGCGGTTGCAATGAGCCAGCCGGAGGCCGCGGCCGCAGTCGATGAACCCGCCGCTGCCGCCTGACGGGCCGCTTCGAGCAGGGCACTGCTGGCCAGCCCGGCCGGCGCATTCGCCTGCGGCAGGGTTTCCAGCACGCTCTCCACGGCTGGCCAGGCTGCAAACGCCGCCGCGCCGACCGCCCCGGCAAGCCGTCCACGCAGGGCCTCGAGCGCGCGTTCGATGCGCGACTGCACGGTGGACTTCGCGAGGCCGGCGCCGTCGGCGATCGTCGCGTACGACTGGCCGTGCACGAAGTGGATCGTCAGCAGCGCGCGTTGCTCGTCGGGCAGCTCGCGCAACTGGCTCTGCACATGATCGATCAGGTCGCGCCGGTCCACGTCGGTGTCCTCGACTTGCTGTGCGCTGCCCGCCGCGTGCTGCTGCTCGCCGGCCTGCCGTTCGTGCGTCCGGCGCCGTCGCTGGCCGCGCAGATGCTGGAACACCACGCGCGTGGCGGTGCGGTACAGCCACGGCTCGAACGGCCGCGACGCGTCGTAGCGGTCGAGTCGAGCGCACACCTGCAGCAGGATGTCCTGCGCGAGGTCCTCGGCGTCGGCATCGTTGCGCACGATGCGCCGGGCCAGGTTGAAGACGGGCGTGCGCCAGTCGGTGACGACAGCGTCGGGCGTGGGCGTGGGCACAGCTCGGCAAGGGCAGCGGGCCTGGTGTGTGACTCTCACCCCTACTATGCCGGCCGCCGGTGGTCGTACGACGCGATCTCGTTTTTCTGCGATCGGGGACGAGCGCATGGCACTCAGCGCAGCATCTCGCCGAGCGCCAGCGCGTTCAGCGCCGTGGTCATCGCGCCCGTTGGCCCGGCCTCCCACGTACCCTGCGGCAGCTTCGTTGCCGGGTCTGCAAGCTCGGTGGCCTGCAGCATCGCGCTGCACGACTGCACCCACGTGGCCCAACCCGCGGCGCCGAGCCGGTGCATGCCGAACGTGGCGAGGTAGCGCGTCAGCGGATCGATGGTGTCGCGTTCGGCCATCACGCGCTCACTCGCGGCCGACATCCCGCCGCCGTCCGCACCCGGCGCGACCATCAACGCGAAGACCGCGAGCGCCGTGGCATCGCTCGCCGCGTCGCGCCCGAGGCCGGCTCGCGCCTGCGCGATCAGCGCGTCGCCGGGGCTGCCGGTCGTTGTCGTGCCGAAGCCGCAGCGCCTGGCCGAGACGAGCACCATCGCGAACCATGCGAGGTCGCGCTCGGGTTGCCAGCGGCCGGTGGTCGAATTCCAGCAGCTGGTGAACATGTGCTGCACGCCGAACTGCGCGGTGGTGCTCAGCACCGTGGCGCCGGTCAGGCAGTAGTCCTCGCACATCGCCAGCGTGGCGATCGCATGCGCGCGCGGATCATCCGAGAACGACCCGACCCCCGGCGCCTGACAGGCCCGCAGCCAGCGCAACCCGCCCTTCACGCTGACAGAGTACGTGCCCGAGGTGTGCGAGTGGCGATCCTGCATCATCGCCAGTATCGCGAGGCCAACGGTAGTGGTGGCGACCGGATCGCGCGGCTCCGGCGCCGTCGTGAATGCGCCAACCGCATCCTGGTGCGCCCGCAACCACTGCAGCGCGCGCGGCAACATCGCGGCGGCCGCCGTCGTGTCGGCCAGCGTGGCGGACGGCGGGCGGTTCTGCGGGTCGTCGGGTTCGACCACGCCGCCCCCCGGCGTGTACGGCGGCGCGGGTGCGGCCACCCCATTGTCGTGGGTCGCGGCGTCGTCGTTGCCGCGCGAGCAGCCGGTCGCAAGCAGCAGCAACACGAGCGCGCACAGTCGGATCGTCGTCGGTCTCATAGCCTCGCGAGGATCGGGTTGCTGCGCCACTCCTGCAGCTGGTGCAGGTGCGCGGCGACAAAACAGAAGCGGTGGCGCATCGCGGGGTGCTTGCGCGAGAGCACGATGTCGCGCGACGTCGGCGCGAGCACCGGCGACAGGCCGTGCGGGTCGGCGTGGATCAGCACGAAGCCGTCGGGCATCTGCCACTGGTTGGAGATCACCAGCTCCGGCACCTGCGTGTCCACGGCGCGCACACTGTCGCTGATCAGCATCGAGAACGCGGCCGCGTCCGGGTCGGCCGGCACGACCAGCGGCACGCCACCACGGCCGCCGCTGCGCAGATGGTCGCGATCGCGCGCCAGCCGCACGAGCCGCGTGCGCGCCAGCTCGGCCGCAATCTGCCAGCACCATTCGTCGGGCGGCGTCCCGAACGGCGCGGGTAACACCAGGATGCGATCGGCGTGACTCGACAGCGCATCGTGCAGGCCGTCGATCAGCGCGGCCGGCACGTCGAGCCCGGGCGCGCGCGCCTCGGCCCGCTCGACCAGCGAGTCGCAGTAGTCGGCCCACGGATCGGGCCCGCTGATGTCGAGCAACTCGTCGACCGACGTGAGCCCGCGGATTTCGGGCTCCCAGCCAAGGCGCCGCGCCGCGCGCTCGGCCGCGCCCACATTGGCAGCGGGGCAGAACAGGCGATCGATCGTCGGGCCGCGCGACGGATGGCGGCAGGCCCACAGCGCGTCGATCTTCTCGTCGATGCCCGCGACCGGCTCGATGTGGCCGGTCGCGGCGTTGATCTGGCCGGTCGCGGCGGTGCGATCGAGCAGCACGCCGGAGAGCGCGGCGAGCAGCGCGATCAGCCCGCCGAGTTCCCACGAGCGTCCGGCCATCAATCGCACCGCCCGATCGAGCGGACGATGGCGGTCCTCGCCGATCAGCAGGTGCACGCGCTGCAACGTGGTCGCGTGCGTGGGCAACAGGTGAGCAGCCAGCGCGAGCAGGTCGGGCAGTCCGTCCATCACGTCGGCGGCCGCGGGCAGGCCCGACCACTCGGCCGGCGTAGCGCGCGGGTTTGGTGCGGGCGCACTCGCGGTGGCCGGCGCATCGCTGGTGGCGGGCCCGAGCGAACACGCGAGGGTAAGTCGCACCACGCCGGGATGCGCGCCGGCCAGCGGAATGGCGACACCGGCGCGCGTGCCGTTCCAGAGCGCGGCCAGGTTGCGCAGCAGTCGCGCGACGATGTGCGCCGAGACGTCGGCGTCGCGTTCGTTGGCGCGATCGTCGGCCGGGCGCAGCACGCGCTCGAGCGGCGCGGTCAGGTCGGCGTGCGCCGGCACGTCGGGCCAGGTGAGATGCGTCTCGACCACCTGCAGCAGGCCGAGCAGTCGGGCCACGTCGCGCGGCTCGGCGATGTGCGCGAAGCCGCGTTCGAATTCGCGGTGGAACAACGCTTCCAGCGCGCGGTTGCGCGTGAACAGCGCCTGCAGCCGGTCGGCGAGGTAGTTGGCGAGTTGCCGGGCCAGCGCGTCGTATTCGGCCGGGCCGAACGTGCCGCCGAATCGCTTCGCGTGGAAGCGATCTTCGCTGAGCGCGCGGAGGTGGAACAGCAGCGAGCGCAACTGCGAGGCCGCCGGGAAGTCGTGCGTGAGCCACGAGAGCAGATGGGCCCACGGCGCGCGCAGGATCGCCGCGGCCGCCTCCGGCTCCTGCATGAAGCCGGACGCGGCAAGCGCGCGCACGTGACGGCGCAGGTCACGTTCGGGTTGACGGGCGGCGGTGTTCACTGGCAGCGGCGCGAACGTCGATGTGCGAGGCGCAGATTGTAGTGCGGCAGTCGCTCCGGCGCGCGCGCGAACGCGATTCGCCGCGGCACCCTGACCCGCGCGTGGCTCCTGATCAGAGGCGCGCGCGAATCAGAGCCGCGCCACTCTGACTCGTGCGCCACTCTGAATCCACCACCACCGCCGCATGCATGCATGCATGCATGCATGCATGCATGCAACGCCACCGCCACGGCGATCAACCCTGATCACCATGGCGGTGGAGCGTGCTGCGAACGACAAGGCCCGCAGCGGATCAGTTGCCGAAGAACGCCAGCGCGGCGGTCGCCGGGATCGTGATCCAGAGCAGCATGATCGCGCCGAGCAGCAGGTAGGTGCCGAGGGTGGGCGGGCAGTCCTTCGGCGACGTCTTGTGCACGAACGGCGGGTGCTGGCCGAGCGGGCGGGTCGGGGCTTCGCCGCGATGGGCTTCCCAGTTCTCCGAGTGGTGCAGGATCGGGGGAGCGCCGAGCGGAGCGGGGAACTGCTTGCTGTGCGTGGCAGCCGGGGCCTGGCCCTTGTTGGCGGGCCATTCGCTCGAGTGGTGGACCGGGGCCTGCGGGG
>JBFWQT010000537.1:0-4922 GCA_050249295.1 Planctomycetota bacterium
AACGCCGAGGGCCAGTTCCGTCGCGCGGCCGAGCAGTCGAAGGAGGTCGCCGACAGCCACTGGTCGGGCATCCTCGACAGCCTGACGCGCAACAGGAACCTGCCGGACCGGCTGTCCGAGCTGTGCTTCAACTGGTCGAGCCCGCTGGTGCGCCGCCTGGCGCTGCTGAAGGACGCCGAGCGACAGAAGCTGGCGATCGGCATGCTGTACGTGCAGGCGATGCTGTTCGCGCAGCAGCCGTTGCGCGTGGGCGAGATGAAGCTCTTGAACACCGGGCTGCTGGGGTTGATCGAAATCGGGCTCGGCGATGAAGCGGGCGACGGCGACACGTAGCGCGCGACCGACCGCTTCAACGCTTCAACTGTTCGGGCCGGCTTCTGACGCGAATGCGCGCAGCGCGAGCGCGACGTCGTCGTCCGTGTGGTCAGCCATCAGCGTCACGCGCAGCCGGCTCGTACCGACCGGCACCGTCGGCGGTCGCACGGCTGGCACCAGCAGGCCACGCTGCTCCAGCGCCTGCGAGAGTTGCACCGCCGCATGCGCATCGCCGATCTGCACCGCGATGATCGGCGTCGCCAGCGGTGCCGGGCGCAGAGCGAAGCCGAGCGCGGTCAACTCGTCGCGCACGCGCTGTGCAACCGCGAGCACGCGTTCGCGCCGCCACGCCTCGTCGGCAATCAGTCGCACGGCTTCTGTCGCCGCGGCTGCACTGGCCGGCGCGAGAGCGGTGGTGAAGATGTACGGGCGCGCGGTCTGCAGCAGCCAGTCGATCAGCTTGCGCGAGCCGGCGACGAATCCGCCCTGCCCGCCGAGCGCCTTGCTCAGCGTGCCGATGTGCACATGCACGCGATCGACCACGCCGAGTGCTTCGGCCGTGCCGCTGCCGGTGGCGCCGAGAACACCCGTGCCGTGCGCATCATCGACCACGAGCAGCGCGCCCAGTTCGTCGGCCGCGTCGGCCAGCTCGCGCAACGGCGCGGTGTCGCCATCCATCGAGAACACGCCGTCAGTCACGATCAGCGTGCGACCGCGCGGGGCATCTAGCTGAGCGAGCTCGCGCAGATGCGCGACGTCGCCATGCCGGTAGTGGCGCACGCGCGCGCCGCTCAGCCGGCAGCCATCGTTGAGGCTCGCGTGGTTCAGCTCGTCGGCGAGGATCCGGTCGCGCGGCCCGGCCAGCGCGGTGATCGCGCCGAGGTTCGCGGCATAGCCGGTAGGGAACACGAGAGCCGCGGCCTGGTGCTTCAGCGCGGCCAGCGCCGACTCGAGCTGCTCGTGCACGGCGAGGTTGCCGCTGATCAACCGGGCCGCACCGGCGCCGGCACCGTGCGTGGCCAGGCCGAACTGCGCCGCGGCGAGCACGCGCGGATGCGTGGCCAGGCCGAGGTAGTTGTTGCTGCAGAGGTGCAGCAGCCGCTTGCCGTCGCGCTCGATCCACGGCGTGGCACCGGGCGACACCGTGCGCAACGCGCGGCGCAACCCGGCCGCATCGCGCGCGGCGAGTTCGTCGTCAATGAAGTGCAGCGGATCGTGATTCACGTGGATGCAGGCTTCGCACGGGCGATCGCTTCGCGCAGCTCGCGCGTGGCGGCCACCATGTCGGGCTGCGCCGTGATCGCCGTGACCACGGCAATGCGCGTCGCACCGTGCGCGACGACCTGCGGAATGTGCTCGCGCTTGATGCCGCCCATCACCGTGAACGGAATGCGCAGCTCGGCCACCACGGCGCTGATCGCCTCGGGGCCGATCGGCGCGATCGGCGTGGACTTCGTGCCGGTCTCGAACAGCGGCCCGATGTTGATCGCGTCGGCGCCGTCGTCCTGCGCGCGCAGCGCCTGCTCGCGGTCATGCGTGGAAATGCAGACCAGCAGGTCGCCGCTGATGCGCTTCGCGGCCGTGCACGGCAGATCGCCCTGGCCGAGGTGCACGCCGTCGGCATCCACGGCCAGCGCAATGTCGAGGTGGTCGTTGATGATCAGCAACGCGCCGGCGGCGAGCGTGCGTTCGCGGAACGCCACGGCCTGCGCGTAGACCTCGCCCTTCGCCAGTTCCTTGGCGCGCAGTTGCACGATGCGCGCGCCGCCCGCGAGCACGGCATCGAGCACCTGCAGGTTGCTGCGCCCGGCCGAGAGCGGCGCCGACGTCACCGGGTAGATGTCGATCGCGGCAAATCGCGCGCGGCGGTCGTCCAGGCGGTGGCTCATCCCTATCGATTGAGTTGCCAGAAGCTGTAGTTGAGGCAGGCCGCGAACGACACCCATGCGAGGTACGGCGTCATCAACCACGCGGCCGAGCGGCGCACGCGACCGAACGCGAGTGCGGTCATCACGATCAGCAGCAACAGCGCGCCGATCACGCCGAGCGCCAGGCCCGGCCGCCGCAGCCCGAAGAACACCCACGACCATGCGCCGTTGACGAGCAATTGCGTGACGAACAGCGTGAGTTGCACGCGCACGTCAGCCTCCCGGCGCTCGCGCCAGACCATCCACGCCGCCACGCCCATCATCACGTAGAGCACCGTCCAGACCGGCCCGAACAGCCAGTCAGGCGGTGCGAACGCGGGCCGCACCAGCGTGGGGTACCATTCGCGCAGACCCGTCGCCGACAACGCGGCGGAGATGCCGCCGACGGCCAGGCAGGCCAGCACAAACGGCACAACGGTGATGATGCCGGCCCGGGTCGGTGTGGTGTCGTGCTCGACAGTGTGCACAGCGGTAAAGAGGCAGATGTGGCGGATCCGGTGGACGTGACGCAAGGCGGTACCCGGCCCGATCGACGGCCGGCTCCGCGATACCACATGCGGCGGCCGACCGGAACGGTCCGGCGCGGGACCGGTGATCCGATCCCGCGCCGTGTGCGGATGCAGCCTGGGGCGGCGGATCAGGCCAGCGCGCCCATCTTGCGGATCAGGTCGACCACGCGGCTGCTGTAGCCCCACTCGTTGTCGTACCAGCCGACGATCTTCGCCATGCGGTTGCCCAGCACCTGGGTCGCGGCCGCGTCAAAGATGCAGCTGTTCTCGTTGTGCACGATGTCGGAGCTGACGATCGGGTCCTCGGTGTACTCGAGCACGCGCGGAAGCTTCGCGGCGGCCGCCTTGAAGGCCGCGTTGATGCTCTCCTTCGTCACGTCCTTCTCGGTGTTCAGCGTCAGGTCGGTCACCGAGCCGCAGAGCACCGGCACGCGGAAGGCCATGCCGTCGATCTTGCCCTTGAGCGCGGTGTTCACCTTGCCGACGGTCTTGGCCGCGCCGGTGGTGGTCGGGATGATGTTCTGCGCAGCGGCGCGCGACCGGCGCAGGTCCTTGTGGCCGACGTCGGCGACCTGCTGGTCGTTGGTGTAGGCGTGGATCGTCGTCATCAAGGCGCTCTGGATGCCGAACGTGTCGTGCATCACCTTCGCCAGCTGGGCCACGCAGTTGGTGGTGCAGCTGGCGTTGCTGACGATCCGGTGCTCGGCCTTCAGGTCGTTCTCGTTCACGCCGAACACCAGCGTCGCGTCGATCTCGTCGTCGGCGGGCACGGTCAGCAGCACGCGCTTCGCGCCGGCTTCCATGTGCGGCACCAGCTTGGCCCGGCTGCGGAACACGCCCGTCGACTCGATCACGACGTCGACGCCCTTGTCCTTCCAGGGCAGCTCGTTGATGTTCTTGATCGCCGAGATGCCGACCTTGTGGTGCAGCGTGTTCAGCGTGTCGCCATCGAGGCTGACCTTGTGCGCGAAGCGGCCGTGGGCCGAGTCGTACTTCAGCAGGTGGGCGAGGGTCTGGGCGGGGAACAGATCGTTGATGTGAACGATCTCGATGTTCTTGTCTTCCGCCGCGATGCGGAACACCAGCCGGCCGATGCGACCGAAACCGTTGATCGCGATGCGAATCGTCATGCGGAGTCAGCTCCTGCTTGCTGCGAGTGGTGAAGGTGGCCCGGTTGGGCGGACGCGCGTCGACGGGTCTCTATCGCAAATCCCTGGCGCGGATGGAACGGCTGTGCGGGGTCGGCCGGGCCGCGCGCCGCTTCCGTCGAGGCGCCCGCTGTTTACACAGCGGTTACATCCGGAATTCGCGGGCCACCTATACTTGAGCCATACCCGACCACTGCCCACACCTTCCCCGGTCGCCCGATGCGTCACCTTCTCGCCACCCTGGCCGCGCTCGCCACCCTGGCCGCGTTGCATGCGTTCGTTGCCCCGGCCGCAGTCGCCGATGATTCGACAACCGCCTCGACCGAACACGTTGTGCTCCAGTCGGGCCAGTTCTCGGTGCGCATCGGCGTGGCCGAACGGGTCTCGATGGCCAGCACCGACTGGCTCTCGCTGGCGCTGGTCAACGATGGCGACACGCCGGTCGAGCTCAAGCGCGTGTACTGCCGGATCGAGTGCGCGCACCAGCCGGTCAATCCCGACGACGGCAGCCAGGCCGACTCCGGCCTCGGCCTTGGCAGCGGGCACCTGCGCACGCTGTTCCCCGGCCCGACTTCTGACGCACTGACGATCCCGGCACACAGCCGGATGGTCTCGACGGCGTCGCTGTCCGACCTCTGCGCGGCTCGCCTCGGCTCGCACATTCCGGCCGACAGTTCGCACACCGTGACCGCCAGCGTGAGCCTGAAGGTGACGCTCGCCGACGGCCGGATCGTGAAGTCGACGCTGGATGAGGAGCCCACCTTCAGCTTCCAGTGGTCGGCCGTGGACGAGGCCGGCTGGAAGAACGTGATGCGTCGCGTGCGCGCGCTGCTGGCCGGGCCGTCGGCGACGCACGAGCCGGGCAACTGGCTTGCGGCCGCGCTGCAGTTGCCCGGCGTGCGCAAGGAGCTGACGCGCGACGAACTGCTCGACGTGCTGGCCCGTCGCGGCTCCGACCTGAGTCAGATCCGCACCGACGTCGCGGCTGCGCTGGCGGCGATTGCGCCGGGCGACGCCGTGGT
>JBFWQT010000538.1:0-4919 GCA_050249295.1 Planctomycetota bacterium
GCACGGCGCCCAGCGGGCCGAGGCAAAGTCCGGCATTGGAAACCGCGTCCATGCCCCTTTCACGCCTTGCCCTTGCCCTTGCCCTTGCCCTTGCCCTTGCCCTTGCCCTTGCCCTTGCCCTTGCCCGAGGGAAGAGATTGACCACGGAGGACACGGAGAACACGGAGGAAGGTACGAGACAGGGTGTCGAGACCATGGATGACGTCTCCGCGTCCCCGGGCAAGGGCAAGGGTGTGTCGCGTTGGTGGTTGGTTCCACTCATTCAAGCCCACGGGCTGCCGCCCGTGGGTAACCGTGAAGCATCAACGACACAACGACCACGCGAGCGAGCACACGACAACACCGCGCAATTCACGCAACGCGCGACACCACCACAAGGCGCGATCGGAAGGATTGCGGAACTGCACGGTTACCCACGGGCAGCAGCCCGTGGGCTTGAATGGAACATCAACCACCAACGGGTGCCCTTGCTCTTGCCCTCCTGTCGACAAGAGCCGCGCCGTCACGCGGTGTGCAAGGTACCCGGTAAACCCGCCCGACAATCCACCGACATCGCGGGGCGCGGCAGCTGTTAGAGTCTCACCTCGCGCGACCACGCACCGCCACGTCGATCCATGAACGGGCTGACCATCAGCATCGAGCGCCTCGTCAACGGCAGCGGCGGCGATCCGTGCCTCTACCTGGATTTTCCGGGCAAGCACAACGCGCTGCTGTTCGACACCGGCGAACTCTCTGCGCTGCCCGACGCCGAGGTGGCCGACACCGGATTCGTGCTGTACTCGCACTTCCACATGGATCACTTCGTCGGCTTCGACCGCCTGCTGCGGCTGAACATCGACAAGGACAAGACGATCCGCGTCTTCGGTCCGCCCGGCACCGCCCAGCGCATCGGCGCGCGACTCGGCAGCTACCAGTACTACCGCTTCCCGTTCATGCGGCTGCGCTTCGAGGTCACCGAGATCGACGAGCCACCGGCCGATGCGCCGCCCACGCTGGCGCGCCCCGCGCGGATCACACGCTTCGATTGTCAGCACAGCTTCGAGCCGGAGCCGCAGGATACGCCCGTGTTGCTCAAGCGCGGCGTGTGCCACGATAACGACGACTTCCGCCTGCACTTCGCGTTCGTCAGCCACAGCGTGTGCTGCATCAACTACGCGATGGAGCTGAAGGCCGGGTGGATGTTCGATCGCGGCGCGGCCGAGGAGGGCGTGCTCAAGCCGGGACCGTGGGTGCGCGACGTGATGGCCGCGATGCGACTGCCGGCCACGCGACGGCCGCAGACGGTGAAGGTGGAGACCGGCGAGTTCCGGCTCGACGACCTGGTGAAGCAGTACTTCCGCCGCACGGCCCGGCAGAAGGTGGTCTTCATGACCGACACGCGGCTCACGCCGGAGAGCCGGCCGCGGCTGATGCACCTGGCGAAGGGCGCGACGCGGCTCTACGCCGACTGCTACTACCCGGACGACATGGGCTCGCGCGCCGACAAGTACGGCCACATGACGGCCAGCCAGTGCGCGGGCCTGGCGCGCGACGCGAAGGTGAAGGAACTGGTGCTGATCCACATCGGCAACTCGTACCACTCGCGCGCGGCCGAGTTGCTCGCGCAGGCGCGCACCGTGTTCGCCAACACGCGCATGCAGTTCGGCGAGCAGACCTGGTGAACGCACAATCCTCTCATCGCCGTCGCCGGATCGGAGTACGCTGGAGCGACCGATCACGCGGCCGCGGTTGCACCACCACCGCCATCAACTTGCGCATGCCGACAACCACGACGACGCCAGCTCACGCGGTCGACCCGGCACGCCGGCCGCGGGCGCTGCTGGTGTTGTGCACGCTCGTCGCCTGCGTGTCGTGCAGTGGTGGTCCGCCGCGTCCGCTCCACGAGCGCCCCGGCGAGCGGCTGCCGGTGTGGGTCACCGGGCGCGGCGACATGGCACCGCTCGGCGGCCGATCCGCTGGCGTGTCGGGGCCGTTCGGCGAGGGCCAGGACAGCCGCAACCCGCAGACGATCGGCCGTGGCGAGGTGTTCCCGGCCGACATGCGCGCGATCGGCCAGGCGCTCGACGCCGACCCGGCACGCGCCGCCACGCTGGCCGCCGCCGATGCGCGCCGCGCGCTGCGCTACCACGTGAGCGCGCGGATCCGGCGGGCGATGTTGCGCTGGCTCGACCGCTTCCGCGACCTGCCGGCCGGCACCGAGCGCGAGTTGCGCGAGAAGGTCTGGTACTCCGCCGACAACCCCGACCTGCTGACCGACAACCAGATTGCGCTCAGCGAGCCGGCCGTGGACGCCCCCGCCGAGGTCAGCGGTGCGCCGCTCACGCTGGTGAATGCCAGCGTTTCCTTCAGTGTTGTGCTCGACGCCGCGCTCGCGACGTTTTCCACAGTGTTGGGCGAGACGGTTCCGGCACCTGATCGGAGAACCCTCGCGACCCTGATCACTGCAGATTCCTCCGCGTCCGGCGGGTCGGGCCAGGGGCGCTGAAATCGTCGCGGAACCCGTCAAAGCCGGACGTCCGCGCCAGACTGCCCTGAATGCCGCAACGCCAATTTGACCTAATCAAACTGCACGGGTAGTATTGTGACGCCCCGGAGTTCCGGCTTCAGGGCGCCACCTGCATTCGAGCTTACGCACAGATTCGCAACACAGACGCCCCGCTGGTGGCATCGCCCTGACGGTCCCTCTCATGAAGGCAGAGATCACAGTCCTGCAGGGAAAGCGCCGTGGTGAGGTCTTCCACATACAGACCAACCAGAAGCTGCTTTTCGGACGCGATCTGAGCTGCGACGTGCAGCTCTTCGACGACGGCGTGTCGCGCAAGCACTTCATCATCGAGGGCAAGGGCAACCACTTCCTGATCTACGACCTGAACTCGGCCAACGGCACCTGGGTCAACGGGTCGCGCACCACCACGCGCATCCTGCGCACCGGCGACGTGCTGCGCGCCGGCAACTGCTGCTTCACCTTCCATCTGGAAGCCGGCGCCTCCACCACGGTGCAACCGGGTGGCAAGGCCAGCGGTGCGGCGCCGGTGACGATTTCCGATGCGCGCCAGATGAGCACGGCGCTCGCCCGCAAGTTCAACATCAGCGCGCTGGGCACCGGCATCCTGCAGGGCGACTCGGCCGAGCGCTACCTCAACTCGTTGCGCGCGCTCTACGAGGTCGGCAACGCGATCCACGCCGTCGAGGATCTTTCGACGCTGTTCATCGCAATCATGGACAAGGTGCAGCAGGTCGTCCCGGCCGACCGTGCGTACCTCGTCATGTACCACCCGGAGGATCAGACATTCGAGACCGTGGTCGTCCGCCGCACCGACGCGATGGGCAACCCCACGAACGTGGAGGACGGCGAGCTCAACCTGTCGCGCACCGTGCTCACCGAGTGCGTGCAGGTCGGCAACAGCATCCTCTCGTCCGACCTCGCGGCCGACGACCGCTTCAAGGCCGGCAAGAGCATCGTCGCGCAGAACATCCGCAGCGTGCTGTGCGTGCCGGTGGCGACGCCGGACATGACGATCGGCGCGATCTACCTGGACAACCTCGGCGAGGGCAAGGCGCCGTTCGGCGAGTTCGAGTTGCAGCTGGTCGGCGCGATCGGCCGTCAGGCTGGCATTGCGATCCACCGCAGCAAGCTGTTCCAGGATCTCGAGGACATGTTCTACGGCACGATCCGCGCCCTCGTCGCGACGATCGAAGCCAAGGACCGCTACACCCACGGCCACTCCGAGCGCGTCACCGAGTTCTCGATGGCGATCGCCGAGAGCATGGGGCTCGGCACCGAGGAACTCGACAACATCCGCCTCGGCGCGATCCTCCACGACATCGGCAAGATCGCTGTGCCCGACCGCGTGCTCAACAAGCCGTCGCGCCTCAGCGAGGCCGAGTTCCTGCTGATCAAGAATCACCCGGTGCACGGCGCCGAGATCATCAAGCACATTTCCAACATCGAGCCGGTGATTGCCGTGGTGTTGCACCACCACGAGAAGTGGAACGGCACCGGCTACCCCGACGGCCTCGCTGGCGACGACATTCCGGTGCAGGCCCGTGTGGTGGCTGTGGCCGACGCGTTCGACGCGATGACGTCGTCGCGTCCCTACCGCAGCAATTTCAGTGTCGAGCAGGTCATCCGCGAGTTCGAGCGTTGCGCCGACGACCACTTTGACGGCCGCATCGTGCAGCACTTTGTGAAGCTGCTCGAGACCGGCACGATCCGCCCGCACTACAAGACGGCGAAGAACGAGAGCAGCATCTCGATCACGACCTGATCGCGATCGCCTTTCCCCCTGCAGCTTGAAGCCCACGGGCTGCCGCCCGTGGGCAACCGTGCGACGCCCTTGCGCACACAACCGCGCGAGCCACCTCGCGCCACGCTACACGCCGATCTGTCGCCGCCTCGCAGCCCGGGTCCCGAGTATCACGTCACCCACGAGCAGCAACCCGACAATCGCCAGCAACCACACCGCCAGCGTGCTCGCGTCGCCACCACCGAGCAGATCCAGCGCCCCCTTGTTCGACGACACGCGCCAGCCCGCCCGGCCCGCCACCAGGTCGGCCACCGCCACCGGGCGCAGGTCGGACTCGCGCACCGAGCCATTGACCACCGCCACCTCCACCTCCGGCTCCGGCTTGCCGACCGCCGCCAACTCCAGCAGGTAGACGCCGGCCGCGCTGGTGTCGGTCCACTCGATGCTCGCAAACCCCGTGTCCTCGATCGTCGCGTGCATGCTGCGAGTCGAGCCGTCGGGGCTCGTCATCGTCACGGTCGGGCCGTACTTCTCCAGTTCCCACCTGCGCTGCAGCGTGCCGCCGGGCGCAAGCGTGCGTTGCGTCGCGTCCGACGGCGCGAGCGTGTTGATCAGCGTGTGCACGAAGATCAGGAAGCTGGCCGTGCTCGGCCAGTTGCCCCACTCCTTGTC
>JBFWQT010000539.1:0-4903 GCA_050249295.1 Planctomycetota bacterium
GCGGCGGGTACGGATGATGCAGGTGGTGCCACCGTTGCTCCGGCGAGGCGCGAGAGATCTGCGTCATCCGGGTTATCGACCCGGCGCGCGCGGTTCTTGAGCGCGGTCAGGCCGTCACGATGTCCTTCAGCACGTGGCCGAACACGTCGGTCAGACGGAAGTCGCGGCCGGCGTAGCGGTAGGTCAGCATCTCGTGGTCGATGCCCATCAGGTGCAGGATCGTGGCGTGCACGTCGTGGATGTCGATCTTGTTCTCGACCGCCTCGTAGCCGACCTCGTCGGTCGCGCCGTAACGCATGCCGCCCTTCACGCCGCCGCCGGCCATCCACAGGGTGTAGCCCTTGTTGTTGTGGTCGCGGCCGTTGCTGTTCTGCGAGTAGGGCGTGCGGCCGAACTCGCCGCCCCAGATCACCAGCGTCTCGTCGAGCAGGCCGCGCGACTCGAGGTCAGCCAGCAGCGCGCCGATCGGCTGGTCGATCTTGCGGCACGAGTCGGGCAGCGCATCGCTCAGGTTGCGGTGGTGGTCCCAGCCGCCGTTCTGCACTTCCACGAAGCGCACGCCGGCCTCGCTGAGGCGCCGCGCCAGCAGGCACTGGCGGCCGAAGCCGTCGGTGTCGCCATTGCCGATGCCGTACGCGGCCTTCACGGCCTGCGGCTCGCTCTCGATGTCCATCAGCTTCGGCGCGTCGGCCTGCATGCGGAAGGCCATCTCGTACGACTTGATCACGCCCTCGATCGCCTGGTCGCCGCCCGGCGTGTTCTGCTGCATGTGGTGCTTGTTGAGGTCCTGCACGAAGTCGAGCTGCACGCGCTGGTTCTTCGGCTTCAGGCGCGGGTTGTCCATGTAGCGCAGCTGCGCCTCGCTGCGGCCGCGCATCGGCACCGGCATGCCCTGGAACTCGGCCGGCAGGAAGCCCGCGCCATAGTTCTGCGAGCCGCCGCCCGGGTTGATCGTGATGTAGCCCGGCAGATTCTCGTTCTCGGAGCCGAGGCCGTAGATCACCCACGCGCCCATGCTCGGGCGGATGAACTGCGAGTTGCCGGTGTGCAGCTTGAGCTGCGCGCGGCCGTGGTCGGGCAGGTCGGTGCTCATGCTGTTGAGCAGGCAGAGCTTGTCGGCGTGCTTGCCCACATTGGGGAACAGCTCGCTGATCGGCAGGCCGCTCTTGCCGTAGCTGTAGAACTTCCACTGCGGGGCGAGCAGCTTGCTGTTGCCGCTCACGCGGCCGCGGTTGCGCGAGAAGCTCTTGCCGTCGGAGGCGATCAGCGTGGGCTTGTAGTCAAACGTGTCGACGTGCGACGGCGCGCCCTGCATGCAGAGGAAGATCACGCGTTTGGCGCGCGCCTTCGGCTTCGGGATCGTGTCCTGGCCGCCGGCCGCGCCGGGTTCCGGATCGGCGTACGAGGGCAGCGGCAGCTTGCCGGCCAGCATCGCCGAGAAGGCCAGCCACGCGAAGCCGCCGGAGGCCGCCTTGAGCAGATGACGGCGCGAGCAGCAGGCCGGGTCCTGGCCGAACAGATTGGAGTCGTGCGGGTTATGGTTCATCGGAGTGCCTGTGGGCGAACGGATTGTCGGAGTGCGGATGGAATGCGGAATGTGGATCAGTCGAGGTAGCGGAACTCGGCCGAGGCGAAGAGCGCCTGCGCGAGCGCGGACCACGTCTCGACTTCGCGCTCGTCGTCGCTCATCGCGTTCTCGTCCTGCTGGAAGCGGCCCGGACGGCCCTGGCCCGGCCGGCGGAACGGACGCCGCTGCGGTTGCGTGAACGTGTCATCGAGGCTCTTGCGGAACTCGACGACAAACTGCTTCGCGCGGGCCAGCTCGTTCGCGTCGGGCAGGCGCGAGAGCACGAGTTGCCACGCCAGCCGGATGCGCTCGTCGGTGTCCTGCGTGGCGGTGCGGACGCGCAGCGCGGTGCCGTGCGCGGCGCGGATCGGCAGCGGTCCGTTGAGCACGTAGAGCGCCTGGGTCGGCACGATCGTGTCGCGCCGCTCGGGGTTCACGGCGTCGGGGTCGGCAAAGTTGAACAGGTCGAGCGCATCGGGCAGCGCGTTGCGCAGCACCGGCAGATACACCGAGCGCACGCCGGACTCGGTGGCGAACTGCTCGGCGCGGTTGACCACCTGGCCGGCCACCTGCTGGTCACCGATCTGCTGCATCGGCGAGCCGCCGGGGCGTTCAACGTCGAGTTCGTCGGCCGCGGCCAGCATCGCGTCGCGCAGCGATTCGCCATCGAGCGAGCGGCGGTTGGCGCGCCACAACAGCTCGTTGTCGGGGTCCTTCGCGTCGCCTTCGGCGCTCTCGGCGATCGCCAGGCCGTAGACGCGGCTGGTCATGATCGTGCGCACCATCTGCTTGACCGACCAGCCCTGCTCCTGGAAGCGCACGGCCATGTAGTCGAGCAGCTTCTGGTTCGTCGGCGGCGTGCAGCGCGTGCCGAAGTTGTCGAGCGTGCCGACAATGCCGCGGCCGAGCAGGTGGTACCAGATGCGGTTGACGGCGACGCGCGCGGTCAGCGGGTTGTCGGGGCTGGTGATCCACTGCGCGAGCTGCAGGCGGCCGCTCTGGTTCGGCGGGATCGGGCCGACGTTGACGCCGAGCACGGTCGGGAAGCCGCGCGCGACGACGGTCGACGGCTGGTCGACTTCGCCGCGCAGCAGGATCGGGCTGTTGACGACGCGGGCGCCTTCACGCACGCCCATTGCAAACGCCAGCGGATTGCCGAGCGCGTCGTACTCGTCGATGCGGGCGCGGGCGCGCGAGATCTGCAGCTGCAGCACGCGGCGCTGGCGGTTGAGTTGCTGGTTGTCGCGGTCGGCAAGGTACGCGCGGTTGGCCTCGCGCAGTTCGTCTTCCATCTCGGCGACGCGCGTGCGCATCTTCGCGAGGTCGCCCGCGTCCAGCTGCTTGCCGTCGCCGCCCAGCGCCTTGAGTTCGATCAGGTCGCCGGCGCGCCGCACCTGGCCGACGTTCGCCACGGTGCCGTAGCAGGTCTCGGTGGAGAACAGGATGCCCGCCATCGCGTAGTACTCGCGCGTCGGGATCGGGTCGAACTTGTGGTCGTGGCAGCGCGCGCACGAGACGGTCAGGCCGAACGTCGCACGCGAAATCGCGTCGATCTGCTCGTCGACCATGTCGGCGTAGAACTGCCGGCGGTCGTTCTCCTTCAGCGGCTTGGGTCCGAACGCCAGGAAGCCGGTCGCAATGTTGAGCCGATCCTGCTCGGCCTTGTCGGTGAGCTTGCCGGCCATGATGTCGCCGGCGATCTGCTCGCGGATGAACTGGTCGTACGGGATGCCCGCGTTGAACGCGTCGATCACGTAGTTGCGGTAGCGCCAGGCGTGCGGATAGGTGACGTTCTGCGGGCCGGCGCCGTTGCTCTCGGCGTAGCGTGCGGCGTCCAGCCAGTGGCGGCCCCAGCGCTCGCCGAACTGTGGCGTCTCCATCAGACGATCCACCTCGGCCGCGATCGCCTTCTCGGGGCTCGTCTTGTATGCGGCCTCGAACGGCGCGATCGCCTCGGGAGCCGGCGGCAGGCCGGTCAGGTCAAACGTGATCCGGCGCAGCATCGCCGTCGCCGACGCGTCCTTCACCGGCTTGATGCCCTTCGCCGCCATCGCCTCGTAGATGAAGCGGTCGAGGTCGGTGCGCGCCCACGGGCTGCCCACCGCGGGCACAGCCGGCTTGACCGGCTTCTTGAAGGCCCAGTGATCGCCGGGGTCGCTCTTCGGGCCGGCTGGTTCGGTCGGGGCTTCGCTCGTGCCAATGCCGCCGCCGTTCTCGCCGTTGGTGGGCGCGGGGCGCTGCGGGCTGCTCATGCCGCTGCCGCTGTCGCTGCCCATGCCCATGCTGCCGGCCGGCACGCGCGGGTCGGGCGCGCCCATCTTCACCCACGCGCGGAAGTCGGCGATCACCGCGTCGGGCAGCTTGCCGTTGGGCGGCATCTGCATGTCCTGGTTGGCGTAGCTGATCGCCTGGATCAGCATGCTGTTGTCGGGGTCGCCGGGCACGATCACCGGGCCGCCGTCGCCGCCGGTGAGCATCGCGGCGCGCGTGTCCACCTTCAGCCCGGCCTTCGCGCGGCCCTGGCTGGAGTGGCACTTGTAGCAGTTCTGCACCAGCACCGGCCGGATCTTGCTCTCGAAGAAGGCTTCCTCGGCGGCGGTCAGCTTGCGCGGCTCGGCGTTGGTGTTGTCTCCGCCGCCGCCGCCGCCCATCATGCCGCCACCCATGCCCGGGTCGGGGTCGGCGATGGCCGACGTCGGCAGCCAGACGATCTGCATGGCAGCGGCTGCCATGATCATCAGGATGATGGACGCGGATGCAAGCGCGGCGCGAGGCTGGATCTTCATGGCGAGTCGATCGGTTGCGGACAACTGCGGGTGAACCTGAGGCAAAGCCCGGGGAGGTAGAACCCGTTCCCGGTGGCGGGGTGTCGCAGAAAAAGGATTCCGTGCACCTGACCCTGGACGACCGGACCAGAAGGCGGAATGGGTTCGTTTGGTTAGACGTGGATCGATGCGTAAAGCTTTACACAATCGCTCGCAGTCGTCCTGTTCATAGGCGTTAATCGTGAACGTAGCGTGAAGTTGAGTGAAGCCTCGTATGGCCGTCGAGAACGGTTGATGGCGCACTTTCAAGGCTTCGAGAAGGCTTGTCACGCGACTTGGATGAAACTCATAAACATAATTTATACAAAGACTTGCGAACATCACCGGTCCGAATCCGACGACATTTTCGCCTCCAGGGATACCCGAGTCATTACCGCGGGCATGTTGCCGACACCGATCAGCTTGCGCATCAGCAGGCCGAGATTGAACCCGGCTGCCTGGATCACGTAGCGCTTGGCCACGTTTTCCAGGCCGCGCACCCACACCCGGCGCATGCCGCCACTGTCGAGCA
>JBFWQT010000540.1:0-4899 GCA_050249295.1 Planctomycetota bacterium
GCACCGAGGTGCCGGCCGCGCGGATGGTCATCTACCAGTACCTGGCGCAGGCCGAGGTGATGCGCGGCCAGTTCGAGGTTGCGCGCTCGCACGCGCGCCGCGCGCTGGAAGTCGACGGCAACGACATCCCGACATTGTTGATGCTCTACCAGGTGCTGATCGTGCTCGGCGATCGCTCGGCCGGTGCGGTCGGCGAACGGCTGGTGCGTCGGCGCGTGGCGCTGTTGCAGATGCCGCTGCAACCGGCCACGCTGCAGGCGATGTTCCGCGGCGTGATGCAGCGGCACTACTGGCTCAACGACATGGCGGTGGCGTCGTTCCAGCACGCGCTGGATATCGAGCAGGGCTGCTCGTGGGCCGCGCTCGCGCTGGCGCAGATGGCACAGGACGCGGCCGACTACAGCCGCGCGATCATCTGGTACCGCCAGTTGCTCAAAGAAGACGAGTTCGCGCCGGAAGCCCACAGCAGCATCGCCGACTGCTACATGGCGCTCGGCGACTACCGAAACGCGATCGTGCACTACAACGACGCGCTGGCGCTGGTGCGGCACTACCCGCGCGCCCGCCTCGGCAAGGAGCGCGCCGAAACGCTGCGCGACGCGCGGGATGCCCGCGATGCGCGCGACACGAGCCAGCCGCAGTGATGCGCATTGGGGATGACGCACCGGCGCGCGCCGGTACAATTGACAGCGCCGGCCCGCGCCCGACCCGACCCATGCGCCACCGCACTCTCATCCTGCTCGCGGCCACCACGCTTCCGCTCGTCCTGGCGGTGGTGGGCGACGTGGCGAACGCCCAGGACGGTCCCGGCGATCCGCCTGCCGTGGGCCGCCTCGGCGAGGTGCATTCGGCCGGCGTGCGCGTGCGCCGCTGGCTCGACGCGGGCATGCCGGACAACCGCGACCAGCGCGAGGAAGCGCGCGAGTACCTGCGCAACATGTCCCGCCTGGTGGCCGAGCCCGTAACCACCGCGCTCGAGCCGCTGCTCGGTGCGCGCACTGCACCGCAGAACGTCGAGGAGTACGCACAACTGTGTGCCCGGCTGCGCGCGTATCGCACGATCACGCTGCAGATCGAGCCTGACCGGCGAGTGATCGAGCGTGCGCTGCATGACCGGCTGCGCGATGTCGTCACCGGCGGTGCCGAGCCGAACGACGATCAGGCCGACACGATCGACTTCCACCTCGGGCTGGTCGCCCAGCTGATGGCCGACTGCCGCGACCTGACGCGGTCGGTGCGCTTCGGCGGCCTGCCCTCGCAACCGGCGATCTATCGCGCCGAGCGCAACCTCTCGGCCGACACGTGGGCGGCTTCGGCGTGCCGGGCCGCGATGGACAGCCTCGCGGCGAAGTCCACGCCGCTTACCGTTGCCACGCTGCTGGACGGCGCGCCCGGCGCGGAACTGCTCACCGGCGAGCAGTCGATCCCCGGCGTGCTCTCGCAGAGCGGCTACGACGCGCAGTTGTTGCCGGCCTTCCGCACGCTCGGGAGTGACATCCTCACGCGCCTCGAAGCCGCCGGTGTGCGCACGCGCTCGCCGATCGATCCGCTCGACGTCTGCCGCACGATGGTGGTCAACGAGGTGCGCGACCGCTGGGACCAGCTGATCCGCGGCATCCGTCTGGTGCCGGCCGGGCGATCCGTCGAAGACGCCCTGGCGCTGCTCGAGCGCCTCGCCGATCAGCGCGACTCGCCGCTGCGCACGTTGTTGTGGGTGATCTGGGATCGTCGCGAGCTGCTGCTCGACAACGATTCGCGACCCTCGCTGATTTCGGCCGGCAACCCCGGACGCTGGATTCCGGCCGTGCTCCGCGCGATCGGCATCGCGCATGCGCAGATCTGCGACCTGCTGCACGACAGCCCGCCGGGCGGCCAGCGCGTCCGCACCTGGCTCTCCGACGGCCGGCTCACGGCGTTCGGCATCGCGCTCAACCGGCTGCGCATCGCGCTGGTCCGCGCCTGCGACGCCGCCGACCCGGCCGTGCAGGGCTCGTTCCGCGAGATGCTGCGTGGCGTGCCGGATGTGGTCGCTACGGCGCTGAAGCGCGAGGCCAACACCGAGATCGACCTGATGTGGCGCAGCGACGTGCTCGAGCACAGCGCGCAGCTCGCCACGCGCTATCCGTTCAAGCCCGACTCGGCCGACGACGCATCGTGGGACGACGTGCAGGCGATGTGGCGGCCCGGCTCCGGCCGCGTGGCCCGCACCGTGCTGCTCGCCAACGACATCCTGACGCAGCTCGGCATGCCGATGAGCAACCAGTTCCAGGCTGCGCGCAACTCGCTGGAGCGGATGCAGACGCTGCTGTTCACCACCGACACGCCGCGGATCGAGCCCACCGCCGAGTTTGCCGACCTGCCCGAGGGCAAGCTGGTGGTCACGGTCGGCAAGCTCGTGATCGACATCGGCAGCCTGATCACCGACTTCACGGCGGTGCGGCGCGCGTTGCTTCCGTGGAAGCCGGGTACCGATCGCGAGATGTCGATTGTGCTGACGCGCGGAGCCGAAACGTGGTCGCTCCGCGCCACCGGCCCGTGGGCGCTGCTGCGCGTGTTCGACCAGGCCACGTCGCTGGAACGCCACGGTGCGACGCGCACCACCTACACCTTCTCGCTGATCGGCAGTGCCGAGGGGAGCACGCCGGTGCCACTCGAGATCACGGTGATGCACGGGCCCGGCGCGCCCGGCAACCCGCTGCTGCCAGCGGCGTTCAGCGGAGTCGTTCTGCCGGCGCGGCTGACGTCGCCATCAGACGATTGACCTGTTGGTGATAATGCTCAATAACGGTTGCATGCAGAATTGATGCGGGCGGACGACATGGCGCAGGCCGTGTGTCCGCATGCCGATGCGTGCGATCCGACGCGCCGGCGCTGTCCATCCGTCTCGTTCTAACGAGGAGCGACCGATGACCGACACGACCCCCGGCAACGCCAGCAGCAGCGCATCCGATCAGCCCGCCTCCACCGCTTCCACCGCCGGGCAGGCGCCCACGCCGACCACCTCGGCCGGCGCGCTCTCCGGTTCGATGACCGACAGCGGCAAGCGCCACACCAGCGGATCGATCACCCGCGCGATCGCCAAGTCGATGCTCGCGCAGGAGAAGGACACGCGCACGTTCGGCCGTCGCGGCGCGATTGTCGCCGGCGCGCTGATCATCTTCTCGGTGATGATTCCGGTGATCCTCGCGTCGATGGTCGACCCGAAGGTGACGCTGACCAGCGTCCCCGGCTTCGGCCCGCCGAGCGAGATGTACCACTCCGGCGCGCTCAGCATGTTCACGCTGACGATGCTGCTGGTGGCCGGCGTGGTGGCCATCGTGGTCGGCATCCGCAGCGAAGGCGGCATCCGCGCGAAGGGGCTGTTCTGGACCGGCATCGTCGCGTTCCTCGCGCTCGTCATCGGCCGGCCGCACGCCTCGGTGCAGGGCATCGCCTCGATGCAGAGCCCGGTGACGCTGATCTTCGGCCTGCTCGGCTGGAGCGGCATGCTCGTGGCCGCGCGCGTGCGACTGACGTTTGATCCGAGCCGCACCGCGCAGGTGCTCGGCGCCGCGTCGGCCGGGTTGTTCATGTTCGTGTTCATTGTCACCGACTCCGGCCTGCACCTGGTCGAGCACCTGGCGTCCACCGAGTTCCCGTGGGGCACCACGCTGGCCTGCATTGCCGCCCTGCCGCCGCTGCTGAGCATGGTCAACAGCGAGCCCAGCCGGTTCTCCGGCACGCTCGCGCTGCTGGTCTGGTTCGTCGGTCTCGGCCTGGCGATCGGCCTCGGCGTGCTCTTCGCCCTGGCGCGCGACGGCAACCTGATGCGCCTCGTCGTCACGGTGCAGTTCACCGGCGTGTTCGTGCTGCTGATCGTCGGCAGCATCGACTGGATCGGCCAGCTGCTGTTCCGGCATCGCGCCGACGCCGAGGCGCAGCGGCAGTTGTTCAAGGCGGTGATGGCCAAGGCGCAGTCCTGAGCGCCTGCGCATGCTCGTCGCCATCCACTCCGCCGACGACGCGCCGCTGGGCGAAGCTCGCGCCCACATGTTCTACAGCGGCCACCGTTGCGTGCGCCGGCTGCGACCCGACACCACGTACTGGCTGCGCCTGTGGCGCGAGCCCGACGAGCCGGTGCTGACGTGGGACCCGCAGCCGCGCGACGACCTCACGGTGCTCGAGTTCTCGCGCCGTCCCGCCGTCGGCGAGGTCAAGCCGGCCGGCGCGCTCGAGCTGATCTGCCGGATGAAGTTCGAGGTCTACAACGATGCGCTGGTGCGGCGCATCTCGCGCTGGGGGTTCCGCAGTTCGCAGGCCGACCAGGACGACGACGACAACACGTGGACGACGTGGCGGCTGCCGCTCGAGGTGCTGCCGCGGCGGTCGCCGAGCGTGATCGTGGCGCTGACGTTCGCGGTCGGCGTGTGGGTCGGCGCGACGTTCGATCTGCTGGTGTCGTTGGGGTCGGGTCGCGACGCGGAGATGCAGTTCGGCGATGCGATGTGGACCAGCATGCTGCTGTTCGTGGCCGTGTTCCTGGTCGGCCTCGGTACGCTGCGATTGCTGGGTGTGTTCTGGGTGCGGGCAGAGTAGCGCAATATCGAGGTTCGCATTGGAAGACTGAAGACCGGCAAGAGCCGCGACCGACAGGGAGCGGGGGCATCGCGAAGACGACCATGCTTCTGCGGGTTGTCGCCATCGCCGATTTCCCCGCTCCATTTCGAGCTTGTCCGGGAATCATGATTCTGTGATGCGAACCCCGATAACACGAAGCCGGGCGAGCCGGGACGGAAGTCCGCGGCTCGCCCGGCTGGGTGTCGTCCGGCTACGGATCAGTCGCCGGCGCCGATGCGGCGCAGCTTGCCGAGGCCGCGTTCGGTGATCGCCTCGAGCAGCGAGGCGTCGGCTTCACCGATG
>JBFWQT010000541.1:0-4898 GCA_050249295.1 Planctomycetota bacterium
ACGACCGGCATGTGCACCGCGTCGCGACGAAGCGCGCGGTCAAGAAGAAGGCTGTCCGGATGGCGGCGACCTTCCACGACGATGACGATGACGATGACGACGACAACGACGACAACGACGATGATGATGACGACGACGATGACGATGACGACATGGATGACAGCGACGACGATTCCGACAGCGACGACGACGACGACGACGACGACGACCGCCCCGACGCGCTCTCCGATCGCCTCGACTCCGTGATGGCCGAGGTCACCGAGGCCGTCACCGATCCCGACGATCGCGCCGACTCGAACGACGGTGAGCCGTACACCGACGACGGCATGGACGACGACGACGACGCGGACGACAGCGACGAGGACTGACGCCGCCGCTTGCTTTCGCCCCCCGGCCAACGCAATCTGACCTCGCGCCCCGCCCCGGCGAACGACCGCCCACGCACCACGAACGCGGATGCCGGCCAACAACAGCCTGATCGTTTCGCGCCGCATCCAGCTCTGGCTGCTCGGCCTGATCCTGTTCACGCTCTGGATCTTCTGGTCGCTGCTGCCGAGCATCGGCATCGGCCTCACGGTCGCCGCGGTCGTCTATCCCTGGTACCGCAAGGCCTACCGCTTCTTCCAGGTGAGCGAGAAATCGGCGCGCGCCGAGACCACGTTCTCGATCCTGATCACGGTCGGCATCGCGCTGCTCTGCCTGTTCGCGCTCGCGCTGCCGTTCTGGATCATCGTCGGTAACCTGCCCGAGATCCGCCACGGCGCCGACCTCGTGATCGAGAAGCTCGATCACTTCCAGGACACCGAGTTTGCCCGCAACTGGGGCATCGCCTTCAACTGGACCGAGTACCGCCCCACCCTGACCAAGTGGCTGCAGGATTTCGGCCTGCTCGCGCTGGCCGCTGTGCCGGGCATGCTGCTCGCCTTCTTCGTCTTCAGTTGCACCTTCTACCTCGGCATCCGCTTCGGCGCCGGCGTCTACCGCCGCACGCTGTTCAGCATCGAGATCCAGACGCGCGAGATCCTGCAGCGCATTGTCGGCTGCTCCTACCGCACGCTCTACGCGATCTACGTCGTGCACCTGACCACGGTGCTGGTCACGTTCCTGATCTCGATTCCGCTGTTCCTGATGCTCGGCTACGAGAACATCCTGCTGTGGGCGGTGATGTTCGCGATCTTCCAGCTGATTCCGTTCATCGGCCCGAGCGCCCTTGTCGTATTGCTGATTGCCTGGCACGCGATCAACGGCGACCCGAACATGGGCGCCAACCTCACCGTGCTCACGCTCTACGGCTACTTTGTCGTCTGCCTCGCGCCCGACTTCATCCTGCGGCCCTGGATGATGGGCAAGCAGTCGGGCCTCAATCCGCTGGTGATGTGGCTCGGCTTCTTCGGCGGCATCGCGATCATCGGGCCGTCGGGGTTTGTCTTCGGACCGCTGCTGCTGGCCGTGCTGATCGAGGGCGTGAACATCGTGTTCGAGCGCTTCCCCGATCCGCTGCTGCAACTCGAACGCGAGACCGGCCGCAAGATCAACCCGGTCGACGGGCCGGACGACCTCGAGAAGATGATCGAGGTCTGGCGGACGAGCCAGGCCGGCCAGGCCGGCCAGGCGGGCCCGGCCGCGGCGGGCACCGCTCGCGCCGCGCAACCGCCGCTGCCGATGGTCATCGTGCGCAGCCCCGACTCCGGCCGCTTCCCCGCGATGCGCGCCGACTCGCACTCGGCCGACACCATGCCCGACATCGGCAGCATCCCGGATGCCCGGCCGGTCGAGGACGACACGCAGCCACTGCCCCAGCGGCGGCCCGCGACAGACGACGACCTCGACGACGACTCGCCCGGCGCGGGCTCTCCCGAAGGCGGCCGGCGGCGGCCGGCGGAGTCCTGACCGCGACGGACGGGCCGCCTTCGCTATTTCCCCGCGAGTAGCGTACAATTGCCGTGTTGTTGATCGCTTCGGGGTGCAACGCACGATCCGGCCCCGACCTTTCGCTCGACAGGACTCGCGCACCGCGCGGGCATCCGGTTTCGCGTTCGACGGCGTACCCACGACAAGCACCTGACTTTTCAGGCCACCGCGCACCGTTCGTGCTGCGTGTGTCGGCCGGGTTGCCACTTGATCGAGGAACCATGGACACTGGATGGATCATCGGCGCTGCAGTCGCCCTCCCGGCCGTCGTCGGACTGGCCATGATGATGATGATGGCGCGCCCCGGCGCGACCGAGACGCCCGGGACGACCGAGACGCTCGAGACGACAGACGCGCCGACGCGCCATCGCGCCCCGGCAACGCCCGACAGCAACGGGTCCGCGGAGCCGCTCCACCGCTCCGGGCCGTCCGCCCCGGCGGTCACCATCACTGCGTTCCGCTTCACCGACCGGCGCCTGTTCCGGCAGTTCCTGAAGTTGCCGCGCGCGCTCTACGCCGGCGACCCGAACTGGGTTCCGGAGTTCCTGATCGAGCGCAACGACTTCCACAATCCGGCGAAGCAGCCGATCCGCCGGCCGATGGACATCACGTACTTCCTCGCGACGCGCAACGGCCAGACGGTCGGCCGCATCACGGCGCACTCGTACCCGGCGCACAACGCCACGCACAATGAGAACGTCGGCTTCTTCGGCTTCTTCGAGTGCATCGACGACGCCGACGTGGCCGCGGCCCTGTTCGACGCGGCGGCGGCCCGGCTGACCGAGCTCGGCTTCGACACCATGCGCGGGCCGTGCGACTTCTGCACCAACGAGGAGGTCGGCTCGCTGGTCTGGGCCGATCGCGAGGAGCCCGCGGCGGTGATGATGAAGTACAACCCGCGCTACCACCAGGCGCTCTACGAGGGCGCGGGCTTCGGCAAGGCGAAGGACCTCTGGGCCTACGACATCCGCACCGACAAGTGGCCCAACGAGAAGATCCAGCGCGTGGCCGCCCTCGCACGCAAGCGCGGCGCCACGTTGCGGCAGATCCGGCTCGACAAGAAGACCTGGAAGGAAGAACTCGGCATCCTCAACTCGCTGTACCGCCAGGCCTGGCAGGCCAACTGGGGGTTCGTGCCGCTCAGCGACGAGGAGTTCGCGCACATCTCCACCGAGATGCGCATGATCCTCGACCCGGCCTACGCGCTGATCGCCGAGGTCGACGGCCGGCCGGTGGCGTGGGCGCTCACGTTCCCCGACATCCACCAGATCCTGCGGCACACCAACGGCGGCGCGCTGCGCACCATCTGGCACATGCTGATCCGCAAGACGCAGCGCCGCTGGGACGTGATCGACCGCGTGCGGATCGCGATCCTCGGCGTGATCCCCGAGTTCCGCAAGCGCGGCATCGACGCGATGTTCTACGAGCGCATCTTCGAGGTTTCGATCAACCATGCGCGCGTCACGTACGGCGAGACATCGTGGGTGCTCGAGAACAACGCCGAGATGGTCAACGGCTCGCGCATGATGCAGGCCACGCACTACAAGACCTACCGGCTCTACGACCGCCCGCTGTCGGCCGTGCCGACACAATCCTGACTGGCATTGAACCCGGGGTTGCGTCATGCTCGCGAGGACCGGCGCAGACCGCCGCCTCTCCGCCCCATGAACGTCACCGCTGTCAGCGCTGAACCTGCCGTCGCGCACGAACCCGCCGCCCCGCCGGCCGCAGCCGATGCGCCGCGCTCGCTGCTGATCATCAACCCGCGATCGGGCCAGCGGCGCGCGCGCATTGTCCGCCGCAAGGTGATCGCCGTGCTCTCCGAAGGCGGCCCCGTCGATATCGTCGAGACGCGTGCCGCCGGTGATGCCTTCCGCGCGGCTCGCTCGCTCGGCGACCCCGACGCGCCGGCCACCGCGCGCATCGTCGTGCTCGGCGGCGACGGCACAGTCAACGAGGTCGCCAACGGCCTGCAGACCGCCAATCGCTTCGACGTGCCGATCGGGCTGATCCCGTTCGGCACCGGCAACCTGCTCGCCAAGCAGTACGGCATCCCGATCCGCCGATCGCGCGCCGCTGCCCGCGTGGCGCTCACCGGCGAGCCGCAGCGCCTCGACCTGATCCACGTCAGCTACCCGGCCGACGACGACCGCTCGGCCTCCGACACCGGCCTGATCGCAACCGAGCGCCGCCGCATCATGACCGGCATCGCCGGCGCCGGGTTCGACGGCGAGATCGTCCGGCGGTTCCATGCGTCGCGCAAGAAGTGGGCGCCCGGCGTGCTCTGGTACACGTGGATCATGCTGCGCGTGCTGACTTCGTGGCGCAGCCCCTGGATCGGCGTGACCGTTGACGGCACGACGTACGACCCGGCGCGCTGGGTGGTGATCTGCAACACGAAGACGGTCGGCGGCCCGTTGTGCTTCGCCCCGCAGGCCCGGCCCGATGATGGCCAGCTGGACGTGGTGATGTTCCGCCAGCCGCCGCACGCGCGCCTGTTCAGCTTCTGGTGGAGCCTCGTGGTGCGCGGCGACGTGACGCGCCACCGCGACGTGCAGCACGTGACTGCGCGCGAGCAGCTCGACCTGGTGGCCGTACCGCCGCCCGGCAGCAGTGGTGCCCGCCGTGTGACCGCCGACGTGCCCTGCCAGCTGGACGGCGACCCGGTGGGCAACGCGCCGATCCGCTTCCGGCCGGACCGCGAGCGGTTCCTGCGCATTCTGGCGCCGCAGCGCTGAATAGCATCGCGAAGTGCACGCCGGCACATTAGTGTGTGGCGGTTCCGGGTAAGAGCCGCGACCGAAAGGGAGCGGGGAAACCGTCGAAAGCCTGACAAGCCCGTGACCATGACACCTGGTTTCACGTAGGAGCCGCGAATCACAAGTCCTCGTCCCATCGAGGAGCCCTCCGGGCGAGCCGGGGGTGTAAACCCCCGGAGTCTGGTACTGAGGCGAGCGCTCGGCGCCACCAGGTCCGCGCGCGCCACC
>JBFWQT010000542.1:0-4871 GCA_050249295.1 Planctomycetota bacterium
GGGGCGAGGGGCGAGGGGCGAGGGGCGAGGGGCGAGGGGCGAGGGGCGAGGGGCGAGGGGCGAGGGGCGAGGGGCGAGGGGCGAAACACGGCGCGCAGCCCGGCCCGAATGCAACACACCGCCAGAGAGGCGGTGTGTTGGTTGGATTGCAGTCGCTCGCTGTGTGCGGGGGCGCCCGCGCGGCCTACTTCGCCGCCTTGCGCTCCTTGCGGGTGTGCTTCGCGAACTTCTCTTCCACCCACTTCAGCAGCACCTGGTTGTTCCACGAGGCCGTCGCACAGCGGACGCGGGCTTCGCCGACGTCGCCACCCTCGCCACCACCGCCGGTCTGCACGAGATCGAGCAGCAACGGCAGCTTGTCAAACGCCTCGGTCAGGTTGTCGATCTTCTCCCACGAGTCGGCACGCCGCTCCAGGTCCGACGCGCTGACCGTGATCTGGCCGTTTGCGTCCGCGCCAACGGCCATGGTGTGCACGTTGATGATCATTGCCTTGCAGATGCCGGCGTCACACTCCTCGGTGACACACATCACCACCCACGCCTCTTCGAACGTCTTCGGCGTCGACGGAGCCTTGGGGTCGCCAAGCAGGATGTACGTGCCGGGCACCACGCCGTCGGCCTTGCCGGTGGCGAGGATCGCGTAGTTGTAGGTGTCGGTCACGTCGGCGTCACGGCCGAACGAGAGCACCTTGATCTTGTTCTGGGGCAGCGGCTTCTCGCGTTCGGGGAAGATACCGCCGAGGCGGTCGTCGTAGACCTCGTACAGGATCACCCACGAGAGGATGCACAGCGCGAGCAGCGTGGCGAAGAAACTCCACACCACGGCGAAGGTGTCCATGCCGGACACGCACTTCACCTTCTGCTCGGCTGCGCCAGCTGCTTCAAAATCTTCATCAAATTCTTCGAAGTCGCCGTCGTCTTCTTGTTCTTCGAAGTCGTCATCCATGTAGTCGTCGCGTGCCATGACGGGCTCCAGCTGCTGCAGGGGATAACGAAAGCGCGAGGAGTTTCAGAGTCTCGGGTCGAGTGAACGGGTGAACGGGTCAGGATCAGCGGGCCTCTTCCTCGGCCTTCTTCGCCTTGAGGATGTCGATCACGGTGCGGATCACGACCTGGTCGTCCGCCGGGGCGAGGTACGCCGTGACGTCATCCTTCGGGCGGCCGACGCTGTAGACGTTGGCGCCATCACCCTTGCCCTGGATGGTGATCAGCTGGGCATCCTTGTTGCCCGTGACATCCACCTTCGAGACCCGGGAGTGCTTGATCAGGTTCCACTCGGGGTTCAGGTCGGGGAACTGGGTGGGCAGACGCTGCGCCACCTCGTCCTCGGCCATGTTCAGTGCTTCCAGCACAATCGACTTGCGCAGGACGGGCGACATCGGCGCGGGCAACGGCACGGGGAAGGTCTTTGGCACCTTCAGCTTGTTGCCGCCCTGGTACTCCTTCTCGACCATCGGGAAGTTCTTCTCGGTCGCCACCTCGCGCAGCTTGTCGGCGGCGGCCTTGGGGTCCATCCGGCGCAGCCGGTCGAACGCGTTGAGCTGGGCCGTGGCGCGCGCCTTGTGGTCGTCACCGTCGAACGACGGGATGTCGATCAGGCGGAACACCGGCTGACCCGAACGGCTTGGCACGCCCAGCGCGGCGAAGCGCTCGAGCGCATCGGCCTGCATGTCGGGCGTCACGCCACGGTCGCGCCAGCCGTCGTCGAGCATCTCGAGCAGGTTCGCGATCGTCTCGCGCTCCCACACGCTGTCCTGGTCGCGGTGGCTGATCGGGTTGTCCGGGTAGGTCTTGTCGATCTTCAGCGTGTCGTCCACGGCGCCGGGCTGGTCGATGAAGTCGGCCCGGCACATCTCCGGATCGACCTCGACGACGACCATCCACTTGTGCGCCTTGCCGGTCTCGGGGCTGAGCAGGGTGTAGATCAGGCCCACGCCGATGCCCTGGTTGCTGCCCGCGTTGAGCACGGCGTAGTCGTATTCCTCATCGGCCGGCGACGTGTCGTAGCGGCCCACGCCCAGCACCTCGATGGTCGGCGGAGCGAACGAGATACGCTCGGCGCCGTCCTTGACCTTGTCGCCGCGCCGGCCGAGGCCGTCGTAGTTCGAGGGCTTGCTGCCGGAGAGCCCGTCGTAGACGGGGTTGAGGACCATCGTCCACATCATGAACAGCGCAACCAGCACGACGGCCGTGCTCGCGCCCATCGCGTAGGCGTCGAACCCGATCGACGTCTCGCCCTGGATGTAGACCGGACCGAATGAGGCGAATTCGTCGTCGTCCTCGAAGTCGTCTGCAAACTCGTCTTCGAAGTCGTCTTCAAATTCTTCTTCTTCGTCGTCTTCTTCCTCGAAGTCGTCATCAAACTCGTCGTCGTATGCCACCATGGCAACAGCTCCAGGAGGGGTGCGGGATCACCCGAAGAAGAGTTGGATCAGCGATTGTTCGCGGCCGAGCCCGCGTCGTGGAGGAAGATCGCCGAGCGGCGCACGCGGTCGTTCACGTTGATCCGCACGTTCTCGTACGGGTGCTCGACCACGCCAACCGAGACGGACGGCTTGACCTCCGTGATATGGACGCGCGCCTTGAAGCTGCCGCTCGAGGCGTCGAACACCGAGAAGCGCTGGCCGCGCGTCACGCCGTCGTCGCGACCGACGCTGATGACCACCACGCCGGTCGGCGGTTCGCTGGCGCTCTTGATCGTGCCCTGCACGAGCTGACCGTTGTGGCGCGCCATGCCCGGCAGTTCCGGGTTGGTGCGCACCATCATCGAGATCTTCTCGTCGAGCATCGAGTTTTCCTTCTGCGCCAGGAAGTACGCGTCCTCGATCCCGCGGTGGTCCTCGAGGATCCGCTCCTTCTCGATCTGCAGGCGCTTCTTCTCGATTGCCAGCGACTCGAACTGGCGGACGGTGTCCTGGTAGCTGTCCTGCAGGCCGGCGTACTTGCGCTGCACGCTGGCGAGGGCCTTTTCGTACGCCTTGATGGTCGCCGCGAACGTGCTGACCTGGGTACGGATCTTCTCGAGCTCGCCGAGCAGGTTGTAGCTCTGGTCCGGGTCGTTGCCCGAGCGCAGCTTGCTCATGTGCATGCGGGTCAGCGCGTCGGTCTCGCGGGCCTCGAGCTCGAGCCGGCGCTCGGTGTCGCCCATCGACTGCTTGACGGTCGCGTAGCGGTCCTGCTTGCCGTTGCGGCCTTCCTCTTCGGCAATGTCGTCAATCACGCGACGGCAGTCGAACTGCACGACCTCGCGCATCCAGCGCTCGCGCATGAACTTGTACTTCGGGTTGTTGTCGCGGTTCTGGATCGCGGCGATCGTGAACCCGAGGAACACGTTCGAGAACACAAAGATGATCGCAATGAAGATTTTTGCCAGCGTTGCCATGTTGATCGGTCTCCTTCGTCCAACCCGTGGTGTGCAACCGTTGGGGGGTTGGAGCCCCCCGCGATGGCGGGCCGCTACGGGCGCGCCACCGTGAGGAGGGAATCAGCGGGGAACACTTGCGCCGAACACCGCGCGGGGACGGACGGAATCGCCCGGCAGCACGGCACGCGACTGGGTCTGCTGGAGGATGTAGCCCGACGAGCGCATCTCGAAGACCTGCGTGATCTCGACCTGCGCCACGTACTCGCCGTTGCGCGTGATCGTGAAGACCGCGTGCGGCTGGATGTCTTCGTTGTGGCCGAGGTTGATCACGACCGTGTTGTGCTCGGCGTCAACGACCACGACTTCGCCGTTGCCTTTCATGGTCTCGCCGAGGCCGGGCTGCGCGAGGCCGGGGTCGATTTCCATGTACAGGCTGATCGTCTGGCGCTTCTCGAAGTTGCTCATGCGCAGCACGTAGAGCTTGTAGTCGAGCACATTGAGGTGCTCGCGCAGACGGCCGACCTCGGCCTGGGCCTGCGCCAGGTGGACCCACATCTCGCTGCGCAGCCGCGTCATCTCGTTGCGGCGTTCGGCCAGCGCGCGGCCCTTCTGGATCAGGTTGTCCAGCGTGGCCTGGTAGCTGTCCATGATCGGACCGAAGTCCTTGGCGATGTCGGAGAAGCTGTTCATCGCCTCGGCGACGCGCTGCTCGGCAATGCTGGCGAACACCAGCGAGTGGCGGGCGCGCACGACCTTCTCCTTGGCCAGCAGGATCTTCTCGCGCATCTGGCGGATCTCGCGACGGCGGCGTTCCTGGGCCGACGCAAGGCGGTTGCGCAGGCGGTCCTGCAGCTGGTCATCGCGTTGACGTTCGACGGCCTCGGCCGCGTAGCGATGCTTGAAGTTTTCCTGTTTGGCCACCAGGGCGCCGGCCACGACGAGGAACGCCATGGACAGCAGCAACGAGAGGATCACAAACAGCTTGGTGACAAAGCTCATCTCACGGCTCCAGCGGTGGGGATGTGCTGTCTGGCGTCTACGATCCGCAACCGGGTTGGGGATCGAACGAAGACCCTTGCGTGCCTGCCGGGGAGGCGCACGCAGTGCTTGCAGCCGGCTGTTCGCCGATCAATCACGCCCTCGTGGTGAGCACGGGCAGGCAGTGATCTGGCGGGAGCGTTTCGCGGATGGCGCGAAACGGCACGAACAGCAGGCGTGGGGGATGAGGGGGAGAACGCGGAGAGTCTAGCCGGCAGGCCTGTGGGTGTCAATCACAGCCAGCCCGGCCAAATACCATTCCTGAACCCCGCGATTGCTGCACGAACGACCGGCCCGGCCCCGTGGTAACGGAGGGATCAGGCACTCTCACCTTGCCCTTGCCCCTTGCCCTTGCCCTTGCCCTTGCCCTTGCCCTTGCCCTTGCCCTTGCCCTTGCCCTTGCCCTTGCCCTTGCCCTTGCCCTTGCCCTTGCCCTTGCCCTTGCCCTTGCCCTTGCCCTTGCCCTTGC
>JBFWQT010000543.1:0-4871 GCA_050249295.1 Planctomycetota bacterium
ATCGACTGCGCGTTGAACGGCCGCGGTTGTGGCAGGTCGGTGGGGATGCGGTTGCAGCCCAGACAGAACCACCCGAATAGTGACGCGGGTGTGCGGGCCTCAGCCGCGTAGTGCAGCGCCGACAGCGACCGACGAGTGGCCTCGGCCAGAGCGTCGTCATTCTCGGGCAGGCCTTCCACCGCCCGGATGATCGTCTGCACGTGGCGGCGCAACACATCCAGATCGGGCACCGGCCCGGCGGGCGGCAGAACCGGCGTCACGTCGCGCTGCGTCACCATCGCCGTCACCATCTTGTCCAGCGCGCGGCTCGTCCAGCGTGACGGGCCGCCGGCCGAGGCGCGCGCCACCTGTGCATCGATCAGGTCCAGCACCGTGGCGGTCGCTTCATCGATGCGCGCCCCGTCCACGCCCCATCGCGCACGTGCGGCCGGGCCGATCATGCCGTCCAGCGCGCCTTGCGCGCCGCCCTCCAGCAGGCGGCGAAGCGTGGCGTCGGCCAGCCGCGACGAGTCGGTGATGATCTCGAAGCGCGGACTGAGCTCGGCCTCCATCGGGCGGCGCCGCAGCAGCCGATCGCAGAAGCCGTGCACGGTGCCGATCAGTGCGTCGTCGATTCCGTCCAGAGCGGCATCCAGCAGTGCCGGCGGATGCGGGGAGCCGGCGCGCTGCCGCTCCCGCAGCAACGCACTTCGTACTCGCAGGCGCAACTCACCTGCCGCGCGGCGCGTGAATGTGATCGCCGCGAGACGTTCGATCGGCAGGGGCGCGACGCCTGCGGTCACCGGCGCCACCAGGTGGACAATGCGCGTCACGGTGGTCGCCGTCTTGCCGGTGCCGGCCCCGGCTTCCATCACCACGTTACGGTCGCGCTCGCGCACCGCGGCGTCGCGATCGGCCTGGTCGGGCAGTTGAGGCGTTGGCGTGGTCATGCTCTCCCCTTCTTCTTGCTGCCGGTCGTGCCGAGCTCCAGCCGGAACGCCAGGAAGTCATTCACGGCGTTGTCCTGCTCCTTGCCATCCTTGTGACGCGCAACGGCTGCTTCCTGACAACTGCCGGGACAGGCTCCGCTGAACGGACAGTAGCGGCAGTCCGACGCGGGGTCGGGCGTGCGCGGAAACCGGCCGTGCAGCAGAAGGTCAGCCGCCAATTCGAGCCAGTTGCGCGTGTCGTTGGTCAGCCGGGCAACGTCAAATGGTGCGTCGGGTCCGTAGCGACGTTCGGCCTGACCCGGCCCGAGGTAAACGTATGCGGCGCTGTCTACCCGCTGGCCGCCTTCCACCACCTGCGGCGCTACCAGCGCATACAGGCCGATCTGCAGATCAACCCCCGGCAGCGGCCGCGCTTCGTTGCCGCGGAACGGATGCCCCTTGCCGGACTTGATGTCGCGCACCATCAGACCGGCGGGTGTGCGGTCCACACGGTCGATGCGCCCGCGCACGAACAGCTGCAGGTCGTCGCGCAACGTGATCGGCAGACCGGGCACGGGCGATCCGTCGTCGTCCGACATGCCGAACGCCAGCTCGCAGCCGACAAACGTGGCATCCCTGGCGGTCGCCAGATCGTGCCGCAGGAATAGCATTGCCGCCTCCACCACACGGTCGCGTTCGCGGTTGGCGACGGTCGGAGACGAGAACGGTACATTGGCGGTCCGGGACATGAACGCCAGTCGTAGTAGATCGCGCACGCCGGTGCGCCGCTGGCTCCAGTCCGCCCGCATCGCACTCCACCCCTCGGCACCGGTCTCGTTCATCACGTGCTCAATCAATGCGTGCACCTGCGTGCCAAACTCGCGGGGCGGCAATCGGTCGATCGGTTCCGGCGGCCCGAACTCCTCGCGCAGCCGCAGCACCGAGTCGAAATGGAAGCGGCGCGGGCAGGCCAACAGCATGCCGAGTCGGCTGGCTGAGACCGGCCGCTCAGGCTCCAGGCCGATCGGGTTCGTGGCCGTTGCGCACTCCGATCCGTCACACTGCGCCGCCAGCAGGTGTGCCGCCGCGGTGGTCGATGCGGCGGTGTCGTCGGTCCACTCGGTGGGTTGCGCATGCCGGCCGCGCGCGACTGCGGCCAGCAGGCTGGCGGGCCTCATCATCGAGGCGGCGTGCTGCTGCGCGATGCGCTCCATGTCTGACACCACGTACAGGCGCTGGAACGTCGCTGGGTCCGGCATGCCGGGTTCCTTGTCGTCGCGCGGCAGGCAGCCGGCGGCTTCCAGCAACAGACTGGACGGCGCCGAGCGCGTGCCGGAAATCGTCATCGCCGGGTACGACAGACGTATGCGCTCGGTCGCAGTGCGCACGGCGGCGACAAACGCGCGGCGGTCCGACTCGGCTCGCTCACTGGAGAGCGGCATCGGAATGGCCATCGGCTGGCCGTCCGCGCCAGTGACGCGGCCACTCAGGGCCCGGCGCAGTTCGTCTGGCAGGATCGGGTCCTGCCGGTTCTCGGACGGGTAGACGCCGTCGCACAGGCCGAGGATGCGCAGCGACCGGAACGTCATGCCGGCCACGGCGTGAATCGGCGCCAGCGTCACGGCCGGCTGTCCGACGCGCCATCCGCTGCCCGCCGCCCGGCTCACCGACAGGAAGTGGTCGAGCGTCTTCAGCATCTCGGAGCCGCTGGCCACAGAGCCTTGCAGCGCGCCGCGCACGGTGCCGGTCACGCGCTCGACCGCACTCTGCGCGTTGTCGTGCATCCACCGCTGCGCGAATGCGTCCAGTCCGGCGAGCAGCGCCGCAACGTCGTCGCTCCCGGCGTGCTCGACCAGCTCAGTGAGATCCTCAAGCAGCGGCAGGTAGCGTTCCACCAGTTCACGCTCGCGGCTGCCCTCGGCCAGGTGTTCGAGTGCAAGCCGTGCGCGCTCGACGTGCGAACGATACTGGCTTTCGAGGCCGGGCAGGCCGCCGGGCGCGCCGATGATCTCGCTCAGGTACCGCACGGTGGACCAGCTGGCGCGGTGCACCGCCTCGTCGTCGCGCACGCGCGAGTGCCGGATGATCGAAGATACGCTGGCGAGCGACAGGTGGTCGGCGATGGCGTCGAGCAGTTGTCGCGCGCGACGACCGCCGGGTGTGCTCTCCAGCGGGCGCTCGCCGATCAACACCGTTGCGATGCCGTCGCTGACGCCGGCGTGCTTCAGCCGGTCGGCCAGCATCGGCAACAGCGGGTCCGGTTGCGGCGCCGCGATCGCGATCTCGTGCAGCGGAACCCCGCGCGCGATCTCGGCCACCACAAACTCGACGGCCGCGTCGAGCTCTTCGGCGGCACTTCGATACGCCTCGAACCCCACGCTGCCGTCGGCCGGCAGGGCGGACGGCGAATCTCCGATGTCGGTCAGCAGCCGCACCTGCAGGCGGCGCAGATCGGTGTCGGCCGACGCGGCTGGAGCGGAAGCAATGGTCGCCTGAAGCGCGCTCGCCATCGCCTCGACTCGCGCCTGCGCATGGCGCAAGGGCGGCACGCTGACCCATGCAATCGCCGCGCCGGCGGCGGTCAGAAGATCCAGCAGCAACGGCGCCGGCAGGCCGATGAGGATGGCGCGCAGATCGCCAAACACGCGCGCGACGATGCCCGGGTCTTGTCGCACTGCCGCCACCGCTGCGGCCGTGGCGCCGTGTGTGGTGGGGCAGTCAAGGCCCGACGCCGTGCGGTGCGAGTCGAGTGCCTTCCATATTGTCGCCAGGTCGGCCAGACGGGCGCCGTCAAGTCCGGCCTGTCGCGCCGCGGTCGCATCCAGGTCGTCAGGCGTGATGCCGTTTGCTTCGCACTCGTCAATCGCGCCGACGATGGCCACCGCGTAGCCGCTGCGTCGCGCCAGCTGGTCGGCGTCGTGGTAGCGCAGCCCACCGATTGCCCGACTGGACAGCATCCGATCCAGCACGAACTCACGCTGCCACTTGCCAGCCGGCGCAAACGGCTGCCCGGCAGCCCGCAGCAGCCGCGAGACCAGGCCGACCGGCGTGACGAACTCCACCCCGTGCAGCGTGCCGCCTTCGCGGCTCAATAGCCGACGCGCGAGCGAGTTCCCTAGGCTGATCGAGGACACGACCACCGTGGCGCGGTCGAACGGAGACCGCGTCGCCCCATCGCCGGTCACGGCCCGCACCGCCGATCCGATGCGTGGATGCAGCTGGATAGTCATGATCACCACTCCTGTCGCGAACGGGGTTGATTATCGCACATCCGGGCCGATTGTGACGCCCAGCCTCTGTAGCGCGCGTTCTGCGTCATCTGCCAACGGCAGCAACATTTCCATCGCGTCAATGTAGTCGTTGATATCGAGTTCGCGGTCGCGCACCCGACGATCTGTGTGAGAATCCGGATGGCGGTAGCGGAAGATGTGTCAAGCAGACCGGCTGTCGCTGGCGGATTGGTGGAGGTCATTGAGAGGTTCATGGTGGCCATTTGGTGGTTGTGACTGTGCGGACAGAGCGGAAGTCAGGACGGCGGGAACGAGCGAGGTCAGCGGCGCTGTGCTTCGCGAAGGGCGGTCAGCGCTGACACGTCGTCTGCTTCGCCGGCGTGCATCGCGAGGCGGTTTTCACCGGGAGTTGCGTCGCCGTAGCGCACGGCCAGCCACACCACCGCCCGGGCGTCGTGGATCGGCTCCCATGAGGTGAAGACTGCGCCGCACTCGTCGTCGGCCGGCCGCACGACGATCACGCTGTCGCCGTTGCGGGTGGCGCGCACGCGCACGCGCACGCCGCACCCGACAGCTTCCGCCGCGCGCTGGCACTCGACAAGGCGCGAGACCAGAAGGCCGTTGGCAGCGTCAAAGAACCCGTGCCGGAAATGGCCGATGAAGATCGCGTCGGGCCTTTCATCGTGGCAGTTGGCGTCATTCAGCAGCCGGGCGAGGCGGGTCGACTGGCGCA
>JBFWQT010000544.1:0-4850 GCA_050249295.1 Planctomycetota bacterium
GTGCTCTTCCGATCTCGATCTGGAGGGCACGCCGTTTGTCTGGGTCGACCCTGACGGCGTCGAATCCACCGCGGAATCCCCACTCGTTCTGAGTGGCAATCACCGCGTTATGGGTGCGATCGAAGCTGGACTCGAGCTGATCGACGTGAAGGTCTGTGCCGATCGGCTCACGAAGGATGAGCGTATCGCGATCCAGCTCGCCCACAACGCCGTGGTCGGTGAGGACGACCTCGCCGTGCTCGATGAGCTGTACCACGAGATCCACAGCCTCGATGAACGCGAGCGCAGTGGCCTCGACGACACGCACTTCGAAAAACTGCGGTCGGAGCTGCCCGGCTTCGGAAGCGTGCATCTCGAACACCGGTTCGTCGTGCTGGCTTTCCTGCCACACGAGTTGGAAGAGCTGACCGAGCTGCTCGACCAGATCGAGGCCGGCGTGCGCGGTCGTGACGAGGTCTGGTTGGCCCCGTTCGGCATGTACGACCAGTTCGCGAAGGTTCTCAAGGCGAAGGCGAAGGAGATGCAGGTGAAGAACACCGCAACCGTCGTCATGGCCATGGTTCGAGAGACGGCGGCCGCGCTCGCCGAGAAGCAGGATGCGTGATGGGTCACCAGCAGCCCGCAGTCGGCAAGCCCTGCATCGACGAGATGGTCACGACTCACCGCGTCAAGGGACTCGGACGTCGCTGGATCGGCGCAATCCGCGTTCGTTCGGTCGAGGTTGTCGAGCGTGACGATGAAGGCAAGCCGACCAAGACGGAGCCGAAGACGCAGTTCTACGGCAACGGCAAGTCTCGCGCGACGAAGGCCGCGGCCGTGCAGGACTGCAAAGACTACGTGCGGCTCTACTGCGCGCAGAGCGGCATCGACCACAAGAACCTGACGCGACACCGGGAGTGAGCAGTGCCGGAGGACGGCAGCGATGACATGGTCGGCGTGAAGGAGCGCCGACAGGGGCGAAAGCCCACCGCCGACGAGGTGCTCGAGCGAATCGAACTCGCCGAGTGGTGCCTTGCGCGCATGATGGCGAAGTCGGCGATCAAGAAGCTGTTCCGCAAGCGCTACGGCGATCTAGCGGCCCGCACGATCGAACGATACCTGTCACGCGCGAGGAGCGGCCTGCTCGACCGCATCAACCGGCGCCACAGCGACGTGATGGCCGACGTACTGGCCGGTTACGAAGCGATCGTGGCTGATCCGGAGTCGCCGCGTGACACACGGCTCAAGGCTCTCGATTCGATCCGCGACATGCTCGGCCTGAAGCTGCCGTCGCCGAAGGATGCGGACGAACGCGATGAACGCGCGAAGTCGATCCTGTCCGGCCTGCTCGGCTTCATGAAGTTCGAGCGTCCGGCTGGCGAAAGCGAAGAGCCCGAAGACGGCAACGAAGATGTCGCCCTGTCGGTTCCGTCTGCCGATCGAGTCGGCGGGAACGGAGCACACTGATGAGTGACTGCACGTGGATCTGGCATCCTGACCCGGATTCGCCGGGACCGAGCGCCGCGCAGCGAGCGTTCATGGAGGACACGTGGCACCGTGACCTGTCCTTCCTCGGCGGATTCGGTAGCGGCAAGACTCACGCAGCAGCCCAGAAGTGCGCCTCGCTGTCGGCGTTCAACGAGGGGACAACCATCGGCGCGATTGGTCAGTCGCTCCCGAACGCGCGTCAGGACCTCGTGCCGGCAATCGAGTTGGTGCTGGGCGCGAACAACGTCGAGTACGAGCTGAACAAGAGCGAGTTGACGTTCAACATTCGCTGGCCGTGGCAGGGCCGCATCAAGGTTGCGACAGCCGCGGTCCCCGAGACGCTGCAAGGCCCCAACTGGTCGGCGTTCGTCGGCAACGAGCCCGGCCTGTGGGAGCTGAAGGCGTACCGCATGGCTTGCTCGCGCGTTCGCGTCAGGTGGACATCCACCGGTCGCCGCTGCATCAACCAGCGGTGTCTGTGCGGTACGCCGGAAGGCTTCAACTGGCTCTACGACGAGACGGTGAAGAAGTACCCGAAGTGCATGTTCCCGGCCGGTCAAGGCACTCGCCGGGTGATCTTCACGTCCACGCTCGATGCAGAGTGGTTGCCCGACTGGTACGTCGATGACCTCCGCGATCGCTACCCGAGTGATCTGCTCGACGAGAAGGTCCATGGCATCTTCACGCTGGTCGGCGGCAACCGTGTGTATTCCACGTTCAAGCGGAAGCTGCACGTCATTGACGACCTCGACTTCGTCGAAGGCGTGCCGCTGATTCTGTGCCTCGACTTCAACATCAGCCCGGCGATGGCTGTGATTCACCAGCGCATCCCGAACCCGAACGGCAAGCCGGTGACGCACGCAGTTGACGAGATCGCTCTCGCTCGCGGATACACCGGCGACGTGATTCAGGCGTTCTGCGATCGACACGCAGAGAAGGCGAAGGCTTGGGGTCTCGAGATCATTGGCGACTCCAGCGGCAAACACGCATCCGCAGCCGGTCCTGCCTGCTTCGACGTGGCCTATCAGAAGCTCCGCGAGAACGGGGTCACGCAGTGGCGCGACCGCACCCCGAGCAGCAATCCGTTCGTGAAGGAGCGCTGGGACGTGGTCAACGGCGTGATCGAGAAGGGGCGATACTTCGTGTCGCCGCGCTGCGCTCGACTCATCGGTGATCGCGAGCAGATCCAGACCGAAGAGGACGGCACGTTCAACAAGCGGAAGATGGAAGCGAAGGGGCTCACGCACTTCGCCGACGCTGACGACTACGACCTGTACGACTTCTACCAACGGCCGAAGGCGACGAACGTCAAGGCATCCGGGGGCAAGCGCGAGTCAGCATTCGAGGGAGCGACACTGTAATGGCCAACGTGCTGACGCGGATCGGTAGTGGTATTGCGAGAGCCTTCCGGGCGATGGCGCCCAAGCGGCCCATGGGTTTGCAACGGCTGAACAGCCAGTTGCTCCAGCTGGCGCGTGATCCTGATCGGCTCACGGCCGATGTGACGAAGCTCCTGCCTCGTCTGAGCGACATGATCTTCGGGCTCATCCGCGACCCCGACGAGCTGCTCGAGAAGGATGAGGACGCCTACGATCTGATCTTCGACGACGATCAAATCAGCGCTTCGATCGACAACCTGTTGTTGCCTGTTGCCGAAGCGAGTTGGCAGTTCCACGCCGACCGCGCCGACAGCGAGAAGCTCATCGAGCCGTTGAAGGAGCTGTGCCTCAACGTGTTCGATTGGGATCAGCTCGTGCTCGACCTGAGCTACGCGCTGATCACGGGCATGCGCATCATCCGGCCGGTCTACGAGACCCGGCAGATCTACGGGTACGATGCGCTGAAGCCGAAGAAATTCGTCTTCAAGGACAAGCGTCGGTTCCGCGCTGCGGACCCCGATTGGGAAGAGATGTACCTGATCGACGACGGCTTCCACTCGACGCAGTTCACGTCGGTGGGGATGTTGACGATGCAGCCGAAGGCGCTCAACCGGTCGTGGTTCATCATCGCCCGTTGGCGTAACACCGAAGAGCGGTTCGGCTATGGCAAGGGCATCGGCAGCCGGCTCTACCGGCTGAAGAAGGTGCGCGGCCCGTTGCTGAAGATCCTGTTCGAGATGCTCGAGACTACAGCCGGCGGCATCCGCATGGCTCGGCCGTCTCTTGAGGCCCTGAAGGGCATGACGAAAGCGGAGCAGCAAGAGTGGATGAACACCGTTCGCGATGCGCTCGACAACGCGATCAGTGCCGACACTCTCGTGATGCCACCCGGCGTCGAAGAGGTGAACATGTGGTTCCCTCCCGACAGCGTCGGCTCCGTGATCCTTCAGGTCGTGGACAGCTACATCGACCAGCAGATCAGCAAGGTGCTGAGCGGTGTGACGCTCACCGAAGAAGCGCAGCAGGTTGGCAGCCACTCGCTCGGCAAAGTTCACAGCAAGAGCGCTCACCGGCGCATGCAGCTCATCGCCAATTGGGGAGCTGGCGTGTTGAACCGCGACTATGTTCCGGCCGTTGCGCTCTACAACCCGTGGATCTACGAGTACGCGGGCGTCCCGCGCAACACGCCGTTGCCGCAGTTGAAGGCTCACGTGAGCGGCTCTGATGACCTCACGCAGGTCGCTGGTGTTGCCAATCAGATCCGTGTGCCGGTCTTCAAGAACGAGTACCTGCGGAACGTCGGCGGCGGCATGTTCCGCCTCGCTACCGATGCCGACGTGGAGAGTGGCGCGGCATTCATCCCCGGCGAGAGCGGGCCGCAGGCGCCCGGTGCTGGCGGTGGCATGCGGCCAAGCGAAGACCCGAACGACCCGTTGCACGGCCTGTTCAGCGGATCGTTGTTCGGCGAAAACAAGCAGCAGGGCTCGATCAAGGACGAACGCAAGCGCAGAGGCAACCCGTGGCGCGAGCTGGCCCCGGCCCTCACGCTGGAGGATGTCAGCGAGCTACTCGACGAGAAGCTCAACCGCCTGATCGGCAAGCGCGACGATCGCCGGCCGGATGGCACGTTCGCGCCCAAGGGGTCTGGCGACCAGACCGGGCAAGGCGGTGACTCTTCGCCAGAAGAAAGTGGCGCCGTGGTCGAGGACGCCGACTTCTCGCGGCCGGGAACGTTCTCGCCCGGCAAGTTCCCGATCAAACAGCGCATCGCGAATGCCCTTGAAGATCTCGGCAGCAAGCTGAAGGCGTTTGCCAAAGACCCGAAGAAGGAGGGCAAGAAGACGATCGACGAGCTGAAGCAGTCCGCGATCAAGATGGCGAACGACATGCAGAAGGAGTTCGAGGAAGCCGGCCTGTCCGAGAAGGAAGCGAAGGAGTTCGCGCTCGTCATCGCGGGTAGCCTCGTGTCTCCGGATGGCACCGGTACCGTCCTCGCCCCTGCGG
>JBFWQT010000545.1:0-4848 GCA_050249295.1 Planctomycetota bacterium
CCAAGATGACAACCGAAGCCCAGATCGCCGCCAACCGGCGCAATGCGCAGCGCTCCACAGGCCCGAAGAGCGCCAGGGGCAAGCAGCGCAGCCGGACGAATGCCTGGAAGCATGGCCTCTCCGCCAACCTGATCTGCATGGATCACGAGGATCGCGAGGAATTCGAAGAGTATCGCTACCACATGCGCGTCTCGATGCAGCTCGCCACCGACATCGAGGAAGAAATCGCCGAGCGCATCATTGTCGCGAGCTGGAAGCGCCGTCGCCTGGAGGCGATGGAGAAGCACGTGATGCATTTCTTCACGACGGACGACTTCCGCCTCGAGGAGTTCAACGTCCTCCTGCGCTACCGCGGGTCGATCGAGCGCGAGTACCACAAGTGCGTGGCTGATCTCGATCGGCTGCAGAAGAACCGCGACCGGCGGCTGCATCTGCAGGCCGAGGGTCACGCGGCCGATGTGATGACGACGAACTATCTCTTGAACAAGCCGATGGACCTGAAGCGGATCGCAGCGATGACGATGGCCGAGTACATCCGCGCGAACCATGAGCGGATGACGCGGCAGCACACGCCGCCGACCGCGGTGCCGGAGATCGAGGACGACGAAACGAAGCCAATCGGCCCGGAGAAGCCTGTAGGCACGGACGTCGCCGACGACGAGACGGAGGCGACCGGCACGGCTCGCAAGCCGAAATCGGTGGTTGCATGACGGACCGACCAGCGATCGCGTCGCAACACATCGCGACGGAACGGCCCCGAAAAGGGGTCGGGCGCAGACGGTCCATGCGCGCGTCACTGGCTGCGCCGGCAGGGCGTGGGCTTCAAACAGGAACCCGACCAATCACCTGCCTTGCAGCGAGCGCCACAGCTCGATGAACCGCTCGAGGTGCGCGGGCTCGATCAACTGCCTGAACTCGTTCAGTGCCGTCTCCTCGATCTTGCGCCGCTGCTCCGCCAGCGCCTCGCGCGTCACGCCCGGCTGCCTCGCGGCGCGATCCAGGTCGGCCATCGCCGCCTTGTAGCCCTCGCTGGTCATGTGAATGCGACCCAGCCGCAGGTACTGCGCGGGCGTGAGCAACTCCTCGAGGCCGGCGCGCTGCTTCTCGCGAATCGCCTCCAGTCGCCGGCGCAACTCGTCGGCGTTGCGCGCCTGCAGCCGGCGCGTGCCGGTCGAGATCAGCTGCAGCTTCACGATCGACGCGGCCGGCAGGTCCAGCGCGTTGCCGATCTGCTCGACCAGCGGGCCCTGCGGAATCTCGCCTCTGGCCGCGGCGGCAACCAGGAAGCGACTGAACACGGCGCCCCGCTCGTCGCCGAACTCCTGACGCAGGTACGTGTCGGCGGCGGCATCCAGCTGCTTGCGCTGCTCGGCCACGCGCGGGTTGGCGAGGCCGGCGCGCGTCAGCTGCGCGAGCTGTTGCTTGTAGCGTTCGAGCGCGCTGACGAGGCGGTAGACCTGCTCGGTCTGCGCCGGCGTGAGCAACGTCGCGACCGCGTTGCGCTGCTCGTTGCCGATGCGCTGGTTCTCGGCCTGGTTGGCCGCGTTCGCCTCCTTTGTGGCGGTGTCACTGCCGACGAGCAGCTTCTTGAAGGCGGCGGCTGTCTCGCCTTCGAGGCCGAGGCCGGCGGAGACGACGTCGACGACGACGCGGATGTCGGGGCCGTCCGGGCCGCGCTGGCCCATGCGATCGGCGTCGGGATTGTGGCCGGGGTTGTCGCGATGGAACGGGCCCATGTCGCCGCTGCCATTGCCATCGCCATCGGGCTTCGTCGGCATGGTCGGTGGCGGATCGGCCGGCTCCGGCTGCATGCCGGGGTCGCCCATCCTGCCCGGCTCGTCCTGCGCCATCACCAGCGCGGCCGGCGCCGCCGTCATCAACACGCCTGGCCACACGAGGGCGAGCGCGATCGTCGTCATCATCATGCGGGTCGTCATCGCCGGCATCTCCGTAGCGCAGTGGTTGCGGACTGGATCAGCATGGCCTGGATGGGCACGCGGTTGAAGTCTGCGGTTGCGATTCCGGTACACGAGCCGGGCGGCCGGGGTTCATGCGACCGGCGGGCGCGGGCCGCAATGCCGCGGGCGCGGCCAGGCTGCGAGGTGTGCAGCGTGGTCGCGCCCGTTGTCGGCCGCTCGTTGGTGTGCGGTACTCGCCGGGGCATCCGCGGCATCACCAGTAGCGACGGCGCGGGCGGTACATACTCGGGCCCAGCGATCCCAGCACGCCGAACACGATCATGAATGCGAGCTTCAGCACCAGCACAACGAGGAGAACGGCTAGCCGCACCATGACGGAGCTCCTCCTGATGCGTCCCCGGTCCGGCCGGATGCATCGCGGGGGAGCGCCGTGGCGGGCGCGTTACCCCCGGCTACATCCGAGCCGATCGCGAGGACTGGACACGAATTCGAGCACAACGTTCTCCTGGCTGGGCCCGTCCGGTGCTCAACACGGCGGGCTGGCCTCTCCTCTGTCCGACCGTCGCTGTCGCAGTGGCAGCGACCTTGATGATTCAAGCTTCGTCCGGTTTGGTGGCCGGGGCCATTAGAACCAACCCGGGGGTTTGGAACGGGAGCGCGCACCCGGCTGCCTGCACCCTTTGCGCTTGCGCTTGCACTTGCCCCCTTCGCCCCTTGCCCTTGCCCTTGCCCTTGCCCTTCATGGAAAGCAGGGATTCACCACGGAGGACACGGAGGACACGGAGAAGATCCGAAGACGTTGTCGCTCCCTGTCTCCCGCTCCGTGTCCTCCGTGTCCTCCGTGGTCAATCCCGCATGTCTCGAATGCGGGGAAGGGCAAGGGCATGGGCATGGGCAGCGCCGCCGGTCGACTCTCTAGAACGACTCTGCGTCGCCCCTTCGCCACAAATCATCACCCACAGCACGAACCGCACGCGGCAGCCGCTCGCAATGGTGCAGCTGTCGCGCACGGTGTTCACCAACCACCCACCAGACCTGAACTCACCAGATACACACCAGGATGATGTCGTCGCCGCGCAACCGCACGGGGCCTACCGGCGGCGAGGTCCAGCTCAACGCGCTCTTCTCACCGTACGGCGTCAGACGACCCGCGAACCACGGCAGGGCAATGCTCGGCAAGCCACGGCCGGGAAGGAGACGCGCGAGCAACTCCGGCGCGTGCGACTCCAGAAGATCAAGCGACGGCATCACCACGGCATCCGGATCATCCGACGTCGTCGCCATCGCGGACGGATCCAGCAACTTGCGCAGGTGCTGGCCGGTGAAGAGCACCAGCCGGTAGCGCGAATACCCGGCCGGTATGCCGAACAGCGAGAGCGCGAGCCGGCCACGCGAGGGGTCGCCGGCGGGGCCGGCCTTCCAGGTCTGCTCGCCGATCTGCTCGATCTCGACGCGATTCGCGGTGCGCGCGTCGAGACACACCACCGTCGGCGCGGCCGTTGCGGTGGCGGTGGCGGCGAGGGCCACGGCGCTGGCTTCCTGCCACTCCAGTTCGAGCTCGCGCCATGTGACCGCCGGTTCGACGATCAGCCGTTCGAGCTCGTCGATCAGCGTGCGCTCGTCGGTTGGCACCTCGGCCAGCCAGGTGAGCCGGGCGCGCCAGCGGGTGAACGCGCAGCGATCGATCTCGGCTTGCAGCGCCGCAAGCGACGGGTCGGCCGGGGCGTTGTCGTCGTCATGATCGAGCAGCGCCATGAAGTCGGACCGCGAGGCGCACCGCGCCACGTCGGAGAAAGCAAAGCTGGCCGACATGATCGTGTCATGGTCGGCCAGTGCGGCTTTGATCAGGGCGATGGTCTCGGCGGGGGTGCTGCCGCCAAGGGCGTCGACGGCGTCGACGGCGCCGGGCTTCTGCTGACCGGAGTCAGCGAGGCCGGCGAGCATCAGCAGCGCTTCCATTCGCGACGATGGTCCGGCGTCGGCGTCGTGGACGTCGTCGGGCGAGATGGGCAACCAGATTGGCGCGGCAACAGACGAGGCGTTGGGGGTGGCGGCATGCCAGTGGTCGCGGTCGCGAGTGTAGTCACCGCTGTGAGCCGTGCCGTTGCCGTTGCCGTTGCTCGCCATTGCTGCCTCCAGTTTGCGGGGTGCTGCTGTGCACGGGAAAGCAACCGTCAGCCGTGGCTGTGCAGGTGTGGCTGTGGCTGTGGCTGTCACTCGTCCCGTAGCGATCATTATTGTTTCCACCGTTTCGACCCGACACAACCCGACAGTGCTTGTTGTAGTCCTGCCGCGTGTCGGCGCCGTCACGCCGTTCCATGTCGCCGGTCTAATACGGGGCCCGGTCCGTCCGCTTTGCTGCCCGGCGTAATGCGCGAAGCGGGCAGACTCCTGCCCGCTCCACGAATCTGCGTTGTCAGCCGGGGCTCACTGGCCGGCCTTCTCGACCAGCTTGTCGCCCTTCCACTCCAGCTGCTTGAGGCTCTGCTCCTTGCGGCGCTTGTTGACCTCGTCGAGCGTGATGATCCCGTCCTTGATCGACTTCGCGGTGAGCTGCAGCAGCACCTCGGTGGTGATCTCGGCGGCGGGGTTGTGGATCACTACGGCGCGCACGGTCATCTTCTGGAAGAACTCGCCCTGCGTACCGGTGCGGATTTCCTTCTCGCTGACGCCGAGCACCATGTCGTACTTGCCCTTCGTCAGGTTCTCGACCATGTCGTACATGTCGTTGTAGACGGCGGTGGAGAGCTCGCGCATCTTCTTCTCGATGTCGCTCTTGAGCTTGCGCTTGTCGAGTTCGAGGCGCGTGCTGCGCTGCGCGTAGTCCTGGAACACATTCGGCGCCACGGCGTCGCCGCCTTCGATCTGCTTCTTGAGAGACTGCAGGGCGGCCTCGGTCTCCTTCAGGGTCTTCTCGCGCGCGTCGCTC
>JBFWQT010000546.1:0-4838 GCA_050249295.1 Planctomycetota bacterium
CGGCAACGGCAGCAGGCGGTAGCGGCCCCACGGCAGACGCCCATCGAACCGCAGATCGCCGCCCAGCTTCTGCGCCTCGCGCATACTGCCCTCGTCGTCGATCGCCAGCAGCACCCAGCGCACGTCCGGCCGGTGCGCGGCGTCCGGGCCGGCGGCAGGTGCAATCGTCAGTCGCGCAGAGCCAGCGGAAAACTCCACGAGCGTGACCTCGCCGCGTCGCACGATCGCTGTGCGCGAGTCGGGCGCGCCGTCCATGCCATCGCCAGACAGCGTGACCGTGGCGAGGCCGGGCGGGCACCACAGATGCACGACGCCACCGCTACCGTTGAGCGGCGCACTGCTGCCACACCCGCTGACCGTTGCGGTGGCGATCACGCTGCCACCGTTCGCGCCGACGGCGCTCACGCGGATACGCACCGGCAGATCGACCTCGACGCGCGCCACGCCGCCGGTGCGCCCGGGCGGCCTGACCACAAACGGCAGCGTCGGGTCGTCGGCGCTCGTGCCATCGAAGAACCGCTCCGGCAGCGCCTTCAACTGCGCGATCGGCGAGATCGGCCGATAGCCGTTCACGTCCACGAGGCACGTCGCATCCACCTCCATACCGTCGCAGCGCGCCACGACCTGCAGGCTTCCGGCCGCGAACGCCCACGGCGGGGGCGGCAACGCCGGCAGCGAGATCTCCGCGCCCTCGGCCGGCACGTCGACCATCACCGCCTCGCCCACCAGGCCGCCGGGGTAGCCGAGCAGTTCGCTGGTGCGCATCCGCACCCGGCAACGCGCCGGCCGGCCGAGGTCAAACGTTGCGCTCCACTGGTTCCACTTGCGGTTCACGCCCGCGCGCAACGCAACCGGCCAGTCGTCGGCGTCGACCTCGATCGTCGCCATGTTCACCCGGGTGCCCTCCTCGTACGGCACGTTCACGATCAGTCGCGCGACCGGCACGACGCTCTCGCGACGCACGAGCTGCACGCGAACCACCTTGTCGCCCGGCCGCGCCACCGCCTGTGCCGGCTTGCAACCCTGCAGGCCGACCCACAACTCGGTCTCGCGACCTTCCGCCACCGGCACGCGCCACGGGTGCGGCGCGTCGTCCCAGATCGACGTGCCGTCGCCCTCCAGCGAGAAGCTGACGTCGGCGGCGCTCGCGTCCATGCCGTCAGGCGCAATCACCTCGACTCGCACGGTGCTCAGGCGAGTGAACGTCAGGTCGACGATCACGGCGTCGCGGTCGAGCAGATTGACCGCGCCGTGCGTGTCCCACCACCAGTGGCCGGCTGCCTCGCGCGAGGCGCTCCACGCGCGCCGGCCGGGGCTGGCCAGGCGCGACCACACACGATTGCCGGCGTCGAGCGTGTCGAGTTGCCGCTGCTGATCGCCGATCTCCACCTCGAGGTTCACGCTCGACGGCGGGTCGTCGTCGGCCTGCTGCATGCGGAAGTCGATCAGCGCTTCGCCGAACGTCAGCTCGCCCAGCGCCAGGTGCGGCGTCTGCCAGGCATCGATGTGCGCGACGGCGGACCGGAACGTCTGGCGCAAGACGCCGCCGGTCGTGGCCACCAGGCGATCGCACCGCCGCAGCACGAACTCGACGGCCCCCGCGTCGTCGCTGGTGGCCAGCGCGTCAGCGTCGGTCGCGAGGTCGTCCGGCTCGCCCGCGGCGTGCGACACAACGCGCACCGGCAGATTGCGCAACACGCGGCCGCTGGAGTGTCGCAGCGTGGCGGTCGCAATCGTCGCGTCGGGGCCGAGCAGGTCGGCCGGCGCGAACGTGATCGTGCCGAGGTCGATCTCGCGGTTGATGCAGCTCGCCGCGACGGTGGCGCTGGCGTGCGGCCCGTAGCGAATCTGCCACTCGCCGTCCGGCGGCGCGGCGTCGCGCACCATGCTGGCGCTGAACGCCCCGTCGCTGGCGCGCGTAGCGTGGAGTGCGAGGTCGCCGGGGCCAGTCAGGTCGATCGTCCAGTCGGCGCCGTCGAGCAGGCGCAGCGTTCGCGCGTCGGCGACGAGCACGCCGTGCACGCGGAAGTCGACGCGGTCGTCCGTGGCGGCCGGCCGGTCACCCTCGACACCGTGGTCACCCTCGTTCGTGCGCGGCGCATCGGGTTGCGCCGGCTCGCGCATTGGTGTTGTGCGCGGATCCTCCACCCCGCTCGCACCCGGCGGCCGCATCGGCGGCGCGGGCGCGCCGGGCGGTGCCAGCACCAGCGCCACGCCGCCAGCCGCCAACGCCAGCAGCGCAATCATCATCAACCCGGGCAGCAGCCATCGAGATCGCATCGCTGGTCCGTCCGCCGCGCGTACCCGTTGGTTCGCCTACCATCGTGGCCGGATCTTCCCGCAACGACAAGCCGGCCGCGCCGGCAGCCGGCAAACCAGCGCAAATGCACGGTTTTTTTGCCTTGCTGCAAGTGAATGGTATTCTCCGGGCGGCGGAGACGGGTTACGCGACTTGCGCCGTGTTGCCGTCCGAAGCTTTGCCGCAAGCAGGGGCAACCCTCAGGCCCCGCCCACACCAGCGACGCCGCAACTCGACGTCAGACACGACATGAATGCTCAAGCAGCGACCGCGGGACGTCAGAAGCTCGACAGTGTTGTGATCCGGTTTGCCGGAGATTCCGGCGACGGTATGCAGGTGACGGGAGGCCTGTTTACCGCAACCAGCGCCCTGGTTGGCAACGACCTGGCCACGCTGCCGGACTTCCCGGCCGAAATCCGCGCCCCAGCCGGCACCCTGCCCGGCGTCTCGGGCTTCCAGATCAACTTCAGCTCCTTCGACATCCACACGCCCGGCGACCAGCCCGACGTCCTCGTCGCCATGAACCCGGCCGCGCTCAAGGCCAACATCAAGGACCTGCGCGGCAACGGCATCCTGATCGTCAACACCGACGCGTTCAGCGAGAACACGCTGCGCAAGGTCGGCTACGAGAAAAACCCGCTCGAAGACGGCAGCCTCGACGGCTACCGCGTGATCCAGGTCGATCTGACCACGCAGACCAAGAAGGCGCTGGAAAGCTCGTCCATCTCCAACAAGGAGAAGGACCGCTGCAAGAACTTCTACGCGCTCGGCCTGATGTACTGGATCTACAACCGGCCGCTCGAGCACACGATGGACTGGATCGCGGGGAAGTTCAAAAAGAACCCCGAGTTCGTCGAGGCCAACCAGCTCGCGCTCAAGGCGGGCTACATGTACGGCCACGTCTCCGAGCTGTTCCAGGGCAACATCTATGACGTCGCGCCCGCGACCATGTCGCCGGGCAAGTACCGCAACATCAACGGCAACGACGCGCTGGTGCTCGGCCTCGTCGCGGCCAGCAAGCTGAGCGGCCGGCCGCTGTTCCTCGGCGCGTACCCGATCACGCCGGCCTCCGACGTGCTGCACGGCCTCGCGCGCTACAAGCACTACGGCGTGACGACGTTCCAGGCCGAGGACGAGATCGCCGCGGTGGGTGCCGCGATCGGCGCGTCGTTCTGCGGGCAGCTGGCCGTGACCACCACCAGCGGCCCCGGCGTGGCGCTGAAGGCCGAGGCGATCGGCCTGGCGGTGATGACCGAACTGCCGCTCGTGATCTGCAACATCCAGCGCGCCGGCCCGAGCACCGGCCTGCCGACCAAGACCGAACAGGCCGACCTCTCGCAGGCCATGTTCGGCCGCAACGGCGAGGCCCCGTGCCCGATCGTCGCGCCCGCGCGCGCCGGCGAGTGCTTCGACATGGCGATCGAGGCCTCGCGCATGGCCACGCACGCGATGGTGCCGGTGTTCCTGCTCTCCGACGGCTACCTGGCCAACGGCGCCGAGCCGTGGCGGATTCCCGACGAGGCCAGCCTGCCCACGTTCGAGAAGCGCACGCCGCCGCATCCCGAAATGTTCAAGCCGTACCTGCGTGACGAGAAGTCGCTGGCGCGGCCGTGGGTGGTGCCCGGCACGCCCGGCTACGAGCACCGCCTCGGCGGCCTCGAGAAGTGGGACGGCTCGGGCAACGTCTCGTACGACCCGGCCAACCACGAGCACATGATCCGCACGCGCCAGGAGAAGGTCGACCGTCTGGCCGACACGATCCCGCTCGCGCAGATCGAGGGCGACCAGGAAGGCGACGTGCTGCTGATCGGCTGGGGCAGCACCTACGGCGCGCTGACCGCCGCGCGCGCGCGCCTGCACGACGCCGGCACCACCACCGGCCACCTGCACCTGCGCTACCTCAACCCGCTGCAGAAGAACGTCGGCGAGTTGCTCAAGCGCTTCAAGCACGTGATGTGCTTCGAGATGAACATGGGTCAGCTGAGCATGATCCTGCGTGCGAAGTACCTCGTGGATTGCCGACCGATGACCAAGATCCAGGGCCAGCCATTCCGCATCAGCGAAGTGGTCGACCGCGTTCGCGCCGAGATGGGAGCCTGAGGATTCACACCATGAGCGAAGCAACTGCCGTCCAGAAGCTGACGAAGAAGGACTTCCAGTCTGATCAGGAAGTCCGCTGGTGCCCCGGCTGCGGCGACTACGCGATTCTCGCCGCCGTCCAGGCCGTGCTGCCGACACTCGGCGTGCCGAAGGAGAAGTTCGTGATCGTATCGGGCATCGGCTGCAGCAGCCGCTTCCCCTACTACATGAACACCTACGGCTTCCACACGATCCACGGCCGCGCGCCCGCGTTCGCCACCGGCATCAAGCTGGCCGACCCGTCGCTCAACGTCTGGCTCGTCACCGGCGACGGCGACGGCCTGAGCATCGGCGGCAACCACCTGATGCACGTGATGCGGCGCAACGTCGGCATCAAGCTGATGCTCTTCAACAACCGCATCTACGGCCTGACCAAGGGCCAGTACTCAGATCGGGAGAG
>JBFWQT010000547.1:0-4817 GCA_050249295.1 Planctomycetota bacterium
AGCTCCGCCTTGTCCGGGCAGTCGGGCAGCCGAAGGCGCATGCGCTGCAGGATGCTGAACCACTGTTCCACCTGATTCATCCATGAACACCCCACCGGCGTGAACTGGAACACGAAGCGCGGACGCGTGGCGAGCCATGCCCGGACCTGCTTGCCGTGGTGGGTGCTCAGGTTGTCGCAGACGATGTGGATCGTGGTCACAGCGGCCGGTGTCACCGCATCTATGTGCGCGAGGAAGTCGATGAACTCCGCCTGGCGTTTGCGCGCATAGCACTTGCCGATCACCTTGCCGCTGCGAGTGTCGAAGGCCGCGAAGAGGTTCAGCGCGCCGCAGCGCTGGTAGCGGTGCTCGACTTGCACCGGTCGTTCGCTCCGTGCCGGACGCGTCGGCGAATCGGTCGTCGGCGTAGACGGTGACGGCACGATCCGCCTCTCCACTTCATCCGCAAACCAATCGGCAACCACTACGAATCCGGCGACCTCCAGCGCGCCCTTTTGGATCTTCGCGGCGACCGGCTCGGCCAGTTGCTCCAGCACCCGCCCGATTCGCCAGAAAGCGCGTGACGGTATCGCTCCCCGCCCTGAAGCCACAGCAGGTCGGCCAGCTCGAAGAAGATTGCGGCAATGTCGGCGTTACGCATGCCACCACTCAGGCCACCTGGACTCGGACGCGATTCTGGGTCATTGTATTCAGGAGGGTGTCCGATCGTCGCTCAGGACCGTTCCCTTGCACACCGCACTCACTCGAACCGCTACCCAAGCAAGCACATGTCCGCCGTGCTCCGCACCATTCTTGAACGCGCGTGTGACCGGCCTGTCGTCGTGTTTGCCGGAGCCGGACTGTCCGTCGCGCCGCCGACGGCTTGCCGACGTGGCGCCAGCTTTCGACCATGATCATAAGGGCGCTTCGCGAGCAAGTCGCCGACACGGGGTACATGGAAGCCACCCGGCTAAACCAAGTCGTCATTCCGCTTGACGAGCGAGTTGGAGCAGGACTGTTGCCACCGGAAGTCGTAGCCGAGGTCATCGAAACGGAGATAGGTGAGCGCTACTTCGATGTTCTTCGGTGCCTTTCCAGCGAGGCCGCCAACCCTGCCCACTTGGCGCTGGCAAGGTTGGCAAAGGCCGGTGCGCTGGCTGCTATCATCACCACCAACTTCGACCGCGCCATCGAATCCGCTCTCGAGCAACTCGATGTGCCGTTCCGGGTCGCGGCGTCGCCGGACGAGTTCAATGACTTGGGTGGCAACTTCGGGGTTGATGGGCAGTGCGCGGTTGTGAAGCTGCACGGTGACCTCGACCGGACCTACACCTTGGTCGACACCTTGCAACAACGGCTGAAGGGCCCATCGTTGGGTTTGCTTGGCCTGATCGCAAAGCTACTCGAAGACCATCACTGGCTCTTCATGGGCTACTCGGGTGCGGACCTAAATGCGGATCCCAACTACCTGACGCTGTGGTCAAATCGGGAGAACGCAAACGGTTTGACTTGGCTGACACGGCCGGGTGCAAAGCCATTGCCAGCCGCATCCTGGTTGGTGTCTTCTTACGGCGAAAAAGCACAATTCCTGGAGTTCGACATTGAGGGCCTCTCGACGATTGTGGATGAAGCCCTGCCAGGCTCGGCTCAAGCTCAAGTGTCCACGAACACGGGTACGCCCACAGACGCCTACGACGAAGCAAGGAAATGGGCAGCAGCCCTCGGTGTGGTCTGTTCGGCCGTGCTGCTGGAGAAGCTCCTTTCGCACATTGGACAGCCATGCTTCGAGTTAGTTTCTGCAGTCTACCAAGGATACTCTGACCAAAGGGGCGCCGGTGCGAATGAAGATTGGGCTCGGCTCTGCAACTCGATGAGCAACGCTACAGTGGAACTTGAACGGGCGGCACAACTACAGCGCGAAGCACTCGACATCTACGGTGCGCTCGGCAATCAATTGGAGGTAGCCAAGAGGCTCACAAACATCGGAATCATCGAGAAGGCTGCGGGAAAACCGGTTGAGGCGATCCGCGCGACCAACGAGTCGATAGCGCTGTTCCGGCAGCTTCGGGATCGCCGTTGCGAAGCCAGGGCTCTGACTCATTTGGCAAGCGTGCACTCGTACCAAGGGGAGTATCGGGAAGCGGAGTCCTGCTATCTCGAGAGCCTTCGCATCCAGGACGAGTTGGGGGATGTCCGAGGAGGAGCCGAGACGTTGTTCAATCTTGGCTATCTGTACGTTCAGGCAGGTGAGCCGGAGACTGGCGCTGAACACTTTCAGCGCGCCCTCCAGATGAACCGGAGTGTGGGTGCAGTGGTCAGGGTCGCCGACTGCTTTGTTGCGTGGGGCGAGGCAGCGAGTGCTGAAAGCAAGGTCGATAATGCGATCAAGTTTTTCGAGCGGGCGATGCAGGAGTACCGCGCATTGGGCATGCCTGAACAGGCCGCGTATGTCCTGAGCAGGATGGCCCTGTGCTACGCGGCGAACAACCGAACCGGGGATGCAATCCAGTGCTACGAGGCATGTCTTCGCAGCCTGCCGCCCGGGCTCGAAGCCACGAAGGCGGGCGTGTTGAACGACTACGGCTTGGCTCTTGCGATGGCGGAACGAGACCAAGATTCTCTGATCGCGTACGTCGAAAGCGAGCAGTTGGCCACCAGGTTCGAGGACTGGGATCTCCTCGGCCGAACTCTGAACAACCAGGCTTTCGTGTTTGAGCGACTCGGTGAGATCGACGAGATGTTCTTCTGCTTCCACCGCGCGCTCGATCTTTGCCACAACGTCGGTGACCAACGGAGGTTGTCCGGCGACCTGTTGAAATAGCGGCGGGCGGGACGGGGACTTATACAGCGCGACGGCGGGATCGCGTTGACGATTCACTCGATTCGACGGCGTGATTCTCCAGTGCGGTGATGAGTTGCGGGAGGTCCTTGAAGCCCCTCACGCGGCGCATGCGCTTCGCGTGCCACACGCACGCACTCGCGGTCCAGCGCAGCACCATCGACGCGCCGCGCCAGCGTTTCACGCGACGGCACTTCTCCTCGACGACACTGAACAACGACTCGATGGGATTCGTCGTCGAGAACGTCTTGCGCAGCGCGCCGGTCAGGCCGAGCCGATGCACGGTCAGCGTCTCCGCCATGCCCTCGCGCAGGCTCTCCGCCGCCGACTCGCTGTGCTGCTCCAGCCACCGCGCGATCTGCTCCAGCGCACGCTTCGCGTCCGCGTACGAGGTCATGCCGTACGCGGCGCTCAGCTTGCGATCCAGCTCGGCGTGCCACGCCTTCGGCAGGTAGCTCTTCACGTTGCGCTTCTTGTGCTGCTGGCAGCGCTGGATCACCGCGCGCTCGCCGAACGTGTCGCGCACGCCGCGATGCAGCGCCTTGCCGCCGTCGAGCACGAACAGCGCGCGCGGCGTGAGCGTCAGTCCGCGCTCCTCCAGCTCGGCCAGCAGGTCGCGCACCACGTCGCTGTTCTCGCTCGCGCCGTCGCGCAGGCCGAGCACGATCTTCGTGCCGTCGGTCGTCACGCCAAGCGCGCAGAGCACAGCGGTGTCGGCGAAGTGCTGGCCGTCGATGAACACCGCGACGAACGCGTGCTCGTCGAGGCGGCGCGAGTTGATCGCGTCGAGGTCATTCTTCGACGCGCGGATGAACGATTCGCTGACCGCGCTCTTCTGCATGCCGAGGCCGTTGGCGATCTCGTTCAGAGCGCCGTCGTAGTTGCGCGTCGAGATGCCGCGAACCAGCTTGCCGAGCACGTCCGCGTCGAGCGCCTCGCGTGACTGCAACGCGCCGACGCGCGCGAGTTCGACCTCGGAGTTCGTCGCCGCGTTGCGCAGGCGCGGACGGTCGAACGCGACCGGCTGGCCGTCGATGAAGATCGTCGTCGGCACGCGACCGTGACGACGATGCGGGTTGCTCGCGCCGCGTCGCGAGTGGCGCGCGCCCGCGAGTTCGATCACTTCCTCGTCCACGAGATCGGTCAGCGTGCGCAGCATCGCCTCGCGCGCCGTGGTCAGCAACGCGACGCGCATGCCGTCACGGATGCTCTCAACGTCGAACGGCACCGGCAGTTGCGCGCTGCTGCGTATGCCGACGTGATCCTCGCGGCTGCGCTTGCTCGCCTTCGCCGAGGCCTTCCCCCGGCTCCTGACTTCGCTCTTGGGATTGGGTCGTGCCGCTTGCTGGCGGGTCGTCTTCCGACTACGGTTGCTCATCTGGGCTCTCCTGTTCGTAGGGTGGACGGCGTGGAAACCACCATCCTGCCTTCAGGTTGAGCCCACCTCTATTTCAACAGACCTGCGGACATGCTCGGACCAACGTGGCGAAGCGGAGTGCTGCTTCAACATCGCGCTCATGACTCATCTACACCGTGACGAGGCCAGCGCCGTAGAGTGGGCGGAAAGAGCGCGGTACCGGTTTGCGCGGGTGGGCATCCGTCCCCCGCCAGAGCTGGCCATGTTGTTGCTGGGCGACTCGCCTGCAGATGAACTTCGTTCGTAGATTGTCTTGGTGGTGACCACTCTCGCTTCCGGCGCTCCAGCGGCGGTCGCTCACGCACCCCTTTCTGGTGGACGGCGACCGGACGCGGCACGCGGGTTGCTCAGGCGCGCAGGCGAAGTCGATCGCTAGCGATCGACTTGAGTCGCGTGCTCTGAAATCGACGCGGCCGCGAAAGAGCATTGTTGCAAACCGTCGCATCGCTCAATGCGTTCGTTCGCTAACGGGCAACCTCGTGGATGGAGAACTCCATGCAATCGACCGCCACCGTCACGCGCCACGGCTACGTCCGCCAGATCCCGATCCTCTCTGATCTTGGCTGGGCCAACCGTGAGAGC
>JBFWQT010000548.1:0-4807 GCA_050249295.1 Planctomycetota bacterium
CGCCGCGCGCCGCGACCAGGACGCGCGCGCCGCCGACGCCGCCGCTGCGCTGACCCGCGCCGACAAGGCACTGGCCGACGCCACCGCCGCCCACGCCACGGCGCGCGACACCGCCGCCCGCCTGCGCGCTGCCGTTGCGCCGCTGGCCAACGCCGCCACGGATGCGAGGAAGGCCGGCAAGGACGCAATCGACGCCGCGAAGATCGCCGCCACCACCGCCACCGCCGCGACCAACGCCTACAGTGATGTGGCACGCCGGATCGGCGAGTTCGACCAGCAACTCGCGAAGTTCCAGACCGACCTGCCGAAGCTGACCGCCGCGCAGACTGCCGCGAACAGCGCACTGGCGGAAGCGACGCGTCGGGTCGAGGCCACCGGCGCGGCACGCGAAGCCTCGGCCGCCAACGCGAAGACCACCAGCGCCACATACGACGAGGCGATGCGCCGCGTCGAGGCCGGCACCGCGGCGCACGCGACCGCCGAGCAGGCGCACACCCGCGCCAACGAAGAGCTGGCCCGCGCCCGCGAGTTGTTCGGCCCGGCCGCCGAGGCGCTCGACTCCGCGCGCCGCCAGCGTGACGCCGCACAGACCGCGCACGAGGAGGCCACCGCTGCGGCGTCGCAGACCGGGCTCGCGCTGGTGCAGGCTCGCACCACCGAGGACGACGCGCGTCGCGCACTGGCCGCCGCAACCAGCGCGGTGAGCGAACGCGACACCGCGGCGAAGGCCGCTGCCAGCGCCGCCGAAGCCGCGTCCGAAGCCGCTGCGAAGGCCGACGTGCCGGCCGCCACCGCTGCCGCGCAGGCCGCGCGCAGCGACCTCGGCGAACGTCAGACGCGCGTGGCCGGGCTGGAGGAGGTCGTGGTCCGGCTCGACGCCGAGCGCACGCGCCTGGCCAGCCGCATCGCCAACCTCGAGCGGCGCCTCGCCACGCGGCCGGCGCTCGAACAGAAGCTGACCGACGCGCGCAATGCGCTCGACGCCACCAACAAGTCGGTGGCCGCGCTGCGCGACAAGAAGGCGGCGCTCGATGCGGCAATCGCGCCGAAGCGCGCGCACCTGGACGAGCTGGACAAGCAGCTCGTCGAGATGCCGAAGCTCAAGCTCGAACGCGATCAGGCGACGTCGCGGATCAACGACATCCGCCGCTACATGCGCAACATCGAGGAACTGCAGTCGCGCCTGCAGACGGCCAACTACCGGATCTCGGCGCTCGAGCGCGTGGCCGGCGCCGAGGTTCGCGCGGCCCGCACCGCCGAACTCGCGGCACTGCAGAAGACGCTGGCCGACCAGGTGGCGATCGAGGCGCGCTACGCCGCCGACGAGGCCAGGCTGATCCAGGACAGCGCCGACTACGAGCGGTCGGTGTATGCCGAGCGGCTGGCGGCGCTGCAGGACTCGGTGGTGCAGCAACTGATGGTGCTGGTCGGCGGCTACCGCGATCAGTCGTTCACGGCCGCTGTCGCCGCACAGTGGCTGACCGACGCGGTCCGGCTGTACCCGCGCTACCGCGAGCTGTGCGGCGACCGCCGGTCGCTCGCGATGGCCGCGAGCGTCGAGCAGGAATGGCTTGCCACGGTTCGCGCGAATGTGGCCGGGCAGCCGTCCGCCCGGATCGACCAATGGACCCGGCTCGGCGAGGCCGACGTGCTGCCGCCGGGCGAAGGGCTTGGCAAGCAGGCCGGGACAGGAGACAACTCTGGCGGGCCTGACGGGCCGGGCGGAGACTGACCCGGAAACGTCCGGCGTCAGCCGGGTATGACAGCGGCGATGATCGTGTGTCGCCGATAATGATATACTGATCTTCCAATCAAGCGCGCACCGCCGGGATTGTTCATGGGCATCAAACTGCTGCGCTGCAAGAAAAGCCGGGGCTGGTTGCCCGACGAATACCTGACGAGCATCGTCGGCTTCTGCGATCGCGGCCGCTTCGCGATCACGAAGGAGTTCACGCTGCCGTGCACCCTGATGAACAACGGCGTGCTGTTCATCGAGGGATTCGAGAACGAGGAACTCGGCGAGGGCGACTTCCGGCTGAGTATGGTGCGCTGTGCCAACTGCGGCGGCGAGGTCGAGTTGATCGAGGCCGACCCCGAGGAGATTCTCGACAAGATCCGCCGGCGCGAAGTCGACATGAAGCGCCAGTCATCGGAGCGCCGCGCCGAGGAACGCGCCGAGCACGAGTCGGAGCAGGAGCGCGCGCTCGAGCAGGAGCAGGAACCGCGCAGCTGAGCCCGGGACGCGCGACCACTGCGCGATCGCGGACTACAGATCCTCGGCCGTCACCGCCCGCCGGCGCACGCTCGCATCGCCACTCTTCAGCGCCAGCAACCGCTCGGTGTACTCCGCCAGCAATGCACGACGCGACAACATGCCGAGCAGGCGGTAGTCGCCGTTGGCGGTTTGCACCACCGGCAAGTACTCGAATCCCTTCAGCGCGAAGCGGCTCATCGCCTCGTTCAGGTCGTCCTCCGGCTGCAGCGTGACCACCTTCGTCGTCGCCACGTCCATCGCCGTCACGAGGTCGCCGAGCGACTCGTCGTAGAGCATCTCGCGGATGTCGTTGAGGCTGAAGATGCCCTTCAGACGGCCGGCGTCGTCCACCACAGGGAAGTAGGTCTCGCCGGTCTGGATCACCTCGGGCACCAGTTGCGAGAGCGTGAGGCGGGCGTTGATCGGGTGTGCCTTGTCCATCCGGCGGTCGACCACGTCGGCGACGATCATGCCGCTGAAGACGTCCATCATGAAGTCGCCACGGTGGGCCGGGCTGTCGGCGCGCGTCTCGGGCTGGCTGCGATAGAGCACGCCGCGATTGCGGCCGAGCAGGATGTACGACAGCGTGCAGACCCACATCGCGGGCAGCAGCAGGCGGTACGTGCCGGTCAGCTCGCTGACCATGATCACCGTGCTCACTGGCGTCTTCGCAACGCCCGCGAAGAAGCCGGCCATGCCGAGTACGATGAACGGCGCCGGATGGTCGGCCCAGCCGATCGAGTGGAAGAAGCAGCCGACCGCGCCGCCGAGGCAGCCACCGATCACCATGCTCGGGCCGAACACGCCGGCCGAGCCGCCACTGCTGATCGTCAGCGAGGTGGTGAGGATCTTGCCGAACGCGATCATCAGCAGCAGCGGGATCAGCACGCTCGCGCCGGTGGTCAGCGTGACCAGGTTGTGCGCGGCCGCGTACTCCGGATTGAACAGGCCCTGCAGCAGGCCGTAGCCGAAGCCCAGCACGCTGAGCGCCGCGTGCGCCACCGGCCCGCGCTCGCCGCCCGACAGGAACGACGCGGCGACGAGGAACAGGATCACGCCGACGAGGCCGGTCAGGGCGCCGCCGATGGCCGGGCGGGCCAGCGCCGGGATGCGCGTGAGGCGGTGCGCGACCCACTCGATGCCATAGAAGGTGCGCACGTAGATGACGCCGCCGAGCGTGACGACGATCGCGAGCACGAGGTAGGCGACCAGGTCGAGCGGGTTGTCGAAGACGAAGATCGTGCCGGCCGGGCCGCCCGCCATCGTGAACAGCTCGGCGAAGTCGCCGGTGACAAACGAGAAGATGCAGTACGCGAGAATCGACGAGAGCATCGCCGGCAGCAGCACCTCGGCCTCGAACTCGGTATCGCGGTAGAGGATCTCGCTGGCGAACAGCGCGGCGGCGAGCGGCGCACGGAAGATCGCACCGATGCCGGCCGCAAGCCCGGCCGCGAGCAGGATGCGGCGGTCCATCGGTCGCATGCCGAAGACCTTGCCGAGCCACGATCCGAAGCCGGCACCGATCTGCGCGATCGGGCCCTCACGGCCGCCCGAGCCGCCGGTGCCGAGCGTGAGCGCCGAGGCGAGCAGCTTGATGACGGTGGTCTTCGGATTGATCTCGCCGCGCTTGCGGTGGTAGGCGTCGAGCGCGGCGTCGGTGCCGTGGCCGCGTGCGTCGGGCGCGAACCTCAGCGCGAGCCAGCCGGCGAGGAAGTTGCCGGTGGCCGGCAGGATGATCAGCATCAGCAGCAGCACGCTGGACGGCCCGCCGAGATCGGCAAAGACCTCCGGCTCGCGCGCGGGGCCGCCGGGGTGGTAGCCGGCAAGGCCGGTGAGGCAGAGGTGCGAGAGGCCGGCCGACGCGTAGTAGAAGACGATCGCGCCGATGCCGGCGACGCAGCCAACGGCGCCGGAAAGCACAAACCAGCGCCACGCCGATTTGAGCTCCTTGTCGTGCCAGAGCTGGAGAATTGCTGCCGGTCGGTTTGCCGCGGGCATCCGTGCAGACGGTGGAGGTGTACAGGCCGTCGCGAGCCTACATACTCTCCGGGGGTGCCCGCGTGAATGCCTTGCCCCTCCGGAGGCTCGATGCTACCCCGGAAGGGCCTGTACCAATGCGTTTCAGCGAATTGCGGAGTCTGCCATGAAGCGAACCAGTTGCCCCCCGAACCATTGCTCCGGGAGCGTGGTGATCTGGATGTTGTTCCTGGCGATCGGCGTGTGGATGCTGCTGCCGGCAGGTCCTCCGCCCGGCCCGCAGTCGTGGCCCGCGCGGCACTCGCAGCGGCAGCAGGCTCGCTGGAGCTTCTGGCCGTCGGATTCGACGCCGATCGCGCAGCCCGGTCCGGACGGCGGCGTGCAGCAGCGCTGGAACGAAGCGCTCAAGCTGCTGACCGATCGCAAGCTCGATGAGGCGATCGCCGCGTTCCGCGCGCTGCTGACCGAGCTGCCCGAAGACTCGCAGCCGTACGGCGCGGCCGTCTACAACATTGCATGCGCCTACTCCCTGAAGGGCGACAAGCGCAACGGCGCGCTGTGGCTCGCGCGCTCAGC
>JBFWQT010000549.1:0-4802 GCA_050249295.1 Planctomycetota bacterium
CTTGAGCTTGAGGAAGCCCTTGCGAAGCTCGTCACCGGCCAGCTCGTCGATCGTCTTCACGCGGCGGTTGCCCAGGTGGTCGATGTCGTCCGTCTCGGCGCCTTCCACCTCGCCCTCGCTGCGGCGCAGCTTCAGCAGGTACTCGATGGCGTTCGCCACGTCCTCCTGCTGCAGCACCTGCATGTCTTCCTCGATGTCCGACCCGAACTTGCGGTTCAGGCGGAACCGGCCGACGCGACCCAGCTTGTAGCGGGTCTCGTCCATGAACTTCTCGCGGAACAGCTGCCGCGCCTTCTCGAGGTTCGGCGGGTTGCCGGGCCGCAGCCGCGCGTAGATGCGCATCAGCGCGTCCTCGTGCGTCGTGCTCGGGTCTTCCGCCAGCGAGTTCAGGATCAGCGAGTCGTCCAGGTCCTCGATCACCTCGATCTCGGCGATGCCGCTGTTGATGATCGCCTCGGCCTTGGCCTGCTGGATCGGCAGGAACGCGTCGACGAGGATTTCCTGCGACGCCGGATCGATGATCGCCGACACGGTCGTGCGGTTCACGATCTCGTCGACGAGGCGCTTCTTCTCGCTCGCCTTGACCGTGCCCTTCTTGATGCCCGGCTGGATCCACTCGCGCTTCACGTAGCCGCAGAGCGTCACTTCCTCGAGCGGCGGGCGGACTTCCTCGTCCTTCTTCTTCTTGCCCTTCTCGGGCTCCGGCGGGACGGTCAGCGTCAGCATCTCGTCGGCGATCGCGGCCGGGATGCCCTCGAACGCGTCGAGCAACTGGCGCGAGCCGGTCGGGTGCACGGGCTTGTACGTGAACTTGCCGGCCAGCTCCTTGCGCGGCGTCTTCGGGCCGACCTTGAGCTTCTTCGGCTTGAGCAGCCGCTCGAGGATCGCGTCCTTGTCGGGCTCGCCGGCCGTCGTGCTGCCGGGCGCGCGCTTGTCGTGGAAGTACTCGGCGTCCTCGGGGCGCAGCACCTCGACCAGCGGCACGCTCGTGCTGCGGAACAGCATCTCGACGTCGGCCGAGGTCAGCTCCAGGAAGCGCGGCAGGACAATCTTGCCGCCCACGCCCAGCACGTCCTTGCTCAGACGACGGCCGACCAGCTGGTCGAGCACGCCGGCCAGGCTCTTCGTCTCGTCGCCCTTCTCGTCGGCGCCGGCGAAGAAGTACGGCTTGAACTTCGCTTCCAGCGTCCGCACCGGAATGCCGCTCGCCTCGGAGAACGATTCCCAGCCCCGGAACGGGCGGGCCTTCTCCAGCGACTTGCCGATCGCCTTCATCTGCGCCGGCTGCAGCTTCAGGTCGTACGCCTCGTTGACGTGCTCGACCTCGTCGATGCTCACCTCGTTGAGGTTGAGCTGCCAGAGGTAGACGACGTCGTCCTTGCCGTGCACGTAGATCTTCGTCGCGTCGGCATGGCTCAGCACGGTGCCGTCGTGCACCAGCTCGCCGGTGTCCAGCTGGATCGCCTGCGCGAGCTCGAAGCCGACCAGGCGCGAGGTGAACGACGGCGGCGCCTGCGGGCTGGCGGCACCCTCACCGGCCGGGCCGGCCACAAACACCAGGTCCCACGCGCGGGCCTGCGGCGCCGAAAGGCCGATGCCCTTCTGTGCCTGCGCAAGATCCTTGAACGGCGTCTGCCGCGACGTCTCGTAGAGCTTCTGTGCGCGCTTCGGCGTCAGGCCGGTCTTGAACTTCGCCTCGGTCCAGGAGAGCTCCTCTTCCTCGGCGTCGTTGAGGTTCACGCGCGTGAAGATCTTGACCTGCGTCAGGTGGCGGCTCTCGTGGATGCGCTCGACATCCTTCTCGGTCAGGCGGTGCTTGCGCAGCAGCGTGCGGCCCGACGCGAGGTGCAGTTCTTCCGCCAGGCGCCAGCCGACCAGGTCCTCGATCAGCTTCTCCGACGGCTTCGCGTCGGGCATCTTCAGCGGCTGACCCAGATAGAAGATGTCCGACCACGTCGCGGCGTTGCCCTCCGGCACACCGGTGCCACCGCGCGCTTCCTCGAAGTCGGTGAAGTAGTTGGCGACCTCGCGGTTCTCGAGGAACTTCTCGATCCGCTTCTCGGTGAACCCGGTCTGGAAGTGCTCGTGGCTCCACGCCAGTTCGGCGGCGTCAGCCTGGTTGAGGTTGATCTTCTCGTGACGCTGGAACGACCGGATGCCGGTCTCTTCCCAGATCTTCTCGAGGTCGTCGTCAGTCAGCACCTGGTCGGCCTCGAGGCCCAGCGAGGCGATGTCCTCGGCCAGACGGAAACCGGCCACGGCCTCCTGCAGGTCTTCCAGCGACTCGTTCTCGCGGTCGAGCACGACCGACGTGATGCTCGGCTGCTGCGCGTTGAACGGCTCCGGCCGGTCGATCTTCACCAGCTTGGTCGGCACCGGGTCGAACGTCGGCGGCACCACGCGCGGCGGAATCTGGACTTCGATCATGCCGGGGCGGTCGCCGAGGCCCACGCGCTCGGGCAGGCGCACCTGCACGCCCTTCAGGCCGTCAACGAAGTCGGCGATCACCTTCGCGGCGTCGAGCTTGTCGGGAACCTCCACGTCGCCGAGCGGCACGACCTTGGTGCTGTAGAAGCGGCGGACGATGTCCTCGTTGCTGCTGTAGCGCGCCATCGGACGGCCGGCGTCATCGCTCTCCCACATCGAGCGCAGCAGCGTCATCGCGCTGAACTTGCTCGACTGGTCGATGCGGACCGACAGCGTGTCCTTCTTCGTGACGTTGATCTCGATCCAGCTGCCGCGCTCGGGAATCACCCAGCAGCTGTGCAGCTTCTTGTCGCCGGTGGTCAGCTCGACCTGGAAGTCGACGCCCGGCGAGCGGTGCAGCTGCGTCACGATCACGCGCTCGGCACCGTTGATGATGAACTCGCCGCCGCCGATCATCAGCGGCATCTCGCCGAGGTACACCTCTTCCTCGACGGTGTCGGTCGGGCCGACGAGGCGCAGCTGCAGGTAGAAGGGCGCGCCGAAGGTCAGCTTGAGGTTGCGGCACTCGTCCGGCGTGTAGCGCGGCTTGCCGAGGCGGTAGCGCACGTACTGCAGCTGGTACTTGCCGTCGAACGACGGAATCGGGAACGTCTCGTGGATGATCGAGTGCAGACCGAGCATCTGTCGGCGTTCGGGCGCGACTTCCTTCTGCAGGAAGTTCTCGTAGTACCGGGTCTGCAGCTCGACGAGGTCGGGGATGCGAACCAGTTCTTCGCCACGGCCGAACAGGACAACATCATTCCACTGTCCCGCATTCGGGTTGTTGCGCATTGAGCCTGTCCCTGTGTGTCTTTGCGGAATCTGTCGTTGCGGATGCGATCCACGTCGGATGAGCGCCTGCGACAAACGGCCACGCACCTGAGCCGTGTCAATCAGCGAACTCGTCCGGGAGGCTCTGGCCGGGTGTCTGCGGCGCTCTCGCGCAGCGCCCCGGGACGGGCCTCCTGTTCAACCCTGCGTTGCTGCTACTGCACTGCGACTGCGTGAGGGATGGTGGCCTTTCCAGCTCCGTTGATCCTGCAGGCAGGTAGTACGGCGCTGGAAACGACTACAAGCCGCGTTCCAGCGATGCTGGTGCGGCCTGCGGGTTTGCTACGGATGACGGGGGTCCAGGACGTAAGTCTTCAACGACACGCGCCCTCCGACGAGAGTGAAAGCTGACCCACGCAGTTGGCTTGCGCTGACTGCGACGTTTCGCCCTCGATCGGAACTTCGACCACCACGCTGTTAGCCCCGACGTTTGCCACCTGGTGGATCAGGCCGGCTGGCAACCGTCCCACGAATAGGCATGCTATTTGCCAACCACCCCGGCCGCAAGTGTTTTTCGCGAAAAACAATTGCGCTCCGTGCTGACGGCGGCTAGCCGCGTTTTGGGGTTGTCTTGAATCTCCCCAAACCTGCCCTTGCCCTTGCCCTTGCCCTTGCCCTTGCCCTTGCCCTTGCCCTTGCCCTTGCCCTTGCCCTTGCCCTTGCCCTTGCCCTTGCCCTCTCGCCATCAGCTCTCCAATCGCACGCGGCTTGCCCCGCCTCATCAGGATTCATACTCGCGGGCATGATTTTCTATCTGTTGGCGGGTAACGCGTGGCGTTGCGCCCGTCGTCCAGCGGCGTATGCTCTGTTTGACCACTGCCTGAACGTCGCGCTGCCCATGACCGTGCCAAGCCAGCCACTGATGATGCGACCGCAACAGCTCGGCGAGCTGTTCGTCGAACTGCAGCGGCGCGGCCATCGTCTGATGGGCCCCCGACTGCGTGACGGCGCGATCGTGTACGCCGACCTCGACGCGGCCACCGAACTGCCGATCGGCTGGACCGACCGCCAGGAGGCCGGCCACTACCGCGTGCAGAAGCGCGACGACGAGGCGCGCTTCGGCTACGTCGTCGGGCCGCATTCGTGGAAGCAGATCGGCCTGCCGATGCGCCGCCGACTGTGGCGCGCCGAGCGCGACGACGCCGGCGGGTTTGCCGTGCAGGCCGACGAGGCGCCCGACGAGAAGCTCGCGCTGATCGGCGTGCGCGCCTGCGAACTGGCCGCGTTCGACGTGCAGGACAAGGTGCTGCGCGACGGGCCGTTCCGCGACACCTTCTACTCGGCTCGCCGCGCGAACATGTTCATCGTGTCGGTGAACTGCACCGAGCCGGGCGGCACCTGCTTCTGCACCTCGATGGACACCGGCCCGCGTTGCCGCAGTGGCTTCGACATCAACCTCCCCGAACTGCCGGCCCACGCCAGCGGCCACGTGCTGATCGCCACCGCCGGCACGGACGTCGGCCGCGAGGTGCTGGCCGCGCTGCAGCTGGCGCCGGCCGACGCGG
>JBFWQT010000550.1:0-4779 GCA_050249295.1 Planctomycetota bacterium
TCCAGATTGCTCGTCACCCGGCCGTCGCGGCCATGCTGATCCTGTCGCTGGGCCTCGGCCTGTTGCTGCTGCCGGATCGTCAGCCGACGGGTCCCGGGGTTGCCAACGGCGGCAACAGCCCGGCCGATTCGACGCCGGCTCCCGACTCGTCGGTGGGCACGCCGGGCACGGGTAACGTTCCGCCCGGCCCGCCGGCGATGATCAACGCGCCGACGCCCGGTCCGGACAGCGATCCGGTCCAACCGGTGCGCATCCCCCGCGAGCGCGCGCGCGACTATCATTCTGAGGAACTCAACGCCGTCGCGACGAGCCACAGCACCGACTTCGGTCTGCCGCACGCAATGAAGGCGATCGAGGGTGACCGCCAGGCCGCCGGCGTGCGCATGGCCACCACCGGCGATCGCGGCACCTACCACCTGCCCGAGGGCGACGCGTTGCCCAACGACGCGAACATCAGCGGCGACTTCTGATCCCGCCCTTCGCACCCGGCCTGCGCTGAACTGATCAGCGGCGATCCCACTTCAGACAATCCGTTCCAGGCGAGCCGGGGATGCGAAGATCCCCGGAGGGGTACACCGACGAAGCTCACGACGATTGCGCTGAACACCTCCGGCGCATCCCGTGTAGATCAACCACCACCGCATCGCGCTCAAAAATCTTCGCCGGGCAGCAGCAGGCCCACCGGCGCGGGCACATGATCCGGCACGATGCTCGTCAGTGACGTGTTGCCGAGGTGCGCGGTGACCACCTCGGTGACCACGTCGCGGAAGTCGGTCGTGACCGCCAGGTCGCGCTTCTGGTTGAGCTGCTCGGTCTCCATGCCCGGCCACAGGCCGTGCACGCGGCCGCCGCTCTTCACCGCCGCGACCGGTCCGCCGAGCGCGAGCATCACACTGCCGTGGCCGTGGTCGGTGCCGGAGGTGCCGTTCTGTTTGGCGGTGCGGCCGAACTCGGTCATGGTCAGCACCAGCACGTCGCGCATGCCGTCACCCATGTCGCGGGCGAACGCCGCCATCGCATCGGCCATCTCACCGACGCGGTCGGCAAACTGCCCGGCGCCGGCGTCGCCCTGGTTCTGGTGCGTGTCCCAGCCGCCGGCATCCACGACCGCCACTTCGAGACCGACGCCAGCCTTGATCAGTTGCGCCACGCTGCGGAGGCGGTCGGCGATGCCATTGCGCTCGGGGTAGTTCGCGCCCTCGGCCGGGGTGTAGTCGCGCTTCGCAACGTCCTCCAGCGCCTTCATGCCCTCGAGCGTCGCCTTGCCAGCGTCGCGCACGACGTTGTCGTCGGCGGCCGGCGGCGTGCTGCCGTTCGCGCCGTAGCGCTCGGCCAGTCGGCGCGCGATGTCGTCGTTGTTGCCGAAGCGATTGTTGTAGTTCAGGTCTTTCACGCTGCGGATCGCCTGGGCCGTGGCGGTGCCCCGCAGGATGCGCGGCAGCGTCTGGCCGACCGCGACGGCGCGCAACGGGCCGTGGCCCTCGCTGGTCTGCAGGTGGCGATTGAGCCAGCCGTCGGCGGTGTTCAGCGAGTCGAAGCGGCACGTTTCCCAGACGTCCTGCTGGTTGAAGTGCGAGCGGTTGTTCTTCGGGTTGCCCACGGCATGCACAATCGCCAGCTCGCCGGCGCCGAAGTAGCGGTGCAGCGCGCGCATCCGCGGATGCAGGCCGAAGAAGCCGTCGAGGTCGAGTGCCTTGGCCGCCTCGTCGCCGCCGGCCGTGGGCGCCTTGAGGGCGATCGAGGGGCGGTACGTCGTGTAGGCGGCCTCGCCGAACGGCGCAACCATGTTCAGGCCGTCGGCGCCGCCGCGCTGGAAGATCAGCACCAGGGTCTTGCCCTTCGTGACTGGCGCCGGCGCTGGCGCTGGCGCGGAGCCGGGCGTGTCCTGGCCGAGCAGCCGGCCGATCGGGAACAGGCCGGTGGTGACCACGGCGGTGCCACAGACCGATATGAACGAACGGCGGGTGAGTGACATGAGCGGCCGGGGTCTGGCGTGCGTCTCGTCTCGCGCAGCGGATCGGTGTTACGAGTTTCCGCCATGCGCCGTGGTGCGTCAACGGCGGCGGTGCATTGCCGGTGCGTTGCCAGTGCGTTGCCTCAGGCGCCTCGCCGCGCGAATTCTTGAAACGCACCGCGGGCGTGCTCGCCGCAGCCAGCACGCCCGCGCGCAGAGATGTTGCCGTCCGCGATCAGACGTCGTCGTCGTCGTAGAACAGCGCGAGGCACTCATCGACGTTGATCTCGCCGCGCCGCACCTTGAGGAAGGCGTTCTCGACGATCGTCTGCATGCCGTCCTTCTTGGCCTGGGCCGCGAGTTCCTGCTCGGTGGCGCCGGCCGCGATCATGTCGCGCTGGATGCTGCCCACGAAGTACAGCTCGTGGCTCGCCGCACGGCCGCGGTTGCCGGTGTTGGCGCAGTTGTCGCAGCCGGTGCCGCGCATGAACTTGAAGTCGCACGGATCGTTGAAGCGCTCCTGCAGCGCCTTGATCATGTCGGCCGGCGGGTTGTCGGCGCGCTTGCAGACCGGGCAGATCTTGCGCACGAGGCGCTGCGAGATCGACGCGGTCAGCGTGGACGACACGAGGAACGGCTCGGCGCCCATGTTGATCATGCGCTGCACGGTGGCCACGCCGTTGTTGGTGTGAATCGTGCTGAACACCAGGTGGCCGGTGAGGGCCGCCTTCATGCTCATCTCCAGCGTCTCCATGTCGCGGATCTCGCCGACCATCACGATGTCGGGGTCCTGACGCAGGATGCTTCGCAGGCCGGCGGCGAAGGTCATGCCGATTTCCTGCCGCACCTGACACTGGTTGATGCCGAACAGCTGGTACTCGACCGGGTTCTCCACGGTCACGATGTTGGTGTCGGGTTCATTCACCACCGACAGGAACGAATACAGCGTGGTGGTCTTGCCCGACCCGGTCGGCCCGCAGAGCACGATGATGCCGTACGGGCGGCGGATCAGCTTGAGGCACTTCTCGAGCACCTCGGGCTCCATGCCCATGTCGTTGACGTTCAGCGACGTGGCCGTCTTGTCGAGCAGTCGCATGACGACCTTCTCGCCGTGGATCATCGGCAGGGTGCTGACGCGGATGTCGATCTCGCGGTTCATCAGTCGCACCTTGGTACGACCGTCCTGCGGCAGGCGGCGCTCGGCGATGTCGAGGCCCGAAATCACCTTGATGCGCGCGATGATCGCGTTGCGCATGCGCGTCGGCGGCTTGTCTTTCACCTGCAGCTTGCCGTCGATGCGGAACCGGACGCGCAGTTCCTTCTCGTAGCACTCGATGTGGATGTCCGAGCAGCGATCCTTGACGGCGCGCACGAACAGGCCGTTGACGTAGCGGATCACCGGGGCCGCGTCGTGGTCGCTGACGTCCACGCCGTCGCCGTCCTCGCCGTCGCGGACCATGTCGACGTCGTCGGCGCCCTCGTCGAACACGTCACCGAGGCCGGCCGCGGCGTCGTCGGTGTAGTAGGTGTCGAGCGCCTTCATCACGTGCGTGGCCAGCGCGAGCACCGGCTGGATCTTCACGCCCTTGAGAATCTGGCGGATCGAGTCGAGGGCCATCACGTTCTTCGGATTGGCCATGCCGACGTAGAGGATCTTCTCGCCGCCCTGCTCGCGCTCCTGCAGGGCCGCCATCCGGAAGCCGCGGCAGACCTTCTCGGGCAGCTTGCGCAGCACCTCGGGGTTCACCACGTTGGGTTCCATCAGGTCCATGTACGGCAGGTTGAACTGCTCGGAGAGCGTCTCCAGCAGGTCGTCGGCCTTGATGATCTTCTTGAAGACCAGCTCCTCGCCGAGCAGACGCTCGGTCTGCTTCTGGGTTTCCAGGCCAGCCTTGACGTCCTCGGCCGTGCACAGACCCTTTTCGACGAGCAGTTCGCCGATTCTCTTGTGACCGATGAGCCCCATCGCCATGGCGGGAACCTCGCTGCTGCAGACGTCGTTCGGAAACCGTGCGGGGAGCGGCAGTTGCCAGTATGGTCGGTGATACCACAGCGGCTGCCTGCGGGCAAACCGGCACCAACGCGGACTGCAGCAGGAACGTGGCAATCTCGCCGCCGGTTGTCGCCGGTTGTGGCCGGCCGTGGAGTTCCGACGTGGTATCCGTGTGCGTCGCCGGGTCCCGCCTCATCCGTCACCACCATGTCGCTCCGTCGATTCTTCCGCGGCCAGCCACGACCGGACCTCTCGCAGGTTCCGGAGGTGCTGCGACTGACCGTGGACGAGTGCTACGACGGCTGGCGGCTCGACGTGTACCTCGGCGAGTTCCTCACCTGGGCGTCGCGCACGCAGATACAGGATCGCATCGACCGCGCACTGGTGCGCAAGAACGGGCAGCCGGTGCCGGCCGCGCGCAAGGTGCGGGCCGGGGACATCATCGAGATCGACGTGCCGCCGCCAGTGGAAGACCCCGGGGCGCTGGCCGGTCTGGAGTTGCCGGTGCTGGCCGAGGACGAGTGGCTCGTGGCGATCGACAAGCCGCCGAACCTGCTGGTGCACCCGGTCGGCAAGCGGCGCTTCGGCTCGGTGATCAACCTGCTGCACGCGCGCTACCGCTCCGACGACCCGGCGCGCGACGTCATTCCGCTGCTCGCGCACCGCATCGACCAGGAGACCACCGGCGTGCTGCTGGTGGCCAAGGGCAAGCCGGCGCGTGCCGCGTTCTACAAGCTGTTCGAGCTGCAGCCGGTGATCTAGGAGTACCTCGCGCTGGTCGAGGGCCACCTGCAGCCACCGGCCGGCCGCATCGATCTGCCGATCGGGTCGC
>JBFWQT010000551.1:0-4770 GCA_050249295.1 Planctomycetota bacterium
GTCCACCCTGCTCGGCGGTGACGCCACCGACGCCGCCCTGGCCCACGCCGAGGAGCTGTTGAGCCGCAGCCGCGGTGCATCGTGACGCCCGTGTGCACGCTGTCTCCGCGGCCAGACATCAGTCCATTCTAGCTAGTCCAGTCACAACTCTCTCAAGCCAAACCACTTGGGAATCTACCAACAGACCCGACATAGGACATTCCTCAATACAGAGGGGGTGTTGTGCTGTCTCAGCCCACACCTCAGTCAGATGTCAAAACCCCATTTCGACCGATGACCACTGTTCGACAGATCGAAGCCAATCGCCGCAACGCGCTGCTTTCCACCGGCCCGAAGACCGAGGCTGGCAAGGGCAAGTCTTCACGCAACGCCTACCGCCACGGGCTCACCGCCAGGGATGTGCCGGTGGTCGGCCCCGGCGAGGATGAAGCCGAGTACGACGCGATGCGTCTCGGCATGCGCATCGCCCTCGACCCGGGCGACGCGCACGAAGACGAGCTCGTGGATCGCATCATCAATTGCGCCTGGAAGCGCCGGCGGTTCGAGGCCTACGAAGCGGCCACGCTCACGACGGTCGACTTCGACCCACGGGCCGGCTTCTTCGGCGGCAATGCCAGCTTGCTCGACCTGATCCATCGCTACCACCAGCGAACCGAGCGCGACTACCACCGCTGCCTCGCGGCGCTGCACCGCTGCCAGAAGCTGCGCGAGGCGCGCGACCGGCAACGCGCGATCGTGCTGGCCCAGCAGGCTGCCGGCGGCGCGACCGGTTCCGGTGCGAAGAGCAAGCGCAAGGAGAGTCAGGCGCTCGAGTTGATGGTGCTGACGCTGCTGCACCAGTGGCGCGAAGCGCGTCAGGCCCGGCTGTCCGAAGAGGAGAGCGCCGGCTGCGAAACGAAGCCAATGTGCCCGCAAACCCCGTTGCCGTCGGAGCTGGCGGGCAACGAGGTGGAGGAGGCTGCGGATCACGAATCGAAGACCGACGTGGCGATGTGACGTGCAACGACGAGGTGAATCGCGATCGGGAACAACGACAACGGTCGTTGCGGCGGACGGTCCGGCAGTGCACGGAATCAGACTCCGGGGACTTCCGTCCGGGCTCGCCTCGCGTCCGACCACCGACGACCACTGATGGCCACCAACTACTTGAGCTTCTTGAGCACCTCGGGCGGCAGCGGGCCCGCACCCGGCAGGCCGTGGCACTTCTTGTACTTGCGGCCGCTGCCGCACGGGCAGGTCTCGTTAGGGCCGATCCGGCGCACCTCGTTCTTGATCGTCTCGACCGGGCCGTCGCCCTGTTGGTTGCGCTCCGCGGCCTGCGCGAACTGGCCGCGCGACTCGCCAGCCGTCGCGTCGCCACCACCACCCGCGCCACCACCGGCAGCGGACCCGGCGTCGTCCTTGCGAGCCTGGCCCGCGCCCCACTTCGCGCCGAGCGCGTCGAGCGAGTCTTCCTCGCGCAGCCGCACGCGCATCACCTTGTCGGAGTAGTTGTCCTCCACGAGGATCAGCATCTGGCGGAAGTTATCGAGGCCGCGGATCTTGTACTCGACCTTCGGATCCTTCTGCGCCATGCCCGAGAACGCCACGGCGTTGCGCAGGTAGTCCATCTCGCGCAGGTGGTCTTTCCACCGGTTGTCGATCGTGTCGAGCAACACGTACTGCTCGATGAAGCGCATCATCTCGTCGCCGAGCACCTGCTCGCGCTTCGTGTAGTCCTCGCGCAGCTTCGCGGCAATCAACTCCTCGGCCTCGTCGCGCGTCTTGCCCACGAAGTCGGCCGCGCCGAGCTGCGTGCGCAACGACTGCGTCAGCCAGCGACAGAGGCCCGCGAGGTCCCACCCGCTGGTGAACGTCTCGAGTTGCCGTTCCATCTCCTGGATGCGCCCGCGGCCGATCTGCTGTTCGCGGCGGTGCGCGCAGCGATCCTTGTAGAGCTCGCGGAAGTGCTCGGGCGCTTTCTTCGGGTTGAGGTTCTCGATGTTCGCAAGGTCGCCCTCGTCGAGCGTCACGCCGTACTGGTCCGAGAACTTGCTGCCGTACTCCGGCATCTCGCCCTTCTTGCGGTCCTTCGCGTCGGCCTCGATCGCCGGGATGGCCGGGTCCTTGTCCCAGAGGATGTGCTCGGCCAGGCGTGCGCGGATGTCGCCGAGCGAGAGGCCGCTGATGTCGGCCACGCTGATCGGGTTGGCCTCGGCCGCGAACTCCTTGTTGAACCAGTCGCAGAAGCCGTCGAGGTTCCACTCGGCCGCTTCGGTTTCGGGCGACGAGTACTCGTCGACCTGGCGCGAGATGCGGTTGGCCAGCATCCGCCACGAGACGCGGTTGAGGTGCTGCCGGCGCAGCGGATCCTCCAGCGGGATCCACTGGTCGCCCTCGGCCAGCGGCGTGGGGTGCGAGTTCTCTTCTTCCCACCACGGGTACCAGTCGTCGTACGCGAGCTTGCCGTCTTCCTTCGGCAGGCGCTCGAGCACCGACTGCTTGATGCGCAGCGTGCGGTAGCGCAGCGGGTTTTCGGCGCGCGTCAGACCTTCGAGCACGCCCTGGCGCAGCGTGTAGACGGTCTTGCGCTGGCGGTCCATCACCTCGTCGTACTCGAGCAGGTTCTTGCGGATGTCGAAGTTGCGCTGCTCGACGCGCTTCTGCGCGCGCTCCACGCTCTTCGTCACCATCCGCGCCTGGATCGGCTGGCCCGCCTTGAGCCCGGCGAACTGCAGGATGCCCTTCACGCGCGGCCCGGCGAACATGCGCATCAGGTCGTCGTCGAGCGAGAGGTAGAACTGCGACGTGCCGGGGTCGCCCTGTCGGCCGCAGCGGCCGCGCAGCTGGTTGTCGATGCGCCGCGAGTCGTGGCGTTCGGTGCCGACAATCGCGAGGCCACCCGAGGTGTGCGCCTGGAACCAGTACGGCACGTTCGGCTCGGGGTTGTCCAGGCCGAGCTCCTCGCGATTGAAGAACTGCGGGCAGACCACCAGCAGGCGGTTGATCATGCAGTCGCGCACGGCCGCTTCGGCGCGCTGCAGGTAGCCGAGCCACGGGTCGCCCGACAGCTTCTCGAGCCAGTCGGTCGGGGAGTCCTTGCCCTGCTCGGCCTTCAGCCGGGTGCGGCGCACCGCGAGGTGGCGCTCGATGTAGTCGTCCACCGGAATGCTGAGGCGCACCAGATCGACGACAAACCGGCGCGCGAATGCGGCGTCGTTGCCCGCGCTGATCGGCCGGCCGAACAGCTCGCTGAGCGTGGCCGTCCACTTCGCTTCGTCGGCGAAGAAGTTGCTGAAGATCGCCGGGTCGACGAAGCCGTCGAGCAGTTGCTTGCCCGGCTCCTTGAGGAAGCCGGTGAACCAGCTCTCGGTCAGCGAGAGCGTGGCCTGCAGCGCCTCGGCCAGCGCGCGGCAGGTGCCGTCGCGTTCCTTCGGGTTGAACAGCGTCGCCGGGTCCTTCATCGGATACGGCAGCGCGTCGGCTTCCTTGAGGATGCGCCACAGGTCGGAGAACAGGTCGGTTGCGGCGGCCGGTTCCTCGCCGCTCTTCTTCGCCTTCTTCTCCGCCTCCTTGCGGCCCATGTCGGCCATGGCCTGCTCGCCGCGCAGGTGGTTGTAGAAGAAGTGGCCGCTGTTGCCGCCGAGCAGGATGTCGGTGCCGCGCCCGGCCATGTTGGTGGCGATGATCACCATGCCCGGCGCCTGGCGGTACTCCTTGCACACGCCGCTGATGCCGGCGATCAGGTCGTCGACGCTGCCGCGCGTCGCGCTCGCCGCGTACGTCGCCAGCGACTCGGCCACGCCCTCGCGCACCATGCGCCGCCCGGCCTGCGCCACGATGTCGGCCTCGAGGTACTGGTTGTCGTACGAGACGCGCGCGTTGAGCACGTAGTGCCGCTTCTTGCTGCCCTCGGCGCGCGGCTCGGTGGCGCGCTCGTAGCCACGCTTGACCAGCAACTGGCTGATCAGCTGCGACTTCTCGATGCTCGTGGTGCCCACCAGCACCGGCCGGCCCAGCGTGCTGATGTTCGAGATCTCGTCGACCAGCGCTTCGTACTTCTCGGGCGCGGTGCCGAAGATCAGGTCGTCAAATGGCTTGCGGATCAGCCGGCGGTTGGTCGGGATCTCGACGCATTCGAGTTTGTAGATCTTGTAGAACTCGCCGGCCTCGGTCATCGCGGTGCCGGTCATGCCCGAGAGCTTGCGATACAGCTTGAAGTAGTTCTGCAGCGTGATCGTCGCGAGCGTCAGCTGCTCCTCGCGGATCCGCACGCCGCTGCCGTCGCGCTCTTCCTTGGCTTCGATTGCCTGGTGCAGGCCGTCCGACCAGCGCCGGCCCTCCATGATGCGGCCGGTGAACTCGTCGACGATCTTCACCTCGCCGTCCTTGATGTCGTATTCCTTCTCGCGGCGGTAGAGGTGGTGCGCCTTCAGCGCGTTGTTGATCAGGTGCGGCCACTCCATGTGCTGGCCGCCCCAGATGTTCTCGATGCCGAGGAAGTCCGAGACCTTCTGCTGGCCGGCTTCGGAGAGGTCGACGCGGTGGTCCTTCTCCTCGACCTTGAAGTACTCGTTCTCCAGCGTCTTGCGGTCGGGCTGGCCGAGCGCGCGCACCACCCTGTCGGCCTCGCGATACTTCTCCGCGTCGTCGTGGCTCGAGCCCGAGATGATCAGCGGCGTGCGCGCCTCGTCGATCAGGATGCTGTCGACCTCGTCCACGATCGCGTAGTTGAAGGGCCGCTGGACCATGTCCTCCAGGCGGAACTTCATGTTGTCGCGCAGATAGTCG
>JBFWQT010000552.1:0-4766 GCA_050249295.1 Planctomycetota bacterium
GTTGGACAGGAAGGTGTACTGCCCGATGAAGTCGAGCGTGGTGGTCTCCGACAACGACGTGGTGAACCGCAGGTGGGCGTCGATCTTCGTGTGATCGGTGTAGGGCTTCACGCCGTCGCCTGCGCGCAGGTTGCCGAAGAACGACGACGTCGCGTTGAACACCATGCCCGACGAATCGGAGAACGTGAAGCGGCCCTGGTAGTTGCTGACCCACCCGTAGTCGCCGGTGCCGGCTCGCGAGTAGATCCGGCCCCAGTAGGGGCCGTGCTTCGCGTCGTCGGGCGACCAGCGCGCCGACACGAGGCTCATCGTGCCGCCGATCGCGTCGGATCCGTAGAGCACCGAGCCGGGGCCGTACACGACTTCGAGCCGTTCCATCGCGAACGGATCGAGCAGGCCGGAGTACTGGTTCGGGCCGGAGCGGAACGCGGCATTGTTGTAGCGGATGCCGTCGATGAGGATCAGCGTCTGGTAGCTGGTGAAGCCGCGGATGAACGGGGATGCGCCGTAGCGACCGGTCTTCTGCACGCTCACACCGGGCTCGCCCTCCAGCATGTCGCCGACGCTGGCGGCACCATTGGTTCGGGCCGTGTCTCCGGGAATCACGGTGCTCGCCCGCCCGAGCGACTGGTTCTGCCGCGCCCAGGCCGTACCGGTCACGATCACGTCAGGCTCCCGGATCGTGTCGGGACTGCCGCGCGGTCCGACGGAACCTGTTGATGACCGGCTGCCTCCGTCCGCGGGAGGGCCTACGCGGGGGCCAGCGGGCGTGTCGGATGGGGTGTCGGTGGCAGGGGAGCCGGGAGCCTGGCCGGGGTCACCGTCGTTGACGTCACTATCATCGGTGCCTGTGCCGTCGCCAACCGCAGGTGGCGGAGGATCCTGGGCCGCCACCGGATGGTCTGCCGCAGCAGTCAGACAGGCGAGGAACACCACGTGAACGAGAGCGACCGTCAGAACGCCACGGATGACGCCTGGATGTTTGTGTGTGAGATTCATTTTCAATAGACAGGAAGGGGTACGCTGATGGGGTAAAGGGGGACCGTCAACAACGGACGGAGGATCCGGGGGTTCACGCTGGGCGGCCGAAATTCGACCGGGTAGACCGCTCGTTCCGCTCCGCTCGCTCGCCGCTCAACGTGCACGGGATCTCTATCGCCGGCCGGTCGCATCGCCGAGTGCGCTTGACGCCGGGGCCCGCTCCTGCAATGAGAGCCGCCGCGCACATCTGCCGCGGGGCCGCGATGACCACTACCCACGACTCCCACGGCGACCACGCCGGGCACGGCGCCCACGCCCGGCCCGCCTGGCAGAAGATGACGCCGCGCGACCCGGCCGAGCCCCATCGTCCGGCCACGCCGCTCGAACTGCTCTTCGACCTCTGCTTCGTGGTGGCGATCGCCCAGGCCGCCTCGGGCCTGCATCACGCCATGGCGCACGGCGTGTTCGCCCCGGCCCTGGTCGGCTACTGCATGGTGTTCTTCGCCATCTGGTGGGCGTGGATGAACTTCACCTGGCTCGCCTCGGCCTACGACACCGACGACGTGCCGTGGCGGCTCACCGTGCTGCTGCAGATGGTTGGCGTGCTGATTCTCGCGGCCGGGGTGCCGCGCGCGTTCGACCGCGGCGACTTCGGCGTGATCACTGTTGGCTTCGCGGTCATGCGCGTCGCGCTGATCGTCAACTGGCTGCGGGCCGCGCGCGCCGACCGGGTGCGCCGTCGCACCGCGCTACGCTACGCCTGCGGCCTGGCGGTCTGCCAGACCGCGTGGGTCGCGATGGCGTGGCTGCCCACCGACACGTGGGGCAAGGTGTTCTGGCTGATGCTGCCCGCGGAACTGCTGGTGCCGGTCTGGGCCGAAGCGGCCGAGCGCACCACCTGGCACGCCGCGCACATTGCCGAGCGCTACGGCCTGCTGACGATCATCGTGATCGGCGAGACGGTGCTCTCCATCACGCTCTCGATGCAGCGCGCGATCGACGCGACGGCTCTCACGCCCGACCTCGTCGGCGCCGTGGTCGGCAGCGTGCTGTTCATGTTCTCGATGTGGTGGCTGTACTTCGAGGTGCCGGCGCACGCGCTGCTGCGCTCGTTCGGCGCGGCCTTCGTGTGGGGCTACGGCCACTACGCGGTGTTTGCCGCCACCGCGGCCGTCGGAGCGGGCATCGCCGTCAACATCGACTACCAGCTCGGCGCGGCCCACATCAGCGCGTTCCAGTCCGGCGCCGTGGTCGGCGTGCCGGTCGCGATCTACGTGGTCACGCTGTGGCTGTTGCACTTCCGGCGGCTGCGGCGCGACCTGGTGATGACGGCCGCGTCGTGGGCCTGTGCGGGCGCGTGCATCGGCGCGGCGTTCACCGCGGTGCCGGTGCTGCTCATCGGTGCGGCGATTGCCGCGCTGACAGCGGCCGCGGTGTGGTGCCGGCGGCGTCACCGCGCGGAGACGGCCGGCGGGAAGGCGACCGGCGCGCATGCCTGACTACACGCGCCGCAGCGACGAGTCCGAACTGATGGACGACCTCGCCATCGGCGGGGCCGAACTGCGCCAGACACTCGATCAGCTCGCGACCATCAACCGCCTGCTGGGCGGCTACGCGCCGAGCATCTCCGGCGTGCAACGCCTGCTGCCGGCCGGCTGCACGGCGTTCTCGCTGCTCGACGTCGGGTGCGGCAGCGGCGACACCTGCCGGCAGATTGATCGCTGGGCGACGCGTCGCGGCATTGCCGTGTCGCAGCGCGGCATCGACCTCCATCCCGACACGATCGACCATGCCCGCGAATCCACCGACTCGTCCGGCCGCATCACGTTCGACGTGCAGGACCTGTTCGCGCTGCCCGACGAGCCGATCGCCGACGTCGTGCATGCCGCGCTGGTGCTGCACCACTTCCCCGGCGACTCGGCCCGGAAAGCCGTGGAGAAGATGGCCCGGTTGGCGCGTGTCGGCGTGGTGATCAACGACCTGCACCGCCACTGGTTCGCGTACCACTCGATCCGCTGGCTCACGCGCCTGCTCAGTCGCAACCGCTTGATCCGCCACGACGCGGCCGTGTCGGTGCTGCGCGGGTTCCGCCGGCACGAGATGATCGAGCTCGCCACAGTGCCCGGCTTTGCTCCGCCCGCGGTGCGCTGGCGCTGGGCATTCCGCTGGGAGGTGGTCATCCGCCGCGCCGGAATCTGCTAATGATGGAGTCATGATCCGCACGCCCCTGCCCCGTCCACCCGCCAACGGATGAAGTACTTCGGAACCGACGGCATTCGCGATCGCGCCGGCGAGGGCATGCTCTCCGACGACAACGTGCGTCGCGTCGGCATCGCGCTCGGCCGCGCCCTGCAAGCTGGCGCCGGCGCAAGGTCGGCAGGTGCCCCCGTGCTGATCGGCCGCGACACGCGCGGCACCGGTCCGCAGATCACCTCGGCGCTCGCCGCCGGCCTGCGCGCCGCTGGTGTCGAGGCGCTCGACCTCGGCGTGATCAGCACGCCCGGCGTGGCCTTCATCACGCGCGCGGAGCAGGCGGCGTGCGGCGTGGTCATCTCGGCGTCGCACAACCCGGCCGACGACAACGGCATCAAGATTTTCGGCGCCGACGGGTACAAGGCAAGCGACGAACTCGAGCAGGCCGTGGAAGCCGGCATCGACGCGCTCGTGGCATCGAACGAGCAACTGCCGACCAACGGTGGCGCGGCGCCGCGCGAGGCGACCCACCTGCTGGCCGCGTGGGAGGACGACCTCGTCGCGCGCGGCGGCGGCGACGGTGCGCTGGCCGGGCTGACCTGCGTGCTCGATTGCGCCAACGGAGCCGCCAGTGCGATCGCGCCGCGCGTGTTCGGCCGGCTCGGCGCGACCGTGCACACGCACTTTGCCGAGCCCGACGGCCGCAACATCAACGCCGGCTGTGGGGCGCTCTCGCCGCAGGTGGTTGCGCCGTTCGTGCGCGAACACGGCGCGCAGATCGGCTTCACGTTTGATGGTGACGCCGACCGCATGATCGCGATCGACGAGCACGGCGACGTGCGCGACGGCGACTTCACGCTGGCGATCCTCGGCCGCCGCCTGCACGCGCGCGGCGAGCTGCCGGGCGAGACGGTGGTGACCACCGTGATGGCCAACATCGGCCTCGAGATCTCGCTGCGCGAGGCCGGCATCCACCTCGAGCGCACGGCCGTCGGCGACAAGTATGTCGCGGCGCGCATGCGCGAGGCTGGCTTCGTGCTCGGCGGCGAGCAGTCGGGCCACATCCTGTGGTTCGGCTCCGACAACGGCCACGAGCCGGTGACGACCGGCGACGGCATTCTCTCGGCCGTGCTGATGGCGCGCACGCTGCGCGAGTCCGGCGAGACGCTCTCGGCGCTCTCGTCGTGCCTGACGCGGCTGCCGCAGTTGCTGGTGAACGTGCGCGTGACCGACAAGCCGGAGCTGCTGTCGATCGACCCGGTGCGCAAGGCGACCGAGGCAGCCGAGAAGGCGCTGGGCGCCGACGGCCGGATTGTGCTGCGCTACTCCGGCACCGAGGCGCTCGCCCGCGTGATGGTGGAGGGTCGGTCGATGGCCGAGATCACGGCGCTGGCGAATGCGATCGCCGATGCGATCCGCCGCGAGATTGGTGCGGAGGGGTAAGAGCCTACAGCGAATGCCTGTTCCGGGCGAGCCGGGGGTGTAAGCCCCCGGAGTCTGATACCGGGACCAGCGTGCAAGGCTTGTTGTTGTGCGCTGGTTTCAGAACCAGACTCCGGAGGCTGACACCGATGAGCGCTATTACAAGAGCC
>JBFWQT010000553.1:0-4763 GCA_050249295.1 Planctomycetota bacterium
CGCCAGCTGGAGTGCGAGGACACCGAGACGCTGATTGTCTTCAACAAGGTCGACCGCATGCGCGAGCGCGGCGGCGACCTGAGCGTGCTGATGAGCATCTTCCCCGGCGCCGTGGAGATCTCGGCGGCCGAGGGCATCGGCATCGACACCCTGAGCGCGCGCGTCGCCGAGGTGATGGCCCGCCGCGAGGTGGAGCTGGAGATCGAGGTGGACCCGCGCAACGGCAAGCTGATGGCGTTCCTCCGTCGCGAGGCCGGCATCGCGCACGAGGAGTGGACCGACACGGTCGGCCATCTGCGCGTGCGGATTGATCCGCGTCATCTGAAGAAGATGGAGGACCTGCAGCGCAACGGTTTCACACCGCGCTTCGCAGTGAACGGCGGGGCCGGCGATGCGGCCGCCCACGCGATTGATGACGATGACGACGAGCCGCTGCCGGCGCCCCTCGATGCGTACGAGCCGCTGCCCGGTCTGCCGCGTCTGCGGCGGTAGTCGACGCCGATCGGAGGTACCCGCATGGCAGCGAAACCCGCTGGTGCGCAGCTCACCGCGGCGCGCCGCGAGCATCAGGCGTTCATCGATGCCGAACTCGCGAGTGGTACCGCCGCGGCGCGCGTCGCCGAGTTGCTGGTGTCGCGCGGCGTGCCGGCCGACATCGCTTCGGCGATCGTCGAGCGCGCGGTGGCCCAGCGCGAGGTCGACCTGCTGTTGCCGCAGTACGCGGAGTGGATCGCCGGGCGCCTGCGGCATCGCACCGACGAGCAGGCCGCGGCCGAGCTCGCACGCGAGTACGACATTGCGCCGGCGATTGCCGCACGACTGGTCACGTTGCAGCGCCGGGCCGCGACCTCGGCCGCGATCGAGCGTTCGAATGCCGGCCTCGATTCGCCGTGGATTGCGTGGGCCGGGCTGCCGTTCTTCGTGCTCGGCGTGGGCACCGCGTGGCATTCGTACCTGCAGGCCATCGAGCACGGCGGCTACTACCACGTCGCCACCGGCGCGGTCGTGCTCGGCGCCACGCTGACGATCCTCGCACTCTCGCGCCACCTCGGTCGGCCCGGCGCATCGCGCGGCCTGATCGCCGGCGGCATCCTGGCCGTGGGGCTGATCGCCCTGGCCACGCTGGGCATCGCGTTCGGCCTGATCACGCCGGTGGCGCAACACGACCCCGCGCTCGACCGCTTCAACAACCTGCGCAACGCGTGGCTCTCGCCGATGCAGGACATCGACGACGCCGACGAAGGGCCGCGCCGCCCGTCGCTGCCGCCCACCGAGGACTACTCGCGGGCGCGCGACGCGTTCCGCACCACGCTCCGACGCGAAGCCCCCGCACCCGGCACCCCGGCCGCGCTCGGCGCTCCGCCCGCCGGCGCCGCGCTCGTCAGCTACCCCGCGCCGATCGAGGGCCAGCGCTTCGGCGCGTGGATCAGCGACAACGCGGTCCAGCGTGGGGCGCGTCACCCCGGCGTGGTGTTCGTGCATCGCGGCACCGAACTCACGGCCGACGACTGGACCGACGTCTCGCGCGCGTTTGTCTCGCGCGGCTTCGCGCTGTTCGCTCCCACGTTCCGCGGTGAGCATGGCAATGCGGGCTCCTTCGAAATGGGCTTCGGCGAGGTGGACGACCTGCGTGCCGCCGCGCGGTGGTTCGCGCTGCAGGAAGGCGTCGACGGTCAGCACATCTTTGTCTTCGGCTCGGGCACCGGCGGCACCATGGCTCTGCTGGCCGTGTTGCGGTCGTCGGTGTTCCTCGCGGGTGGCGCGTACGATGCGCCGCTCGACATGGCGCGCGCGTGGTCCAACGACGACACGCCGCACAACTTCGGCGCCGGCGAGGACCCGATGCGCGACGCGCGCACCTTCGGCCCGTCGATGCAGGTGCCGTTCTCCGCGTGGCTCCGACCCGACGACACCGTCCGTCGCGGCAGCCTCGGAAGCGAGTGGGCCACCTTCGCCGACACCACGCACCAGCCGTGCACGGTGGTTCCGCTCGCCCGGCACGACGACAGCCTGGCAGCGGCCGCGCGCGATTGCGCGGAGTGGTTCACGGCGGGCGGGCACTGACTCACCGGTCACGCGGGTGCAGCCGGCGTCGCCTCCTCGGCCTCGTCCGTCCTGTCCGGGTTGCTGCGCCGGAACATCTCGATCGGCAGCGCCATCGCCAGCAACAGCAGCGGAATCTCGACCCACGCGTGCACCGCCGCGATCAGGCCGTACGCGGTGCGCGCCTGGCCGAACGCGTACCAGAAGAACAGCAGCAGCACCGACGCCGTGGCCACAAGCACCAGCGTGAACAGCCCGCGCCGCGGCCACGCCACAGTGTTCACCGGCGTGATCCACTCGCCGTCCGAGTCCAGCCGCGGCAGGATGTGGATCACCACAAAGTAGTGCATGCACTGCAGGAACACGGCCGCCGCGAAGAACGACAGCGCGAGGTCCGGGTCCATCCGCTGCACCTCGGCCGGTACGTACTGCCCGATGTTCGCGTCCAGGCTGCCAGCCGAGAAGAACAGGTAGAGGTCGGGATGGTGCAGGCCGAGGAAGCGGAAGTACTCGAGCGGCAGGCCCGACGCGATCAGCATCGGCAGCAGCACGAACACGAGGATGCACAGCGCCATCACGCCGCGCCGCACCGCGCCACGCAGGCGCTCCGCAAGGAAGCCCACCGGCGTCATGTTGTGCAGCACGGCCAGCGCGAGCAGCGTGTGGAACGGCGCGAGCACCGCCCCGGTACCGATCACGCCGACGACGAGCACGCCGATCAGACCGATGCGCACGCCGCGACGGAACAGCACCGGCAGCACGATTGCGCCGAGCCCGGCCACCAGGCTCAGTTCGATCACGACGCGAACGAGCGAGTCCAGCGTGCCGGCCGCGTGCAGCACGCGCACGATCACCACGGCCGCGAGCATCACAATCAGGCCGATCCGCAGGTTCCAGCCGACGCGCGGCGAGAACCGGCTGTCCACGTAGCGCAGCTCGGCCAGCACATGCGCCAGGCCGAACACCGCGAGCGTGCCGGTGTAGACGATCAGCGGCACCGCCACGCTCAGCCCTGCGCAGGCCAGCACGAACAACGCGCCGAGCCCAAGCAGGATCGCCGGCGAGCGCATCAGCCGCGCGCGATCGGCGCCCGGGTCCGGCAGGGTGGCGGGTACGGTGGAGAGTGCGGGCTCGGTGCTCATGATCGTCCGTCCGTCCGTCCGTCCGCTGCATGGCCGCTCACTGCGAGATACCGCAGCGCGGCCAGCACGGCAACGGCAATGCCGGGGCTGCTGCGTTGACAGCGCCGGGGTCGGATGCGACGTGGAGGCAGGCGCACAACCGGAGCAAGCTGCATGAGTCACTCGGACGATGCCTGGCGGAACGAACGCGAACTGGCCGTGGCAGCGGTGCGACACGCCAGCCGGTTGACGCGCGCCGTGCAGGCGGCGTGGACGGCCGAGCAGGGCGCCGGCAAGCAGGACGGCTCGCCGGTGACGATCGCCGACTACGGCGCGCAGGCGATCATCGGTCGCTACCTCGCGGCCGCCTTCCCGCACGACACGGTGGTGGCCGAGGAGTCGAGCCAGGCGCTTCGCGACGAGCCCGCGCTGCTCGCGCAACTGCTGCCGGCCGTGTCGGCGGTGGACGACCGCTTTGCCGACGCCGACTCGTTGTTGCGCGCGATCGACCAGGGCGCGCCGGCATCCGACGACGCCCCGTTGCCCGCCCGCTACTGGACGATCGATCCGGTCGACGGCACCAGGGGCTTTGTTCGCGGCGAGCATTACTCGGTGGTCCTGGCGTTGATCGACAACGGCCGCGTGGTGGTCGGCGCGATGGGCTGCCCCGGCATGCCGCGCGAGGGCACCGCCATCGACCAGCACGCACCCGACGACGGCGTGATCTTCTCGGCCACGCTCGGCGGCGGCGCGACGATGGAACCGACGGAGCAGGTCGACGCCTCGTCCGGCGGCGCGACGCGTGTGGCGGTCAGCGCGTCGATGCCCGGCGATGCGCGCTATCGTGCCTGCGAGTCGGTCGAGGCCGGGCACACCGACCCGACGACGGCCGCGGCGATCTACCGCCATGCCGGCCTGACGGTGGATCCGTTGCGCATGGATGGGCAGGGCAAGTACGGCCTCGTCGCGCGCGGCGATGTGGCGGTGTATCTGCGCGTGCACCACAAGCCGCGCACCGAGAACATCTGGGATCACGCGGCCGGCGTGCTGATCGTCACCGAGGCGGGCGGCCGCGTCAGTGACTTCGCCGGCAACGCGATCGACTGGACGGCCGGTCGCCGGTTCCAGCCGGTCGGCGGCATCCTGGTCACCAACGGCGTGGCGCACGACCGACTGCTGAAATCGATCGCCGACGTGCGCAACGGTTGACGATTACTTCACGCCTGGTCGACGTCCGGCTTGCGTTTTCGCTACGCGCGTTGACGACCACTTCTCGACGCTTCACTCGCGTTCACTCCATAAGAGCCCCGTGTTTATGGGGCCTGGCGGGCGACCCGTGGGCCCGGCGACCCTCCGGCCAATCCGACCGATAACGCGCCGGGCACCAGGGTGTGTGGTGCAGGCTTCCAGCCTGCAGCAGGATGAGCCTGTGGTGCAGGCTTCCAGCCTGCAGCAGGATGAGCCCTGTGGTGCAGGCTTCCAGCCTGCAGCAGGATGGCTGTGGTGCAGGCTTCCAGCCTGCACAGGATGCCTGTGGTGCGGGCTTCCAGCCTGCACAGGATGGCTGTGGTGCGGGCTTCCAGCCTGCACAGGATCCTG
>JBFWQT010000554.1:0-4741 GCA_050249295.1 Planctomycetota bacterium
CCAGCAACAACTACACGGTGACGGTCACGCTGACCGACTCGCTCGGCGGCACGGCGAACAAGAACTACCCGCTGTACATCACGCAGCCGGGCGGCGGCACTGCGGCCAACTGCGGCTGCACCAGCTCGGCCACGACACGCGACAACGCGTTCGCCGGCTGGTTGATGTTGCTGCTGCCGATGCTGCTGCTGGTGGCGCGTCGCCGCCTTGCGTGAATGCGTGAGAGTCATACGAGCCACGGCATCCGCGAGGCGTGATCAACCGGGGTTGAAACCGACCCCGCTTGCGACCGGCCGCTTTTTCTCGAACCAGGGGTGACTCACCGCACTCAACCCGGTAGTCATTGGGTTGCAGTCTGGTCGTTCTGGCCATGCTGCCCTCTGTAGCTTGCCCGGCCGCCCGCCCGGCACCCCGCGAATGCGCCCACCGCACTTCGCGGATTTCTTTCCCACCGTTCACCGCAGACCCACCAGCACCATGGCCAGTCAAAACCTGACCCATCGCGGCCTCGCCGTGTCCCTCACCACGCTGCTGGCGTTCATCCTCTCCGCGGTATCCGTCGCGCAGGCCCAGGCCAGTGTGCTCATTGCCGGCGGCGACAGCAACGCGGCAAGCCGCGACGACGTGAAGAACTTCCTCGACGCCACCGGCATCCTCGGCCAGGTCGATCACATCGATATCTCGTCGGTCACGCCGACTGTGGCCGACCTGCAGGCCTACGATTGCGTGCTCATCTACACCAACAACGCGCCGCTCGACGGTGTGGCGTTCGGCAACAACCTCGCGGCGTACTGCGACGCGGGCGGCGGTGTCGTGGAGATGCAGGCCTCGGACACCGTGACGTGGGGCGTGCACGGCACCTGGGACAACCGCCACTGCATCCAGCCGCTCAACAGCTACTCGTTCGACAACGCGGCGACGGCCGGCACCGTCCACGAGAACCACGTGGTGCTGCAAGGCGCGAACGTCCTCAACGGCGGCTACCTGCGCCGCTTCGAGACCAACGTGATCAACGGCGCGCGCAAGATCCAGGACTGGTCCGACGGCAACATCTGCGTCGCGATCAACGAGAGCTTCACCGGCCGCATCGTGCTCGTGAACCTGATCCCGTGGACCAGCCCGTACGGCGGCTGGAACGTCGCCAACAACGACATCGACATCCTGATCGCCAACGCCTGCGCGTGGGCCGGCAACCCCGAGGTCGTCATCGACACCCCCGCCGCCGGCGCACTGCCCGACGCCTACGTTGGCACCGGCTACAGCCAGACCATCGTGGCCAGCGGCGGCGCGACGCCGTACGTGTGGAGCACCACCAACGGCTCGCTGCCCACCGGCATGTCGATCGACCCGAACAGCGGCGAGATCAGCGGCAATCCGACCACGCCCGGCTCGTACTCGTTCGACGTCGTGGTCACGGACGACAACTCGGTGCAGGACACGCGCAGCTACTCGATCGAGGTGTACGCCGCGCTGCAGATCACGTCGCCGTCGGCCGGTGCGCTGCCCAACGGGCTGATCAACAACGCGTACGGGCCGATCAACTTCTCCGCCAGCGGCGGCAAGCCGACGCTGACGTGGAGCCTCACGTCGGGCACGCTGCCCACCGGCATCACGCAGAACACCTCCACCGGCGCGCTGAGCGGCACGCCGACGTCCACGGGCACATCCAACTTCACGGTGCGCGTGACCGACTCGAACGGTGCATTCCACGAACGGTCGTACTCGATCCAGGTGTTCGACACGCCGGTGATCACGTCGCCCGCGGGCGGCGCGCTCACGCCGGAAGGCTACGTCGGCAGCCCCTACAGCCTGACGTTCACGGCGGCGGGCGGTGTGCCGGCCTACACATGGAGCGTGCAGGCAGGCAGCCTGCCGGCGGGTCTGGTGCTCAACACGTCGACCGGCGCGCTGACCGGCGCACCGACGACGGCCGGTGCCAACTCGTTCACGATCCGTGTCACCGACACCAACAACGACTTCAACCAGGTGGCGTACACGCTGCAGATCCTGGATCCGCCGTCGATCACGTCGCCGACGCCGGGCGCCCTTCCGCAGGCCACGCGCAACGCGCCGAACTACACGCAGACCTTCACCGGCGCGAACGGCAAGGCTCCGCTGGCGTGGAGTGCGACCGGCCTGCCGGCCGGCATGACGCTCAATGCGTCGACCGGTGTCCTCAGTGGCACGCCTGGCGCCGCCGGCGCGTTCAACGTCAACGTCACGCTGACCGACGCCAACGGCAAGACCGGCAACGGCGCGTACACGCTGCAGGTCGCGGCCGCGGTCGCCCTGACTGGCAGTTCGCTGGCCGACGGCGAAGAGGAGCAGGCCTACAGCCAGACGCCGGGCAACTCCGGCGGCACCGGCCCGTACACGTGGTCGATGCTCATCACGCCGGCGCTGGCCGACCTGAGCATGGATCCGTCGACCGGCCTGATCACCGGTACCCCGGCCGCCGGCACCAGCAACAACTACACGGTGGCGGTCACGCTGACCGACTCGCTCGGTGGTACGGCGAACAAGAACTACACGCTGTACATCACGCAGCCGGGTGGCGGTACCGCGGCCAACTGCGGCTGCAACAGCTCGGCCACGACGCGTGACAGCGCGTTCGCCGGCTGGTTGATGTTGCTGCTGCCGATGCTGCTGCTGGTGGCGCGCCGCCGCCTCGCGTGAGAGCGAGGGCAAGTGCCGTCAGAGTACCGTGGGCTGGTTGCGGGCGAGCCGGGACGTCCACGAGGAGTCGACAGCGGGTTGATTCGGAACTCGGTCAAGAGCCCAGACCGCCCAGACCGCAAGGGAGTGGGCTCAGAGGGCCGCACGATCCCACTCTCGCATCTGCCTCTCGCCGAATGCATGGTCAATGAGTGGATTCGCAGGCGAGAGGCCTTCCGGGCCCGCTCCCTTGCGGTCGCGGCTCTTGACCGCGAGGTGGAATAGCAGCTCGCCGTCCCCGGCTCGCCTCGGATCATCGGTCCGAGCCGCGACCAGATCAGAGCCACGCGCGCAGCAAGCGGCCACCGTGAGCTGACCAGCGAACGCGAGACAGCGAGCGAATCCGGTCGCCATGGACGCCGGCTGGTCCCGCTCCCAACACAAGCCGCCGCGAGACAAAACACCGGCAATCGGGATAGGGGCGCCGGGTGATCCCCGGCGTTCCCCTCCCACACCACCCGGCATGCGGAGTAGCTCCTGCCGACTGCGTGACCTGCTACGACCTCTGGCGCCCATGCCGGGCGACCAAATGGCAACGGCTGCAGGGTTCACCTGCAGCCGTCGTCACATCCCATGTCTCATCACCATCTCGCGCTTTCTGGCATCCCGCTGACCGTCGAGCGGTCAGAACCGGGTCCCTACGCCACGCCGCTATCAGTCCAACATCATCCGTCGGCCCCGGGTTGCCGGTCCGCGCACACCGACACGACTCGTCGAGTCGGGTCGGGTGCAGCGATCTGGCAGATCCCCGGGCCGTGACCTTCGCCGCACGCGAGGCAACAGAAGGGGCTGTCACCTGCAACCGTGCAACTCGGTCAGTGTCTTGATCCGGCACCCGTCCGAGGGTGCGCGCCTGGCGGGGGGCGCTGGCGTGCACCCCGGGTGCAAGTGCCGGATCGAATGTCAAAGAGCGCGGTCAGTCGGCACGCGACAGGCCATCGTGTGACCCACTCGCATCGACGGCCGCCATCGCGGCCTCCGCCTCCATCAGTTCTTCTTCCCGGTCCGGGACCGGCTGGCGCATCGGCTCCGTAGTACGGCGATGCTTCCGGGTGCTGTCGCGGCCGATCTTTTCAGTCGGCGTGCGATACACCTTTGCGGTCCCGGCGGGCAGGCGCTGCGTACCCGTTGTCACGGGCGCCACGCCGTAGAGGGCTTCCAGAGCCTCGACACCTCTCTGCAGGGCGAGCCGGACCAGCATGCTCCGGGAGAGGTCTTCTCCCAGGTAGGCCAGGTCCGGGTCAGCCTCGAGGTGGGTCCGCAGGTCTTCCAGGCGGGCCATCAGCATCGAGGGGATCCGGAGAGACAGGCTCAGGTCGTTGGCCACGGGCAACCGTTCTTTCGTTCGGCCCCCCGGTGTGTGGTCGTCGTTGTTCGGCGCGGCTCGCGAGAGCGCATCCGGATCCGACGATCCGACCACCGGGGGCGGGGTCCAGTAACGTCCAGACTGAGCGACCCGGTTCGTTCTTGCAGTCGGTCAGCACTGGCGATCGCGAGCGATTGTGCCGGAGCTGTGTTCGACTGTGCAAGGCCCGGTGAGCACCCTGCATGAACCGTGTCGGAGCGTGGTGCCATTTGAGCACTTCAGCTCCCATCCCTCAACACTCGAAATGTAGCACGAACGTGGCACACAGTCAAGGCAAGGTGCAGTAATTCCGTATCACATATGTAAGGGTTTTTCGCGGCTGGAGTTGCGGCGAGGCGGCGTTTTGGGTGGCGCGCGGGAGGAGGGGGCGGAGGGCGCGAGGGCAAGGGCAAGGGCAAAGGCAAGGGCATCAGTTTGTGGTTGGTGTTCCATTCAAGCCCACGGGCTGCTGCCCGTGGGTAACCGTGCAGTTCCGCAATCCTTCCGATCGCGCCTGGTGGTGGTGTCGCGCGCTGCGTGCGTTGCGCGGTGTGGGTGCTTGCTCGCGTGGTCGATGCGTCGTTGATGCTTTGCGGTTACCCACGGGCGGCAGCCCGTGGGCTTGAATGGAACACCAACCTCTCGACACTCTCTCTGTCTTCCTCTGTGTTCTCCGTGTCC
>JBFWQT010000555.1:0-4727 GCA_050249295.1 Planctomycetota bacterium
GATTGCGGACCTGCACGGTTACCCACGGGCAGCAGCCCGTGGGCTTGAATGGAGCACCAACCACCAACGGATGCCCTTGCCCTTGCCCGGTTCCGCGTGGATCCCTGACCCCCGCGCCCCGGGTCACGTGATCCACGAGAACCGGGTGAGAGGCGCAAGGGGTGAAAGGAGTCCCCGCTCAACCCACCCGGCCCTCAGACCGATAAGCACACCAAAGTTATCGACACTCATCGATTCCCGGCTCTGGATCGCGTACGTTGAAAGATGTACCGACAGGGCAGGGCTTTTCCGCTGCCGCCGCGCCCGTCGGCTACACGACACGATCCGTCCCGTCCCGCCCCCACCGATGTCCCGCCGAGAGCCAATCGAGTCGTCTGCCACCACGCGTGGCGAGGCTGTGGCCCCCGATACCGCTACCGGGGCGGCGGCAGCGGCCGCGGCGGCTCTCGTGCGCTCACCCGGCGACCTGCTGCGCACCTACAACCGGCTGCTCGAAGCCGAGCCCGACCGCACCGTGCGCGACATGCGCTGGATGGCCGGGCAGCTGTCGCGCCGGGGCGTGAACGTCAACGGCACGCTGGCGCAGACCTTCGTCAAGCCCGACCTGATCTCGCTGGCCGAGCACGAGTTGCTCGGCCGCGTCGTGCCACAACTGATGTCGTGCATCGAACGCGCAATCGCCATCTTCGATGAACGGCCCGACCTGCGCCCGCTGTTCGGCCTGGCCGACGACGTCGCGTCGCTGATCGAACTCGAACCGGTGCCGCGCGGCCGGCGCATGATGACCGTGCCGATCGCCCGCCTCGACGGCTTCCTCAACCGCGGCAACCTGCAGTTCATCGAGTTCAACGTCGACTCGCCGGCCGGCGTGGGCTACGCCGACGTGATCGAGGACCTGATCTTCGCGACGGACACGTGCCGCGCGTTCCTGGCGGATGGCGTGCGCGCCGAGCGCGTGCAGCGTCGCCAGCGGCTGATGGACGCGCTGCTGGGCTACTGGCGCGACTGGTGCGAGCTGACCAGCGCCGATCAACCGGCCGTGCCGCGCGTGGCGATCACCGACTGGACCGGCGTGGCCACCGCGCCGGAGTTCGAGATGATCCAGCGCTTCCTGCGCGATCATCGGGTGCCGTGCGAGATTGCCGACCCGCGCGACTTCACGCTCGGCCGCGGGTCGCAGCTCGAGCTGCGCGGCCAGCCGATCGACCTCGTGTTGCGTCGCGCGCTGGTGCCCGAGTTGGCGGCGCGTCGCGACGAAGTGCGGCCGTTGCTTGGCGCGATCAGCGCGGGCACGGTGTGTGTCGCCAATCCGTTGCGGTCGCGCATTGCGTCGAGCAAGGCCCTGCTGGAGCTGCTGACCGACCACACGTACGACGCGATGTTCAGCGCGACCGGCAACGAGGTGCGCCACAGCGCGTTGCCGTGGACGCGCGTGCTGCGCGACCGCGAGGTGGTCTACGACGGCCAGTCGCATTCGCTGCTCGCGCTGCTGCGCGACCGGCGCAGCGAGTTTGTGATCAAGCCGGGTTCGGGCAGTCGTGGCGTCGGCGTGGTGATCGGCCGCGAGACCGACAGCGCGACGTGGATCGACATTGTCACGCGGGCCGCGCGGCGCGGTGACCATGTGGTGCAGGTCTGGGTGCCGGCGCCCGAGAAGACGATGCCGGTGGCGCACCTGTCATCGACCACCGCCACGGCCGGCAGCGCATCGGGCCGTCGCTCGGCGGGTGCGGCGGTCGCGGTGTCGGGTCGCATTGCCGAGGTGGATGCCGCGCTGGCCGGTCGCATCACGCTGGTGTCGCGCAAGGCCAACCTCGGTCCGTTCGCCCTGGGTGGCGAGTACGGCGGCGCGATCGCCCGGCTCTCGAACGAGAGCATCATCAATGTGGCGCTGGGAAGCGGTCTGGTGCCGACGGTCGCGGTGGGTCCGGCGAACTGATTCTCAGCGTGCTTCCGGTCAGAGCCGCGCACGAAGCAAGCGGCCATGCGAGATGACCCTCGCTGTATCGCCGCGGCACGGGCGCTCAGCTCACGGTGGCCGCTTGCTGCGCGCGCGGCTCTGATTCGCCCGAATCATGTTCGCAACTCGTCGCGCCTTCTCTTCTCGTCTCTCGCTTGCGCGGCCACCGCGCGAATCGTATTAGCCTCCACAGCAATGCACCGCCCACCACCGCCGGCCGAACCGTCAGTGACCACCAGCCACGCCGTCTACTACTACTTCGCCTTTGCCACGCGGCCCGGTGGGCTGCGCGCAGGGTCGGAGTACGGCTGCGCGACAGACTGACGAGCGAGCGCACCACAACCGATCAAGCCGCGCGAGTGCCACCGGGAGACCGGTGGCCGTTTTCGTTTCACCCCCATTCACTCCCCTCCCCCGCCCCGACGCAACCACAGGAGACCGCCATGTTCTTTGCGCGATACCGCCGCCTCCACACCGAGACCGCCACCCACACGCCGCAACCCCACACCGGAGTCGACCACCATGCAGACCAACCCTGAACACAAACCGCTCGGCGCCCTGCGCGAACAACTCGACCGCATCGACACCACGATCCTCGCCGCGCTCGCCGATCGCGACGCCGTGATCACCGGCATTGCCGCGAGCAAGGCGAGCGACGCCCGGCCGGTGCGCGACCCCGACCGCGAGCGCGAGCTGCTCGATCGGCTCACGCGACGCGCGAGCGACGCCGGCATGAATCCGCACTACGTCGAGCAGGTGTTCCGCCGGATCATCGACCACTCGGTGCGCCAGCAATCGCGGCAGCTCACCACCACACCGCCGGCCGCCACCGCCGCCACCACGGCCGCGCCGCTGGTCATCGCGTACCAGGGTGGCGAGGGCGCCTGGAGCCAGCTCGCCGCGCGCGCACACACCGCCACGCTCGATCGGCCGATCACCACGCTCGGCTGCCCGACCTTCGCCGCGTGCCTGGCCGCGGTGCGTGAGCGACGCGCTGACCTGGCGATCCTTCCGGTGGAGAACAACGTCGCCGGCGCGATCGACGAGGTGCTCGACCTGCTCGATGAGAGCGAACTGCCGATCGTCGGCGAAGAGGTGCTGCCGGTCGAGCACTGCCTGATCGGCCTGCCGGGCGCGTCGCTCGACACGATCCGCGTGGTGCGCTCGCATCCGCAGGCGCTCTCGCAGTGCCGCAACTGGCTGTCGCAGCGCGCGCGCTGGGCGGTCGAGCCGCACGTCGACACCGCGCTGGCCGTCGCGCAGGTCGCATCCGACGGCGACCCTGCGGCCGCGGCGATCGCCAGCGAAGCGGCCGCGGCGCATCATGGCCTCCAGGTGTTGCAGCGCGGTATCGCCGACGCCGGCGGCAACGCGACGCGCTTCGTGCTCGTCTCGCGCGACGCCGTGCCGCTGCCGCCGCTGAACGTTCCGTGCCGCACGACGCTGGTGTTCGCGGTGCACGACGCGTGCGGCGCGCTGGCCGCATGCCTGCAGGAGTTCGCGTCGCGCGGCCTCAACCTGTCGCGCATCGCGTCGCGGCCGCGCCGTCGCACGCCCGGCCAGTACGCATTCCACGCCGACGTCGAGGGGCACATCGGCGACGCTGGCACGCAAGCTGCGCTCGATGCGCTTGGCTCGCGCGTCACCCGGCTGCGTGTGCTCGGCTGCTACCCGACGACCCGCAGCTTCGCGTCGCTGCCGGCGCCGGGGCGCGACGAGCGAACGCGGGTGGTCGCGCCGGTGAGCCTGACGACGATGGCATCCGTTGCACCCGGCGGACCCGGCAGCGACGGACCGAAGCTCGCGTCGCGCCGGCCGGATCGCGGCAACACCATCGTGCACGTCGGCTCCGGCGAGTCGGTGTCGGTTCCGATCGGTGCCGGCTGCGCGCCGGTGATGATCGCCGGGCCGTGCAGCGTGGAGAGCGAGGAGCAGGTGCTGGCCTGCGCTCGCGCGGTGAAGGAGGCCGGCGCGAGAATCCTGCGCGGCGGTTGCTTCAAGCCGCGCACGTCGCCGTACGCGTTCCAGGGTCTTGGCCTGGATGGCCTGCGTCTGCTGGTCGAGGCCGGTCGCGAGTACGGCCTGCCGGTGGTCACCGAGGTGCTCGACAGCGACCACGTGGAGGCCGTCGCGGCCTCGGCCGACATGCTGCAGATCGGCGCGCGCAACATGCAGAACTTCGCGCTGCTGAAAGCGGTGGGCCGCACCGACCGGCCGGTATTGCTCAAGCGCGGCATGGTCGCCACGCTCGACGAGTGGCTGCACGCCGCCGAGTACATCCTCGCGCAGGGCAATCGTCAGGTGGTGCTCTGCGAGCGCGGCATCCGCACGTTCGAGACGGCCACGCGGTCGACGCTGGATCTCAGCGCGGTGCCGGTGATGCAGTCGCGCACGCACCTGCCGGTGATGGTCGATCCGAGCCACGCGGCCGGGCATCGCGAGCCGATCCCGGCGTTGACTGCCGCGGCGTTGGCCGTGGGCGCGCACGCGCTGATCGTGGAGATCCACCCCGAGCCCGATCGCGCGCTCAGCGATGGCCCGCAGGCGCTGACGCTGCCGCAGTTCCGCGAGCTGATGCAGCAACTCGCGCCGGCGATGCAGTGATTGATTTCGGTTCGGTGGCGACCGATCCGGTTGAGAGCCGCGACCGGGAGTGGCTGTCCGCGAATGCCTGTTCCAGGCGAGCCGGGGGTGTAAGCCCGATGGCGTAAAACAAGAGCCGCGAGCGCAAGCGAGTCGGGCCCCGTTGGGGTCACGCCTGCAAGCC
>JBFWQT010000556.1:0-4718 GCA_050249295.1 Planctomycetota bacterium
ACTCATCCGGGCTCAGGCAAGCCTTCCGGGCCTCGAGGATTTCCTCGTAGATCTCGCGCAGTTCCTCGTGCGCCTCGTTCCAGTCCAGATCGGCGCCGGCAGTCACCGGGTTCAGATCGCGGTTGTTCAGCAGGTCGTCGATTCCCTCGTTGCGCGACTTCGGTGGCAGCAACACGTCGAACAGCACTCCGAGGCGGTGGTCACGGGCGCGGATCGCGTACTCCCACTGCGTGACCGCGTCCGACAGGCCCGACCGGTCGCTCTCGACCACATCGGTGCCCGGCGCCCATTGCGACTCCAGCGGTTCGGCCGCCAGCAGTCCGCGGCAGAACGAGTGGATGGTCGAGATCGTGACCTCGTGAAACCGGTCCAGCGCATCAGCGAGGCGGGCTTTCGTCTCGCCCTTCGCCGTCTCGTGTCGCTGCTCCAGCCCCTCACGGACTCGCGTCTGCAACTCGCCGGCAGCCTTCTCGGTGAACGTGATCGCCGCCACCTTCGAGGGATCGACTCCGGACTCCAGCAGGTTCACGGTGCGCTGGCTCAGCACAGTGGTCTTGCCGGAACCGGCGCCGGCGGACAGCGCGATCGACGCGCCGAGGTCGGTCATCACCTGCTGGCGGATTTCGTGGTCGATGGGGTGGTTCATTTGTTCCTCCCGTTGCCGTTGCCGATGCCGCTCCAGGCCGCCAGGTCTTCCGCTTCGGGCCGGCTCGCCGGGTACCAGCCGGTGTTTGCCGCAGTGGTTGCCGTCTTCACCAGCGTGCGCATCGCATCCAGCATTGGTGCCGCATCCGCCTCCCTGGAGTCCTTCACCAGGGCCAGCCAGTGCATCTTCTCGGTCGTCCCGTCCGCTCGCGCTGCAAGTTCGATCGTTGCGGCCAGCGCACGACTCCCATCCTTGGTTCCCAGGCAGGCCTGGGGAGTCTTCTGCGTCATGTTCTTCGCCGCGTACTCGTCCAGCCATTGCACGTGCAGGCCGTTGCGGCGGCCGTTGGCATCGCATACGTGCCACGGCCCCTCTCCCAGCGGCGCGTCGGTCAACTCGGGTAGGGGTGCCGTGAATGGCCGCGCGCGGTTCAGTTCTTCGATGCTGCGCTCGGCCAGTTCCTCGACTCGCGCTTTGAGTCGCTCGTCGCCTTCGCCGGCACGCGCCAGAGCGTCGCCAAGCTGAGTGCGGAACATGGTGGTCAGGCGCTCCACCAGATTGCCGGGGCCCTGCAATGCCTCGCGACACTGCTTGAGCAGCGACTTGCGCACGTACTTGTCGAGGCGGGGGTACCACGTTTCATAGAGCCGTGGCGCCCGCCACGCGCCGAGCATGCGCAACAGCAGGAACTCCTCCGGTTCAGTGATCAATTGCGCCAGCACATGCGTCGGCAACGGCTCGCCATCCAGTCCCTTGCATGGGAACACGTTGGCGGGGACAAATCCGGCGAACGGCCGCAGGTCGTCGTGCCGCTCGCCGCGGTCAATCCGGCCCCGGGCATGCAGGGTCGCCACCAACCGGCTGGACCACGGGTGGGCCAGAGTGCCGATCAGGGAGTCGCGGCGGGCGGTGTCGTCCTCCTGTGCGTGCAGACGGGCGAGTCGGTACTCCAGCGAGCCGATCGCGCGTTGCGGGTCGTCGGGCCACGGGCGACTGCGGCGCCCTTCGTTGCGGCAGAGGCTGTTAAACGCCTGGGTGCCGACGCGCTCGCCCTTTTGTTCAGATGCGAGTGCCAACACCAACGAGCCGGGGATAAGTTCGCGGCCTTCCAGCATCTCGACGCGGGGCACGCTGAGCCACAGACTGCGGGCGACGCCGCTCTGCAGTGAGGCGAAGCGGCGACGCTCCAGCGCCACGCGATCACGCGAGTGGAACAGGCCGGCGCCGGTGGCGGCGTTTAGCGCATCCACCATCGTGTCGGCCAGCATGGGGTCCTCGGACGGGTCGGCCGGGAAGTGGCCCTGCGTCAGGCCGGTGGCGATGACGACATCGAATGAGCCGCCCAGCACCTGCATCGGCGAGAGCACGCGGATCGAAGGGTCGTTCATCGAGCCGCGCAGGTACTCGATGCCGCGCAGCCCCTCCGCCAGCGTGGCGCGCATCTCGCTGAGCGTAATCGCCGGGCCAGCCGGTGAACGACCCCACTCGTCGAGCGTGCCGGCCAGCGCGAACTGATCGGGGAACGGCGCCCACCAGCGTTTCAACCGTGCGGAGAACTCACGCGCCCACTGGCCCACAGGGCGTGGCTCGTCACCGATGGCGGCGAGGTCGTCGCGCACGGCGGTGATCGCGGCGATCAGGTGGCGGATGGCGTTGAGTCGGCGCAACCACCGCGTTTCGTCGTCAAAGGCGTCGCGCACGCAGGCGTCGCGGGTGGCTTCCAGCGCGCGCAGGATGTTGCCAGTGCCGCGGTAGGCGCCGCACTGAGCCAGAATACGGCGCCAGCTCCCGCGACCTTGCGTGGCCTCCTTGCCGATCTGACCGACCAGACGGAGCGAACGTTGGCGCAGCAACTCGTACCAGTGCGCGACCGAGTTCTCGCCCAGTTCCAGGTCGATCAGCATCAGCAGGAAGCGGGCCGCGGCCGTGTCTAGCAACGGCGGCCCGGTCTGCCACGTCGCCGGGATGCGAGCCCGCTCCAGCGCCTCGCCGAGCGCAACCGACTCGGTCGGGTCGGGAATGACGATCGCGACCCGGTCGATCGGCGTGCCGGCAAGGATCGCCGCCTGCGCTTCACGAACGGCCTCGGTGCATTCGCGCACCGGGTCCGGCGTGCGCACGAAGTGGACCGTGGGAGCCGGCTTCGGCGGCTGAACCGCCACGACTTCGGTGTCCGGCGGTGCTGCGGCCAGCAGTCCGTGATCTGCCGGCGGCAGGGCCGACACGCCGGGGAGATCAATGCGCACCACCTTGCGCTTCTCCAACCACGCGCGCAGCGTCTCGTGGGTCAGGCGGCTGCCGCGCGCATCACCCAGCAGGATTGCCGCCTGCGCCGAGTTCAGCGGCACCGGACGGTCCTTCTCGATCGCCTCACGCGCGGCGGCCGCAAGATCCTGTCGCGACGCGATCTTCTCTCGGCCGCGTGCGGCCTCCACCATCTCCATCAACTGGCCGATCGCGCGCGCCCGTTCCGACAGCCCGCCCTCGACCTTCACCTTCGCGAGGTCGGCCGACGTCAGCCCGGTCGCCTCCAGCGTGCTGATCGTGCGCACCAACGCCGGCAACCAGCCGGGATCGCGCATCACCTTCTCGTACCCGCCCGGCAGCGCAAGCTTCTCGTCGGCCAGTGCCGCCGCCAGCGTCGTGCGCATCCACGCGCCCGGCTCCTGCACCAGACCGCGGCGGCGCAGCACCGCGCGACCCAGCTCGCCGTGCAGGATGTCCGGTGTGATGAAGTCCACGCCGATGAACGGCGTGGCCAGCGCCAGCTCGCGGCGCGCCAACACGCCGTTGACGGTGGAGGGCGCGATCACCGCGATGCGCGTCGTCGGCCCGACGGCGTCGCGCAGCTTCTGCACGGCCGCGGCCAGTGCCAATCCGATGGGTGATGGTGGTCGTGTCATGGTCGGCATCAATGAGTACGAGAAGTGGACATCCTACACCGGTGCCGCTCAGGCCGCGTCGCTGTCCGGCACGGAGTGGAACAACTCGGGCCACCGTCGGTGCGCCTCGTCCAGCGCCACCAGCGCCGGCATATCACTGCCGGGGTCAACAGCCGGGTGCGTGATCTCCACGCCGTCAGTCGGGAAGCCGGGCGCGTCGGCAATCGCAAACCACACGATGCCGTCGTTGTGGCGGACGTATTCGGAGCAGGTGAACAGCGCGGCGGAGGCGTCCGGATCAGTGACCGGGTCCAGCATCACCAGCATGTCGCCGTCGAACGCGGGCGAGAAGCGGACCGTGTAGCCGGACCTGTCGACGCCGAACAGGCACTCCTCCAGCCGCGCCAGCACCAGGCCGTTCTCCGGGTCGAAGAAGCCACGGCGGAAGTGGCCGATCACGGCGGTGTCGATGCGCGCGTCGTCAGCGTTGGCGGCCTCCAGCAGGTCGTCCAGCGCGTCGGCGAAGAACACCCACGCCGAGGCGAACGCGACCTCGCCCTCCACGGTGCCGGGCAGCGGCATGCGCAAATGGTGCTCGGTACTCCACGCGAACGCCATGCGACGGCCGGCCTCCAGCGCGTCCATCTGCTGCACGATGTCCTCGGCGTTGCCCGTGAACCCATGCCGCTGCGCGATCCCGATCACGGCGTCCAGCGCCTGATCGTCGTCGTCGCTGTTCGCCTTCACCCGCTGACGGCGCTGCGGGGCGCGATTGGTCTCCACATCCAGACCGGCCTGCACCACGCGCAGCCGCATCGGCGCGTGATCGGAGTCGAGTTCGGCGTGCGGCAGACGAACGCCACTGTGCGGCATACACTGCGGCGAATGGCGCAGCGCCGCGCGCGGGTCGGTGGCCAGGCTGCTGACGCCGTGCTCGCGACAGAACTCGCGGATCTCGGCCACCACCTCGGCGTCGTCACCCACATCCGGGTCGCCGCAGTCCTCCCAGTCGGGAATCGCCTCGCGGAGCTCACTCAGGAACCGCTTGCGGGCGGCGCGAGACTCCAGCCGCGGGCTCATCAACGAACGCGTCACGGCGTACTCGGCATCGGTGATCGAGTGCAGCGTGTCGCCGTCGGCCAGGCCAATCAGGTCGATCAGGCGCGGGTGAATCCAGCCGTTGGCGCGGC
>JBFWQT010000557.1:0-4678 GCA_050249295.1 Planctomycetota bacterium
ATGACCACCTCCACCAAGCAGATCGAAGCCAACCGCCGCAACGCCGCGAAGTCGACCGGGCCGCGCACCGACGCTGGCAAGCAGAAGTCGCGCCTCAACAGCTGGAAACACGGCCTTGCCGCGCACATCGCCGTCGGGCCCGACGAGAACGGCCTGCAGTTCGACGAGTTGCGTCACCAGATGCGCGTCGAGCTCGACCCGGCCGGCGCACATGAGGAGGAACTCGTCGACCGCATCATCCAGTGCGCCTGGAAGCGCCGGCGCATCGAGGTGATCGAGCTGCAGTGTGTGCTCTCGATCGACGCGACGGCCGGGACGTTCAACGAGAAGCTGTTCGACCTGCTGTTCCGCTACCGCACGATCACTGACCGCGAGTTCCATCGCTGCCATGCCACGCTCAATCGTGTGCAGCGTGCACGCATCAAGCGCGACGAGTTCCGCGCGGACTGCGAGGCGATGACCAGCCGCGGCTACAAGTTCACCACCGAGAACGTGGCGGCGATGACGCTCTACACCTGGATGTGCTCGCGCCGTGAGCGCCTGGCCGGCATGCGCGCCGACTCCGCCGATACCGCCAACGCGAACCCCGATGACCTCGCTCGACTGCAGGAGTTCTTCGGCACCGACCACTTTGACGAGACCGGCGAGACCGGCGCGGCCGACGAATCCGGCAGCCATAGAACGAACCCATTCGGCCCGGCCGAGCCGGTGGAATCGGCCTTCGCGGCCGACGCTGATGCGCCGGTGGTGGGCGATGCGAGCAACCCCGAGGCCGTCGCATGACCGGTCGACGAGTTGAGTCTGCGTCATGCACCGCCGACCGCCGTGTCGTCGCCGCCGACGATGCGCCGACGGGGCGTGCGGTCGCCCTCGCGCAAATCGAATCAGCCGAGGCCGTACTCTTTCACCTTGCGGTAGAGCGTGCTGCGGCCGATGCCGAGCAGGCGGCCGGCTTCGGGCACGTTGCCGTCGGTGCGGCGCAGCGCGTGGGCAATCGCGCGACGCTCCAGCTCGGCGAGCGGCACCACGGGCTCGTTCTCGCCGGGCAGCAGGAGGCGCATGCGACGCGTGGCGGTGGTCATGCGCGTGATCTCGCGCGGGTCCATCTCGGCGGTCGGCGCAGTCGGCGCAGTCGGCGCGGCGCGTGGCGCGACCGTGTCGGCCGGCGCACCTTCGAGGATGCGCGGCGGCAGGTCGCGCGCGCGGATCGACTTGCGATCGCACACCAGCAACGCGTGCTGGATCGCGTTCTGCAACTCGCGCACGTTGCCCGGCCACTCGTGCGACAGCAGCGCGTCGGCCGCGTCGGGCTCGATCATCGGCAGCCCGGCCACCTTCGCGCGCTCGCCGGAGTACAGCTCCACGAAGTGCTCGGCCAGCAGCAGGATGTCGTCGTCACGATCGCGCAGCGACGGCACGCGCAACTCGAACACGGCCACGCGGAAGAACAGGTCCTCACGGAAGCGGCCCTTGCGCACCTCGCGCGCCAGGTCCTTGTGGCTCGCGGCGATCAGGCGGAAATCGGACTGCTGCTCCTTCGAGCCGCCGACCGGGCGGAACGTGCGCTCCTGCAGTACGCGCAGCAGCTTGGCCTGCACCGGCAACGCGAGCTCGGCGATCTCGTCGAGGAACAACGTGCCGTTGCTGGCCTCGGCGAAGCGGCCGGTGTGCTTCTCGTTGGCGCCGGTGAACGCGCCCTTCTCGTGGCCGAACAGCTCCGACTCGATCAGCCCCTCGGGAATCGCGGCGCAGTTGAGCGGCACGAACGGGCCATCGTGGCGCGGGCTGCATTCGTGCACGGCGCGCGCGACGAGCTCCTTGCCGGTGCCGCTCTCGCCGCGGATCAGCACGGTGACATCGCTGTCGGCGACGCGATCCATCTGGCGGAACATCTCGCGCATCGGCGTGGAACCGCCGATCAGGCCGGGGTAGTTGCCCTCGGCCTCGCGTTCGAGCTGGCCGAGGCGGCGCGCCATGGCCGAGCGCTCGACGGCGTTGCGCATGCTGGCGGCGAGCTTGGGCGCCGAGATCGGCCGTTGCAGGAAGTCGTACGCGCCCTCGCGGATCGCCTCGACTACGCGGTCGGGCTCGGCATCGTCGGTGACGACCAGCACCGGCAGCCACGGAAGCGTGCGGCGGATGCGCTGCAGCAGGTCCATGCCGCCGTTGCCGTTGCCCTGGCCCGTGTCGCGGGCGTCGTCGCCAGAGCCGGCAGCCGCGTCGAAGTCCATGCACACCGCGGCGGGCACCAGGGCCGGCAACGCCTTGAGCAGGCCGGCGCCGTCGCTGAAGGTGCGCGTGGTGTAACCGTCGGCGCGCAGCAGCGTGTCGAGGTGTTGGCACGCGGCCGGGTCGCTCTCGACAATCGCAACCAGGTGGGCGACCCCGGATCCGTCGGCCATGGATGGCTGGTTGGGCATTCGCGGCGGCCGCGCGCGAGCGGCATTCGTGCGTTGATGGAACTATCGGCTTGTACCGCCGGGGGATTCTCGCTGAACAGCGGTTGCATTTCCATGCCCCGGAGTCTGCTCCTTCGGAGGGGCCGTGCGCCAGCGCGCATCCGCAGGCGCCGACCACCGCCGCGCGGGTGCCCGCCGCCGCGCCGGATTGGTATAGTCGGCCGCCGACCAGACCACCGCACCCCGCTCTACGCTGCCCGGAGCATCCTTCACATGGCCGATGCGTTGCGCACCCATCTCGACCTGACCGACGAACAGGAGATGATCCGCGACACCGTGCGCGAGTTCGCGGCGGACCAGTTGCGCGGCTCTGCGCACGAACGCGACGAGAAGCAGCAGTTCCCGGCGGAGCCGCTGGCGGCGCTGGCCGAGCTGGGCATGCTCGGCGTGGCCTTCCCCGAGGCGGTCGGCGGTGCGGACGGCGATGTGCTCTCGCTGATGATCGCGCTGGAGGAGCTCGCGCATGCCTGCGGCAGCACGGCGCTCACCATCGGTGCGCACATTGCCAACTGCGGCTGGCCGATCTTCGCGCTCGGCAACGATGAGCAGAAGCAGGCGCACCTGCCCGCGATCTGCAGTGGCGAGGTGCTCGGCGCGCTGGCGGTGGCCGATCCGGTGGCGGGCACCGGCATCGACGGCGGTCCGCTGGTGGCGACCCGCGACGGCGACAACTGGGTGCTCAACGGCACGAAGATCCAGGTCGTGAACGCGGGCGAGGCTGGCAAGCTCGTCGCGATCGCCCACCAGGGCGCCGCTGACGGCCCGCTCGCCGCGTTCGTGCTCGACACCACGACGGCCGGCGTGGACCGCTCCGACCGGCTCGCGACGCTGGGCATGCGCGCCGCCGACATGCGCCACGTGGCGTTCAGGGGCGTGAAGCTGCCGGCCAGCGCGTGCCTCTCGACTGATGCGGTGGCGGTGGAGGCGGCGCTGGACGTGCCGCGCCTGGCGCTGGCCGCGATCGCGCTGGGTCTCGGCCGGGCCGCGCTCGATCAGGCCACCGAATACTGCAAGGCGCGCAAGCAGTTCGACACGCCGATCGTGAAGTTCGCGGCCGTGGCCGATCGCGTGGCCGCGATTGCGACGCGCAGCGAGGCGGCCCGACACCTGCTGGTGCACGCCGCTCGCCTGGCCGACGCCGGCCGTCCGTTCGCGCGCGAGGCGCGCATCGCCAAGATCGTCGCGTCGGAGGCTGCGGTGCAGAGCACGTTCGACGCGATCCAGGTGTTCGGCGGCAACGGTTACTCGCGCGAGTATCCGGTCGAGCGCATGTGGCGTGACGCGCGCTTCACCAGCCTGGCCGGCAGCACCAACGAACAGCTGCGCGACGGCCTCGTCAACGAGCTGGTCGGCGAGTTCCCTGCATGAGCACCGCCCAGCCGGACATCCTGCTCGAGGCACTCGACCTCACGATCTGTCCGGCCCCGCGCGCGGCGGCCGCGGTGCGCGAGCTCTCGTTCCGCATCCGGCGCGGTCGCACGCTGTCGATCCTCGGCGCCTCCGGCTGCGGCAAGTCGCTGCTCGCGCATGCCGTGCTGCGCCTGCTGCCGCCCGGCGCCACCGCCACCGGCCAGCTGATCTTCCTCGGCCGTGACCTGTTGCGCGTGCCCGACGACGAGTTGCGTCACATGCGCGGCCAGCACGTCGGCTACGTGGCGAGCAACCCGCGCGAGATGTTCAACCCGCTCGACCCGGTCGGACCGCAGGTCGGCCAGTCGCTCGCCGTGCATCACGGGCTGACCGACCGCGAGGCCCTCGCGTCGGCCGTGGAGGCCATGCGGCGGGTCGGCGTGTCACGGCCCGACGAGCTCGCGCAGGGTCATGCGCACCAGCACTCGTCGCTTGACCTCGCGCGCGCCGCGCTCGCCTCGGCCGTGGTGTGCTCGCCGGCGCTGCTCGTGCTCGACGACCCGACGCGCCACCTCGACGACGCGCTCGACCGCGACGAGATGATCGACTCGATCCGCCGCGTGCGTGCGTCGTCCGGTTGCGCCGTCTTGCTGCTCACGCGCGATGCCACGGTCGCCACCGAACTGGCCGACCGCATGGACGTGATGCACGACGGCCGGTTCGCCGGCGCGAGCACAGCAGGGAATCTGGCACGGCCAGGCGACGGTCCATTCACTGTCCAGACTTCTCGAGCCTTTGAGTCATGATGCGCGCGTTCTACCTTCTGGTGGCGACGTTCCTGTGGCTGCTGCTGACGGCCTGCTCGCCGG
>JBFWQT010000558.1:0-4678 GCA_050249295.1 Planctomycetota bacterium
TCGGTGAGCGCCTCCAGCGACAGGCCGCGCGCTTCGGCCTGCACGCGCAGCATCGCCATCACGTCGTCGAGCGCATCCATGATGTCGACCGGGCCGAGCGTCACTTCGAGCCGGCCGGCACGCGCGCGCGCCAGGTCGAGCAGGTCGTTGATCAGCCCGAGAAGGTGATCGACCGCGCGCTCGATCTCTTTCGGCGCGGGGCCGCCGGTCGCCGCGGGTCCGCTGCCGGTCATCGACTGCAGCCGCTCGGCGAAACCGCGGATCGTGGCGAGCGGCGTGCGCAGCTCGTGCGAGAGCGTGTGCAGCAGCTCGTCGCGCGCCTGCAGCGCGGTGACCAGCTCGCGGTTCGTGCCGCGCGCCTGCTCGGCCTGCTCGTCGAGCCGGTCGAGCATGGTGTTGAAGGCGCGCACCAGCTGGCCGACCTCGTCGGTCGAGTCGTCGTCGATGCGGCGGACGAGGTCGCCGGCGTGTCGCACCTGCGCAGCCGCGCGCGCGAGCCGCGAGAGGCGACGCAACACCAGCATGCGCAGCACGCCGATGAACGACATCGTCAGCACCAGGCCGCCGAACACCAGGCCGACCATCGCGCCGGCGTTGGATGCCTGGCCGCTGATGAACACGCTGCGTCGCGTCCGGGTTTCGAGCCACAGCGACGGCTGCGCGCGGATGTCCTGCACCGGCGCGCCGGCCGCAATCGTCTCGGCTTCGACGATGCGCAGCAGCGGGTCGTCGTCGGTCGCGGTCGCGGCGTGCTCGTCGGGCGGTTGCGTCGGCGAGAGCAGCACGGTCTGGCCGAGCGCGCGCTCCCACGCCGAATGCCCGTTGGCCTGCACGAGGCGGCCGACCAGCAGGCTGCCCGCGACGACGTGCCCCGGGTCGTCGGCCGACACGGCCGGGCGCGTGTCGCTTGCGCCGTTGCGCGCCACGATCACCGGCACCGACGCGAGTTCGATCGCACCGGCCGGGCCGATCGCCAGCCCGCTGCGCGGCGCGCGGCCGAAGTTGAGCAGGTCGAGCGGTTGCTGCCACGCGACGAGCGCGCCGGGCTCGACGTCGCCGCCCTGCGGTGTGTGCGCCACGACGTGCAGCAGCTCGAGCTTGCCGCCCTTGACGATGCGCGCGACCACGAGCAGGTGCAGGTCGTCGGCCGCGAGCTTGCCGGCGGCCGGCAGCGTGTTGTCGCCCTGCTCGAGCAACCGCGCCGCCGCGCCGGTGGCCAGCCGCATCGCGGCGCGCTGCACCTCGGCCAGTCGCGCGTTGATCAGCAGTCGCGCGCGCACGTACGCCTCGCGCGCGAGCGTGCCCTCCAGCGACTGCACGTGCTGATCGAGCTGGTAGTTGATCAGCGCGAGCATCGCACCGCTGACCACCACCGCCAGCGCGATGGCCACCACCAGCACCTTGGTCTGCAATCGCATCGGGCAATCCTGTGAGTCAGTTGCCCAGTGCGCGACGGCGCGATTCCAGCAGCGCATCGCGATGCGACGCCGGCACCCCGTCGAGCGCGCGCTTGAACGCCACCTCGGCCGACGGCCGCTGGTCGAGCTTCGCCGCGGCAATGCCCATCGCTTCCCAGCCTTCCCACACATCGGGGTTGCCGGGCATGCCCTGCTGCAGCAGGCCGGCGCCGTTCGCAAACTGGTTGTCGCGCACCAGCACGATGCCGATGATCACGCGCGCGAGCATGTCGTTCGGGTTCTGCTGCATCGCGGTGTTGGCGTCGGCCAGCGCGCCGGTGTTGTCGCCGTTGCCGGCCCGGGCGCGCGCGCGATAGCTGCGCACGTCGCTCCAGTCGGGCTGCGCCGAAAGCACCTGGTCGAAGTCGCTGACCGCGCGCGAGTACTCGCCCATCGCCATGTAGATCGCGCCGCGATTGGTGATCAGGTCGAGGTTGCCGGGCATCAGCTGCAGGCCGCGATCGACGTCGACCATCGCGCCGCGCAGGTCGCGGGTCTGGTAGCGCAGCACGGCGCGCAGCGCGAGCGCCTCGACCTTGTCGGGCTGCAGCTTGAGCGCGGCATCGCAATCGGCCAGCGCATCGGTCTGCAGGCCGCTTTCGGCCCGCCACTGCGCGCGGGTGGCGTACGCGTTGGCGTTGGTCGGGTCGAGGCGGATCACGGCGTCCATGTCGGAGATCGCGCCGGCCCTGTTGTTGGCGCGGTAGCGGCACAGCGCGCGGTTGTTCCAGGCGACGAGGTTCTGGTCGTCGAGCTGGATGATGCGATCGAGGTCGCGCATGCAGCCGGCCTGGTCGCCGAGGTCGCCGCGCGCGCAGGCCCGTGCGAGCAGGCCGAGGCCGTGGTCGGGCCGCATCCGCAGCGCCTTCTCGGCCAGCTCCAGGCACTCCTGCGAATCGCCGCGCATGCGACGCACCTGGCCGAGCCAGCCCAGCGGGTCGGGGTCGTCCGGGTCGAGTTCGATCGCCTGGCGGAAGTCGTTCTCGGCGCCGGGCAGCATCTGCAGCTTCGTGCGCAGCATGCCGCGGGTCAGCCACACGCGGGCGCGCGAGGGCTCCGTCGTCACCGCGCGATCGCAGTCGGCCAGCGCGCCGTTGGTGTCGCCCGAGTCAAACTTCGCGTCGCTGCGCCACTCGAAGTACCGCGCCTGGTCGGGCTCGAGCTCGATCGCGCGCGAATACAGCGGCAGCGCGCCGGCCGCGTCGCCCTGGATGTGGCGGATCAGCCCGAGGCACGCGTAGTCGTCGGCGCGCGTCGTCACCTTCAGCTCGTCGCTCGCCGTGATGTTGCGCTCGAACACGCTGGCGTAGCGCTCGAGGTTCTCGCGGCCGATGCGGCGCAGCATCTCCTGGTGCGAGCCGCCGGTCTCGCGGATCGTCACGAGCTTGTCGATGAACCCGTCGGCCAGCGAGTCGCGCTCGAACTGCAGGCGCAGGCCGAGCGTCTCGCGCAGCGCGTTCATCTCGCCGTTGGCAACCAGCTCGCGCAGCTTCGCGTCGCGCGCCGCCTGCTCGGCCTGCTTGCGCCCGGCCTCCTCGCGCTCGCTTTTCAGCTCGGCCTCGGCGGCACGCTGGCGCTCGGCCTGTTGCGCCTGCTGCATGAACACGAAGCCGACGAGCCCGGCCACCACCGCGAGGAACGTCGCGGCCGCGCCGAGCACCGCCGTGCGATGCCGGCCCGCCCACTTCATCAGCAGCTGCCAGCGCGTGTAGTCCACGGCTTCCAGCGCGCGGCCTTCCATGTAGTGCTCGATGTCGGTGCGCAGTTCGATCACGGTGGCGTAGCGGTGCCGGCGCGAGCGGTGCATCGCGGTCAGCACCACCGCCTCCAGCTCGGCCGGAATGCGGCGATGCGGCGCGCGCTGCGACGGCGGCACCAGTCGGCCCTCCACCACCTGGCGGCGAACGTCTTCCGGATTGTTGCCGGCAAACGGCGGCACGCCGGTGAGCATCGTGTAGAGGATCGCGCCGAGCGAGTAGACGTCAGCCGTCATGTCGAGCTCGGTCATCCGGCCCTCGGCCTGCTCCGGCGGCATGTACGGAATCGTGCCGACCACCACGCCGTCGTCGGTGGTCAGTTCCATCTCGGCGAGCCGGCGGTCGGACGTCACGGCCTTCTTCGCGAACGCCATCTGCGCCTCGACCGAGCCGAACGGCCGGGCCAGGCCCCAGTCCATCACCAGCACCTCGCCGAACTCGCCGACCATGATGTTCTGCGGCTTGAGGTCGCGGTGCAGGATCTTGCGGCTGTGCGCGTAGGCCATGCCGTCGCAGATCTTGAGGAAGATCTCGAGCAGCTGTCGCTCCTCGCGCGCGGATCGCGCCGGGTCGGGCCGCAGGCCGACGCTCTCGGCGTGCAGCTCGCGGATCACGTCGCGCAGGTTCTTGCCGGCCACGCGCTTCATCGCAATGAACGGCGCGCCGGCTTCGTCGAGCGCGAGCTCGTAGACCGGCACGATGTTGGGATGCTGCAGCTGGCCGGTGATCTGCGCCTCGTCGATGAAGCGCAGCCGGGCGTGCGCGTCTTCGGGGTGGCGCATCGTCTTGACGGCCAGGTCGCGACGCAGCGAGAGGTCGCGCGCCGGCTTGACGATGCCCGCGCCACCTTCGCCGAGCGGCGGCGCCTGGATGCGGAACTTGCCGCTGCGCAACACGACGAGCGCGTTCTCGGCTCGCCCCGTGCCGCTGCCGGGCCCGATGCCGACGCCGGTGCTGCGTTCGGAGATCTGCGTGCGCGTGGCGGTGCGCATGCGGCCGGAGTCGCCGCCGCCCGCTGTGGTGTCCATGCGCGTGCGCTCGAGCGGCGGCCGGTGGGCCGGCATCGTCGGCGCGGTCGGCGCTTGCTGCGGCGGCGGCGCCTGGAAAGCCAGCTCGGTCGGCGCGGATCCGAAGTCGGCCGCGAAGTCGTGATCCGGGATCGGCAGCGCGTCGGCCTCGGCCGCGGCCTCGCTGCGCGGCGCCTGCGGTGGCGGCACGGAGGGCATGCGGCCGGTCACCCGGCGGACGGGCTTGCGTGGACGGGGCTGCGGGTCCGGTTCGGTCACGACGTTCAGCGGTGTTGAGCGCGGTGCACGGTGTTGATGAGTGTAGCGGTCAGGCGATGCCGGCGCACGCACCACGCGGTGCCCGGCGTAGTGAGTGAGGCGAGGCGCGGGTGGTGCATCGCGCGCGACGTGATTCCGGGCGAGCCGGGGGTGTAAGCCCCCGGTGTCTGGTTCTGGG
>JBFWQT010000559.1:0-4672 GCA_050249295.1 Planctomycetota bacterium
CCTCAGCTATTTCACCAACTCGCCTTCCCGTTTCAAGCGCCTCCACTCCCAGGGCGGCACAGGTGCAGGGTCGGCCCACAAGCCCAGCTTCGCTTCGCGCGCACTCGCCTCGATGCGCAGAAGTTCGGGATCCATGCTGTAGGCGCGATACACCCACGCCATGCCGCGCCTCACCTGCTCCGTGCTGACGTCCATGCCCCCGACCGTCATCGTCACGATCGGCCTGCCGTTGCGGTCGACCTCGCGCCACTCGATGCGCACCTGCTTCTTGTAGACCAGCTCTCGCAACGACTGCTCGGACCGGTTTCCCCAGGCCTGCTCGTGCTCCGGTGCGTCGATCCGCGCGAGCCGCAGCCGTACCGACTTTCCGGCGAGCTCGACTTTCGCCGTGTCGCCGTCGGAAATCCCCGTCACCACCACGTCGGCTGCATGAATCGGCTGCGCCGCCTCGGCTGCCGCGCGCGCCAGCTTCCGCGCGAAGCCGAACTCGTCGGCTGCGGCGACACCAGGCCCCATTGCTGCGGCAATGGCGACAGTGAGGAGCGGGATCAGTCTTTGCATGCTGGATCCTTGTCGCAGCCGAACAAGCCATGCGGCAGGAAGCGCCCGCATGCCTTGCAGGCCGGCCGCTCTACCACCTCCGCTGCGCCCCAGTTCATCGGCCTACCCTGGGTGCGGTTGGCACGCTTGCCCTTGCCGCCGAGCGGCCTGTGGGCGTCGTCGTGCTTTCGCTGGCCTTGCCGCATCATCGTCTTGTCCTTTCCTTACCTGCGCCGACGCGCCTTGGCTCGTTCTGCCTTCTGCAGCTGAAGCCGCTGCCTCACAGCCGCCATGTAGCACCACGCCAGGTCGAGCGTCTCTGTGCTGCGCAGCCCCTTCGCCCGCAACTCCAGGACGCCGCCGACCACGGTCACGATCACCGGCCGCGCCCCCTTGTCCCGCACGATCGCGCTGGTCTCGCGCGTCACCGGCCGCAGCGACTTCGTCACCACGGCGAGCACCCGGCAGCTTCCCTAACCTCTGACGCGAACTGTTCCAACTGTCGCGCGATGCGCGCAGCGTCGTCCGCCCCGACGTGCATAGCTGCCCCGCGCACGCGCGCCAGTGCTGCCGCAGCCTCGAAGTCCAGCGCCTCGAGGTCCGCCGAATCGCGCCCCTCGTACATCGGCAAGGCGCCCTTGGGCCTCATCTGCTGCGCCGCCACGTCGAGGAAGAAGCGTCGGTTCGGCGTGTTCACGTGGTAGAGCAACTGCGTTGACACGTAGACGCACGCGTCGCCGCCCGGACCGGTGACGATCACGGTCTCTGCGAGCACGGTCTCATCCATCGCTCCGCGCGACATGCCCAGATCGGCTGCCTTCCAGCTCTGCTCGAACAGCACCACCGCGCACTGCGCCTCGCGCGGGCGGCAGAGCACAGGCCTGCCGTTGCTCGCCGCCAGCGTCTGCGACACGGGATCGACCTGCATGCCGTTCAGGTCGCGCTCCGCCGCCTGCATGATCGCCCACTGCAGCGTTCTGACCGGGTGTCTGAAGTCCATGTGACCTCCTGTGATGTGATCAGGATCGCATCCGTCGTTGCACCTTCAAGCCCTGCCAAACCGCCACTCACGATCCGTCGACCACGCGCCGCCGTGCTTCGGCTGCACGCAGGCGTTGCGGCGTCCACCAAGGCATCAGCCCTCGACCCCGGCCCACTGTCCGGCACCGACGGCCTCCGCCCGCTCCAGCATCGCCCGGCCCATGTCGCCTGCCCAGGAAAGGAACGCCTCACGGCTGCGCGCCGGTGCCTTCCTGTGCATGCAGAACAGTGGCTGGTGACGCATGCCCAACCCGTCGCCCAGATCGCACACCAGATCGAAGGCACCGGAGCCGTCGAGCTCCACCACCAGCGTGTCGACCAGGGCGAGTCCGAAGCCCCCGATTAGCAGCCGATGTGCCGCCGGCGCGACCCGCTGGATCGCATTGGTCACGCTGGCGCCGCGGTTGCGCCCGAAGCGTTCCATGTCAACAAGCAGCAGCCGCGCCAGATTGGCGTCCTCCAGCACGCCAGCGACCGCCAGGATGCCGTCGTGGTGTCGCACCGGCGTGGCGTCGGGGCTTTGGCAGAACATTCGCAGATGTCGGATCAGGGCTCGGCTCATCGGGATTCCTTCGTGGCTGAGAAGCCCATCCTCCGATCAAGCCGCATTGCTTCAAGACCTCAGCGTGGCCGCATGCCGCGCAACTGGAGCCACTCGTCGAATGCCTCGCACAGCCGCACGGACTGTCGGGCTCGCGTCAGCGCGACGTAGAGCAGGTTAACGTCGGCCTGCTCGACATCCTCGGCTGTGAGCTCCCGGCCGTCCTCGAAGAACTTCATGAAGTCGTCGGCCAGCCAGACCTGGTCGAACTCCAGGCCCTTGGACTTGTGCGCCGTCGAGAAGAAGATGCCGTCGAACGTCGCCCAGTCCTTCTTCTCCAGATCGACGTGGCGCGACTTGATCTGGTCGACCAGCGCAGGCACCCGGCTGCCGTAGTCCTCGATCACGCGCACCAGGTGCCGCAGCTCGGGGTCGGCGGCGTCCTCGGCTAGCTGCTGTAGCGCTTCGAAGTCCGGGAAACTGCGGAGGTACGGGTCGCGGATCAGCCCGCTGTCGCCCGACCACAGGTAGTACGCGTCGAGCAGCTTTTCCATCCGATATCCCTCGGTGCCACCGACGAAGTGGTATCGCCGGTTCTCCGTCAGGAATGCGATCGCTTCCTCGAAGACCACGGCGTTCGTCCTGGCCAGCACCGCGAAGGACCTCTTGGTGTCCACCGACAGCCGCGTCGGCGCGCGGCCCGTGCCCACGATGCGCAGCGTGCTCTCCGGCTTGAAGTGTCCGAGCAATGCGTTGGCCATCTGTGCGATCCCGGCGCCGAAGCGAAAACTGCGCGTGAGCTGCAACCGCTCGTCCGCAGGGTGCATCGCCAGCGCGTTGGCCGACCCACGGAACGTGAAGATCTGCTGGGCTGAGTCCCCCACCAGCAGCAGTCCGCCAGCCTGCCGCCGGACAATGTCGTAGGTGCACAGATTGAGGTCTTGCGCCTCGTCCACGCCGATCAGATCTTGGCCGCGCAGGACCGGCCCGTCCATCTGGAAGAGCTTGAGGTAGCCGTCATGCGGCATGCGCAATTCCCCGCCGTCGCGGCGGCACATCCGCTCCCAGGTGGCGCGCGCGAGTTCGACGACAGTCCCTGGGTCTGCCATCCGCTCGGCGATCTCGGCCGGCACGTGCACCGACGTGATCTCGTCGTCCAGCGAGCCGCACCAGTTCTGGATCGCCTGCAGAGCGCCGGATGCGGCCAGCGGCCCGCAGCGGAACGCCCGCGACACGGAGGAGCCGTAGGTCTTCCCGACTCTCTGCGCCGCGTCCTTGCCGAACAACTCGACCGCCTTGCGCCACGCGATCGAGTGCGTCGTCCTGCAAGTCACGTTGGCTGGCATGCGCGCCGCCGCCTCAAGTTGAATCGACTTGTTGAAGGCAAGGTAGAGGATCCGCGTTCGCTGCCGCGCGCCGGCGTAGAGGCCGAGCGTCGTCGTCTTCGCCGCGCCTGCTCCCGCCTCCACCACCAGCCCCCGCGCCTGGCTCGCGACGATGCGGCGCTGTTCTTCGGTGGGTTCCATTCCGCGCTCGCGCGCCTACCAGGCGAAGGGCTTGTTCACGAACAGCGAGCGCATCGCGCTGCTGCCTTGCTCGCGCCCCCACGACCTGAAGGACCAGGCGCACACCACGATGTTCGTCGCGTACATCCCGATGCTCCACCACAGGCCCATGCGAACGCACAGACCGATCAGCACGATGTTGGCGACGATCCACGTCGCGAAGCCGGCGCGACGCTTTCGCGCCACCTGGATCTGCCCCATCACGGTGAGGATCCACCCCAGTACCTGCAACACGTCGATCACCTGCGATTCCGTCATCAGACTCCCCTTGTTCTCTTCGACCAGTTCATTGTTCGACAGGAGTCGTGACCTTCAAGAGCCGCATGCTCTCGACGTCAGTGCGCCACGTTCACCGGCACGGCTGCCACGACCGGATCGAGTGAGCCCTGCACGACGGACACCAGCGTGCGCCCCAGCTGGTCCGCAAGCAGGCCGCCTGGAAGATCGGCGACGCGCAGCGTCAGCGCCCAGCCGCCCGATTCGTCCGGCGCGATCTGGTACCCGACCTGGATCACCGCAACCCCGCATTCGCTTCGAGTGCTCATCCCGATCCGTTCCTTCGGCGGCGCCAACCGCCGCACAGGACCGTCATCCTGCCGGCCTCGTCCGCTTCGCGCCAACGGAAACGCGGGCGCTCCGACCCCCTGTTTCGGCCGGTCGCCCCCCGTCCGGCGCCTCTTGGCCATGCGCAGCGGTTAGTCTGTCGCCCGTCCACGCTGGCCATGTCTAGGCCATCCACGCCACATGAACACCGTCGCGTACGTACTCCTGGCCCTTGCCATCGGCTATGCGCTCGGCCGCTACCGAGCAACATCCTTCCAGAATCGGGGCGAGGCGCTTGTCTCCAAAGTCCTCCGAGCCAACTTCGCTGCGCCCGACTACCACCTGCTGAACCATGTGACGCTGCGACTCAAAGACCGGACCACTCAGATCGACCACATCCTCGTGTCGCGCTATGGCGTCTTCGTCATCGAGACGAAGCACT
>JBFWQT010000560.1:0-4670 GCA_050249295.1 Planctomycetota bacterium
GCGAGAATGGTCGCGCCGAGGTTCGCGTACGCATGAGCAAGGCCGGCAACTGGGTGGCTCGCTTCGAGTCGCGCAATGCCGAGGGCCAGACCGTCGAGGCGCTTGCCACGTTCAAGGTGATCCGCCCTGGCGAGAACGAGCGGACCGACCTGCTGGTGCTGGCCGACCGCACCGACTACTTCGCCGGCGAAGAGGCGAAGCTCACGTTGCTCTCGCCGATCGAGGCGCAGACGGCGCTGCTGTGCGTCGAGGCCGACCGTGTGCTGCACTGGCGCACGCTGCGGCTCGAGCGCGGCCAGACCACGCTGACGCTGCCTGTCGAGGCGTCGTGGATGCCCAACGTGCGCATCAGCGTCACCGCGATCAGCGGCGAGCGGTCGTTCCGCGGCGAGTGCCAGCTCTCGGCGCGCAAGCTGCTGAAGCTCGAGATCAAGACCGACAAGCAGGACTACAAGCCGGGCGAGACCGTGCAGGTCAGCATCGTCGCGACCGACTCGCTCGGCCGTCCGGTCGAGGCCGAGGTCGCGCTGGCCGCAGTCGACGAGTCGATCTTCGATCTTGAACCGGAGAAGACCGGCAGCATCCGCGCCGCCTTCTACAACATCGTGCGTCAGCTCGCGGTGCGCACTGGCACGTCGCTGGGCTGGGAGTACCCGGGCACGGTGTCGGAAATCGATCCCGACATCATGAACGACTCGCGCACGCGCGATCGGGCGATGGCCAAGGACGCCGAGGAACTCGGCGCCCGGCTGGCCGAGCGGATGGAAGCCGCCCGCGAGAACAACGACGCGATGTCCGACGAGTTGCGCCGCAACTTCCGTCCGGCTGACGATCCGGCACCGGCGCCCGCCGCGCCGGGGTTCAACAGCAGCACCGGAATGGGCGGCAACCTCGGCGGCGGTGGCGGCCCCGGTGGGCAGGGCGGATTCACGTACCGTCGGGCCCGTGGGGGTGGCGGTATGCGCGCCGACTCGATCGACCTGCTGCAGGCGCTGAACGCGCGCGCCGATTTCCGCCTCACCGCTGGCTGGCTGCCCGCCATCCACACCGGCAAGGACGGCAAGGCCACCGCGTCGTTCAAGCTGCCCGAGAACGTCGGCAGCTGGCGCCTCACCGCGCACGGCATCACCACCGACACGCACGTCGGCGAAGCCCGCGGCAAGATCACCACGAAGCTGCCGTTCTACGGCGAAGTGGATGCTCCGCGCCTGTGCGTCGAAGGCGACCGCTTCGCGATCGGCGCGCAGTTCGTCAACGAGACCGGCGAGGCCGGCAAGGTCAGCGTCACGCTCGGCGAGGAGCGCCGTCGCACGCCGGGCGAAGGCAGCCCGAGCGTGATCGAGGTCGCTGTCGATCGCACGCGTGCCACCGGGCTCGGCCTGAGCCTCGATGGCGTGCTCGACTCGCTGCTCGGTGCCAACCTGCGCGTGCGCCCCGGCGCCTTCACGCAGACCGGCAACGACGCGCCGACCGCCGTGATCGTCGGTGCCGACGCCGACCAGCTGATGAAGGTCATCATCGGCAAGCGCGCCGACGGTGCCAACGTGCTCGTCAAGGACATCGCCGTGCTGCGCCAGGTCACCGCTGGCCCGGCTCCGTCGGTGACGATCGACCGCGACACGAAGAACGGCGAGGCCGCATGGATCTCGTCGCAGTGGCTGGCTGAGCAGGCCGGTGAAGTCGATCTGATGGCGCTCGGCAGCATCGGCGGCAACGTCGACTCGCTGCGTCGCAAGATCGTCATCCAGCCGTTCGGCGATCCGAGCAGCAGCGGCTTCAGCGGCACGCTGCAGGCCGACGGTCGCGCCAGCCACATCGTGCAGCTGCCCGACAACGCGGTGCCCTACGCCACCGTGCTGGTCGTGCAGGTCACGCCGTCGATGGCCGACTCGCTGCTCGACTCGCTGGACTACCTGAAGGAGTACCCGTACGGCTGCATCGAGCAGACCGTCAACCGCTTCTTCCCGGCGCTGGCCGTCTTCTCGGCGATCAGCGATCTGCAGCACCGCGATCCGAAGCTGGCCCGCGAGTGCTTCGCGATTGCCGAGGACGGGCTCGCCCGCATGCTCGGCCATCAGGCGCAGGACGGCGGCTGGGGCTGGTGGGGCACCGGTGCCCGCAACCCGCAGCTCACCGCGCTGTGCTACGAAGCGCTCGTCACGTCGCGCCGGATGGATCTGCCGGTGCCCGACGACGCGCTGATCCGGGCGCGCGACTGGCTCGTGCGCTACATCCGCGACAGCCGCGAGGCCGCTCCGGACCGCGCGATGATGTCGGTGCTGATGGCGCTCGCCACCCCCGGCGACCGTCGCAGCGTGACGCCGCCGAGCAACCTGAAGGCGATGATCGCGCGCTACCAGGCCGCGATCATGCAGGGCACGGCCGACATCGTGGCGCGCGCCAGCATTGCCTGGTCGCGCCTGAACGACATGGCCTCGGCCCAGGCGGCCGCCGACGCACTGGCCGCTCTGGCCCTGCGCGACGGCAACACCGCCCACTGGACCGCCGGCGCGGCCCAGCAGAGCTACGGCGGCTCGGACGTGGAGACCACGGCCCTGGCGCTGCAGGCTCTGGCCATGGCCAAGCGAGACACCACGCTGCAGGAGAGCGCGGTGGAGTGGCTCGAAGCCAGCAAGGGCCCCAATGGCAAGGGCCAGTGGCGCGCCACGCGTGACACGGCAATGGTCGTCCAGGCCTATGCCGCCTACATGCAGGGCCGCCGCCTTACGTCCACCGACGGCACGATCCTCGTGTCGGTCAATGGCGCGAAGGTCGGCGAGATCAAGCTCGGCACGATCGACGGCACCCGCAACCACACCCTGATGCTTCGCGGCACGCAGGGCCTGAAGGCGGGCAACAACCAGGTGCAGCTCAGCTGCGACAGCACGGTCCGTCCGCGCTATCACGGCACGCTGCGCACCATCGTCCCGGCCGAGCAGATCGCCGCGGTCAGCAACCACGGCCTGCGCATCTCGCGCCGCTACATTCCCGCCACCCGTGGCGTGGATGCCAGCCAGGTCTTCGAGCGCAACCCGGGCAACTCGCCCGCCGACGTCGCCGCCGAAGGCGACTTCGTCGACGTGTTGATCGAGATGTCGTCCACCCAGGTGCGCGACGAGGTGATGATCGAAGAGCCGATCCCGGCTGGCTTCGAGCCCATCACCTCCACCATGCAGGGCGTGAACGGCACCTCGCCGCAGCGCATCGAGCACCGGCCCGGCAAGGTCGTGATGTTCTACGACCAGCTGCCGGCCGGCACGACGAGCGTCCGCTTCCGTGCTCGCGCCGTCCGTCCGGGCCGCTACCGCGTCCTGCCGGGCAACGTCAGCATGATGTACTTCCCGGAGATCAATGCGCACGGCGCCGACGCCGCGTTCACGATTCTCTCGGGCAGCGAGTGGACCAGCCGCGTGGAAGCCACCCCGGCGTGGCGCGCAGCGGCGCTGGTCAACACGGCGCAGGCCGCGATGGCCTCGCACGATGCAGCGGCCGAGCGCAAGGCGTGGGGCGAGCTGCTGGCCTTCAACGGCCTGCGGCGCAGCATCCACGAGCAGGCGCTGCAGCGCTTGCTGATCCTGTCGCTCGATCGTGGCGACCTGGCCGAAGCGAAGAACTGGCTGGTGAATCTGGCCACGTCGCGCCATTCGTTCCCGGCGCTCGATATCCGCCAGTCGGTGCTCGCGGCCGACGCGTGGAAGGGCACCGAGCCGATGCAGGCGCTCGCCTGGTATCGCAGCGCAATGAGCCAGGTGTACGACGCCGAGCGCCAGACGGTGGACCTGTCGGTCACGCCGGCCGAGCGCGCGGAGACGTTGCGCATGATGCTGACCCGCTACCCGGACATGGCGCGCCTCACGCACGACATGGCCGACCAGGCGGTGATGGCGACGGCGGCGGCCCCGGCCGACAAGCGCAGCGCGGTCTACATCGCCGCGATGAAGCGCCTGGCTGCCGAAGAGCCGACCGGCTACTGGAACCGCCTCGCGATGATGAACATCTGCGAGCACCTGTTCCAGATCGGCAAGCACACCGAGGCGCGCGACCTGGGTCGTCAGTGGCTTGCCACGCTCGACCCGGCCACCGAGCCGCTGGCCGACAACGTCACGTACCTCGTCGCGATCACCAGCTTCGCGCTGGGTGAGTACGACGTGGCGCGCGAGTACGCGAAGAAGCTGGTGGATACCCGCTACGCCACGCCGCCCAGCGGCTACGGCGCGCAGGACCGCCACCAGTACTTCGTCAACGCCGACGAACGCAACGAGTGGAAGCGCCGCAGCGTGTGGGCGCCGAACTGGTCGGAGAACCGGCCCAAGGCCGCGCTGATCCTCGGTCAGCTCGCCCACGCCGACGGCAACCTCGCGGACGCCGTCAAGTGGTACACGATGGCTCGCTCCGACTCGCAGGACGCCCAGCTCGCGCTCAACGAGCTGACCGGCGAGGAGCTCGGCGTGCCCGCCTTCGTGATGGCGAAGCCCGGCGAGGCCGCGCAGCTGGAGGTCACCGGCCGCAACGTGCCGAAGGCCACCGTCGCGGTCTATCCGTTCGACCTGCTCTACTGCTTCACGGTGCGCAAGCACCTGCGGGAGCTGCACACGATCGACCTGACCGGCCTGCGCGCCGAGCGCGAGCTGGAGGTCGAGCTGGAGAGCAAGCCGTACGCGCGCTACACG
>JBFWQT010000561.1:0-4651 GCA_050249295.1 Planctomycetota bacterium
GGCGCGTGGCGGCGGCAACAACCCGATCCCGGCGGCTCCCACGGCTGCGGCGGCGGCGGCCGTCGCGATGCCGGCCGAGACGATCACCAGCATCACCGGCGTGCGCGCCAAGCCTGGCACCGTGGTCTTCGTCGCGCTGCCCTACCCCGGCTTCGACGACGTCTACCGCACGATCACCGACGTGTGCGCCGCCAAGGGCATCGGCACCGTGCGCATGGACGACGTGAGCGACACGACGCCGATCTGGAAGGGCATCGAGCGCTTCATCAGCGGCAGCCACTTCATGATCGCCGACTTCAGTGGCAGCCCGTCGGCCAGCCAGACGGTGGTCCACGAGGCCACGGCCGCGCACCGCGCCAAGAAGCCGACGGTGGCCGTCACCAGCAGCCCGACGACCCGTTCGGCGATCACGCAGATCGGCATCGGCCTGATGGGTGACTACTCGCGCCAGGACCACGCCTCGCTGCAGCGCGCGCTCGAGCCGCTGATCGACAAGGCGTTGGCCCAGGCGAATCTCCGCGCCTGATCATTTCATTCCGGGCGCGGCTCTGACGCCCATTGCCGCCCCTGGCAACTCACCCGAAGCGGATCACCACCGCGATCAGCACACCCCACGCACCGATGAACCCGGCCACGCCGCCGTCGGCCTGCGCGTGTCGCCGGATCGAGAACCCGTCGGCCGTCGGCGACTCGTCGGCGTAGCTGCCGGTGTCGTACGACACCTCGCCCGAGAACGTCTCCGGCGTCGTCGGCGCGTAGTTCACGCTGCCCGCCATGCGCACCAGCCGGTTCCACCGCGTATGCACGGCATCCAGGTTCACGCGCAGTTGCAGGCTGATCGCCGGCGACAGGTCGAACTCCAGATCGAGCGACGCCGAGCCGCCGACGCCGAGGTCGTAGTAGATGCTCCACTCCTGCCGGCTGGTGGTGTTGTCGGTGAATGTGAAGACCTCGACCAGCGGCGCGACCAGCAGGAAGCCGAACGACACGCCGAGCCGCAAGCCGGGCGCGAGCGGGCCGGTGATGCGCAGGCCGATGCCGAGGTCGACGTGGCCGTGGCGCGCCTGCTTCACGGCATCGGTGCCTGCCGAGAACCCGGCGGTGGGCCCGAACAGCGGCTGGTCGATGGTGAATGCGCCGCCGCCGAAGGCGATTCGCGCGAACGGTTCGAACATGTCGGCGGCCCGCCACTGCACGCGGACGTCGGCCGCGAACCCGCCGAGGATCGAGTGCCGCACCTCGCGGTAGTCGGTGCTCGATGTGAACGACCGATCAGTCCAGCCGCCCAGCCCGCCCGTGCCGCCCACGCCGATGCTCATCGACCAGGCGCCGGCGAGTGGCTCGTTGTGGTCTCCGGGGTGGTCGTCGTCAGCATGTGCGACGGACGACGACGACGCGAGCGCCAGTACCATGGTGAGGAGGAGAATCAGTTGGGGCATGGGTCGGCCGTGCGCTCGAGCAGCACCAGATGATAGCCGACCGGCGAGACGGCTCCGTAGTCTCCTCGCGCTCCCGACTGTCTGCCACGTACACTGGCTGGGGGACTGGCATCCAGACACCGGAGTACCTGTGGCAACTCACCTCCGCGCAACCGTCGCTCTGGTGGTCCTCGTTCTGGGCACGGGCGTACTGGCACCGCATCGCGCGATCGCCGACGACTACGACACCGAGTTCGAACGCTTCGCGCGCCTTCTGGACGGTACGGACGCGACAAGTGAGGAGCGAGCGGGCGCGCTCCAGCGTTTTGCGTTCTTCGCGTCTGCCAACAAGGAATCGGACCGGGCGTTGGTAGTGCTGTTCGGAGTGCTTCGCGGCGAACACCTGTTGAGCGACGAGAGAATCGCAACAATTCGCGAGGGGATCGCACCGGCGCAAGCCGGGATTGATGAGCTGACGGCCCGCGCCCGCAATGATCACAATCGACTGCCGCAGGCTGACATCGATCGTCTGACCGACCTCAAGGCGCGGGTAGCACATCTGGCGGACGTGGCCGATTCGAACCGCTTCGTGCGCGCATCCGTCGTGCGGGCGTTGGGGAACTGGTTCGAGGACGCGGCGTCGCGCGCCGCGATCATCCGTGCGATCGGCAGCGACAATCTGCTGCTGCAATCGGCCTGCATCGAAGCGGTGCGCAAGGCCGGCTGGAGCGATGCGTGGGACGCGCTGGTCTCCGCGTTTGCGTCGCCCGATGCGCCGGTGCGCACGCTGTCGCTGGTTGCGCTGCGCACACTCGATGCGACACGGGCCATGCCGATACTGGTCAAGGCCATCAATGATCCGCAGTTCCAGGTGCGAGTGCAGGCCGTGATCGGCCTGCGCGCCGTGCGCACGGCCGAGGCGATCGATGCGCTTGTCGAGCGCATGGACAAGGAGCCAGCGGGACGGCTGCAAACCAACATCCGCCACGCACTGCAGGACCTGACCGGAAGGCGGGAGTACGAGGATGCCGCTGTGTGGCGGGCCTGGTGGAAGGCCAAGCGCGAGACGTTCCACATCCCGCCGCCGAGTCATCCGGAGTGGCACGATCCGTACGACCATGGCGACGTCCGCATCCCGTGCTCGATGCACATCGGCAGCAAGCACCCGGTGTTTGTGGTCGACCGGTCCGGTTCGATGATGGTGTCCGCCCACCCGGACGACCCGCTCGTGGACCAACTCGGCACGCCGCTTCCGCCGCCACCGGGGCATCTGTCGCGCTGGGATGTGTGCCGCAAGCAGATGATGGAGGCGATCCGCAGCATGTCGGCCAGGGAGTCATTCGCGATCGTGCCGTTCGCCGACGCACCGGACCCCTACGAGAGCGGCCTTGCGGTCAGTGCGACGGACGCCCACAAGGACCACGCGGATCGCACGTCGGCAGGGTGGAGTCCCGAACTTGAACGTGAGACCGGCATGTACGAGGCGTTGCACGCGGCGTTCGAAGTATGCGCCGGTGCTACGGACGACGGCGTGCGGCCGGTGGTGGGTCGCTTCGGGGAAACACGACTGAATGCCGACACGATCATCCTGATCAGCGACGGGCACTCGAACTGCGGCCATCCGTTGAGCGGGATCGCGCCGACCAACCCGCCGGACGGACCCGGGTACAACCGCGCCCTCGTGGACGAGGTCAGTCGCTGGAACGAGACGCGCGGCCTGACGATTCACTGTGTGTGCATCGGTGAGGACGGCGACGAGGAGTTTCTCTCCACGCTGGCGATGCGCAATGGAGGCACGTTCCGCACGGTTGTCGCGTCGTCGCGCTGACAACACGAAGGCAGGTCCGCGAAACGCCTCCGGGGCTCCGCAGCGCTGGCGTTGACTCAACTTGTCGGGCTCGACTGGAACTGCGCGCATCCCGACCGCGTTCCCGCTGCGCGCAACTTGACCACAACTCAGCGTTCGGTCATCACCGCATCGGCAAACCGCACCAACTCCACGCGGGCGGTCAGCGTGTCGCCGGCATCACGGATCAGGTAGAGGTTGCGCAGCACGAAGTACGGAACGACGAACACGGATGCGATTACCCACAGCATGAACATGAACGCGCCGACCTGCCCGACCTCGCCGAACGCCACCTGCCACGCATAGGATGCGATGAACAGAGACGAGAGCGCCACTGTCCACCGGACCAGATGGCTGGCCATGTGTGCCATGTCGTAGTGACCGAAGTAGCGGCCGACGTCGCGGATGAACAACAGGAACAGCACGTCGGCGCTGATGCGGGCAATCCCGATGCAGACGCCAACAGCGCGCGACCACTCGCCGAACGACACGCCGAACGAATTCGTCAGCGAGTCCAGGGCGACCAGCAACGAGAGCGATAGCGATGCGACAATCTTGCCGCGGAAGCCGGATTCGGCGGGTGTGGACAGCAGGAGGTACTGCCCGCGGATGATCATCAGGTCCGTCACGAGGATGCAGATCATTGCGACCGGCAACACGGCGTTTCCGACGAACAGCCAGAGCAGGAGCGCGTGCGAGACGATCACGCACGCGCCGAACATGCCCCTGTACATCAGGTTGAAGCCGTCCCGAACCTTCAGCCACTGCTCGCGGGAGCCCATCGCGTAGCGCACGCGCGGCCGTCGGCGTCGCGGCCGTGCGTCGCCACCGGCGCGGTCGCGCCCGTCGTACGTGCGCAGGATGTCGAGCGTCTCGCCGCGGACGGGCTTGTCGCAACGCGGGCAGGCCAGGTCGGTGACAAAGAGCGGTTCGGTGCACGACGGGCAGAGCACCGACTTCGGGGCCGCGATTGCGATTGCAGTCGCCATGTGAGGTGAGTGGTCAGGACGGTACCGCGCGCCGTCCGGGGTGGCGTGCATTGTTCTGATCGAAGCACCCAGTCAAGCCGAAATCACCCGTCGCAGCCGTTATTAACTCGGTGGATGTTCATAACCGGCACCGCGCGGGCTTCCTCCATTGGCACCAGAACAAGAGCCGCGAGCGCAAGCGAGTCGGGCCCCGTTGGGGTCACGCCTGCAAGCCCACCGTTTGAACGCTGACAAGCGCGTTCACGAAACCTCCGACGGTTGATCCGTAACCCGGGGCCCTCGGGGCCCGCTCGCTCGCGCTCGCGGCTCTTACTACAGCGAATCACAAGTCCTCGTCCCATCGAGGAGCCCTCCGGGCGAGCCGGGGGTGTAAGCCCCCGGAGTCTGGTTCCGGGACG
>JBFWQT010000562.1:0-4644 GCA_050249295.1 Planctomycetota bacterium
CAAGTCGCAGGACTGATTGCCGTCGACGACGAGTGAGCTAACGCAAACGGGCGAGGTGACGCGAGTCACCTCGCCCGTTTGCGTTGGCCATTGCCCTTGCCCTTGCCCTTGCCCTTGCCCTTGCCCTTGCCCTTGCCCTTGCCCTTGCCCTTGCCCTTGCCCTTGCCCTTGCCCTTGCCCTTGCCCTTGCCCTTGCCCTTGCCCCCGCCCTTGCCCCCGCCCTTCCTCCCCGCACCCGGCCGTGACGAATGCACCCCGATCGGGTTACGGTGGTCGGCATCTCGTCGCGGCGACCGAATCTGACGTGACGCCTGACGACTACTCCGATCTTGCGCACCGTCTGCGCCATCCCCGCGCAAGCCTTGCGCGGCCGGGCTGGCCCACGGTGCTGCTCGAGCCGCGCAACCCGCCCGAGACCGCTCCGGCGCCGGCCGGGTTCGATGACTGGCAGGGCGGTTCGCCGCACGCGCGACTGTTGTGGCGTACGGTGCTGGGCACCGAGTTGCTGCCCTTCCTGCCGTTCCCGACGCCGGTGCTGCAGGCCCTTGGCACACTGCTGGCGGCCACGCGCGACTGGCTGGACGGCACCGGTGGCGGCCTGCGCGCGATGGTCGAGGCCGCCCCCGCAGTGGTCGACGCAGCCACTGCCGATCCCGACACCGAGCTGCGCTCGCGCATGGCGCTGCTGGCGGTAGCCATGCTGACCGAGCCGATGGCGCCGCCGGTCGAGCCGATGCTGCTGACCCTGCTCGGCTACTCCATCGCCGCGGCCACGCACGCGGCAGCGCGTCATGCCGCGCGAGTGGTTCCGGTGCGCGATGCATCCACGCTGGTGATCGACACGATCGACATGGACGACGTGATGCAACACGCCAACTCGCGCGACGCGACCCTCGGCGCGGCCGCGATCCGCGCACTGGGCTGGCAGCGCGACGAGCGATCCACCGACTACCTGCACCACCTCCTGCAGCGCGGCGAGCCCTGGCAGTGGAGTGCCGCGATTGATGCGCTGGGTACGCTGGGCACGCGCACCGCAGCCGACTTGCTGGTGGCCGAGCTGCAGCGCGCGGCCGACGACGAGCAACTGCCGATCCTTCGCGCGATGCGACCGTGGCGCGCAATCCGCATCCTGCTGACGTGGATGCAGGACTCCGACGTGCGCCGGCGCACATCGGCGGTGCGCATGATCGCCCACTGGTGGCATTACCCGCTGACCAGCAGCGGCCTGCTGCAGTTGCTCGAACACGAACGATGGAACGTACGCCTGGCCGCGGCCCTCGGCATCGAACAGCTCGGCGTGCAGACGGTGCGCTGGCTGCCGCTGGACCTCCTGCGCGAACGGCGCGAGAGCGAGACGCACGATCTCGTGCAGACCGTACTCGATCGCGCGATCGAACGCCTGTCACGCACGCCGGCCTGACGGCGTCGCCCGGCTTCGCGTCAGCGGCGCAATTGGTCGCGGTTGGCGGCCCACCATGAGGTCCACTCGTCGAGCAGCCTGTGCCGCGCCCGGCCGTCGGCCTGGCTGCCCCACGCCTGCTGGATCTGCGCAGCCGTCGGTGGCGGAGCCGGCGAGTCGATCGCGCCGGCCGGCTCGCGGCCGAGCACGCGCACCACGCCGCTCGCAAGGTGCACGCGCACCTGCCCGTCGTCATCGGCCAGCAACTGCAGCAGCAGATCGACATGCGCCAGCGTGCACACGTCGGCCGCCATGCGCGCGGCGCGGCGACGCCGCTCGGGCATCAGCAACGATCGATCGGCCTGCACGAAGCTCAGCAGCGGCAGCGCACACGACTCGCCGAGTTCGCGGATCTGCTCCTCGTCGAGGTACGCGCTCTTGGCGTCGCCGATGTCGATCAGCATGTCGTTGATCCGGCTGTTGAACTCGGGATCGGTACTGCCCTTCATCGCCACCAGTTCCAGCAGCCAGTCGGTGGTGCGACGCAGCGAGTCGATCTGTTGCACCTGGCCGATGGCGCGCGACGTGCCGCGCACGGTCTGCGCCACCATCAGCCGGCGCTCGCCGCCGGAGTGGCGCACAATGGCGGTGCCGTGGATCGACACGACTACCGTTTCCATCGCGGCCGGGTCGGCATCGCCACGCGGATGGCGGCGACTCACCTGCAACTCGCCCGGCGCGGTGTCCACGTTGAGTTCGTCGGTGATCAGCTGGTACGCACGCTCGAGCGCTCCGCCGATGCGCGTGTTGACCACGCCACCGATGACGCGACAGCTCCGCGCGTCCGGCAGCACGATGCGCGTGTCGGGTGCGAGCCGCAGCTCCACGCCACGATTGACGATCGCGAAGGCGGCCTTCGATCGGCCGGTGGTGCGCACCTCGGCGTTGGCCTCCAGTGCGGCGCCGGTGGCGAGCGGAGTCCAGCTGCCGTCGGCCTGGCGCAACTCCACGAGGCCGGTGGCCTGGCCGAGCCGCGCGACGAGGGCACCCGCCGGATGCGGAGCTGGCACGTTGGTCGGTGACGCGTCCGATGTTGACGAGTTCGTTGCCGCGGGCGGCGTACCGGGCACCCACACCAAGGCCGCGATCGCGAACCCCGCAGCGGTCGCCAGCGGCACGCTCCACCACGGGGCGCCGCGCTGCACCACCACCGGCGGCATGGCTGGCAACGCCGACAGCACCGAGTCGCGCATCGCGGGTTCGCTCGCGGAGTCGCTCGCGCGCACGGCGGCCAGCGAGTCGGCGAGCAGTCGGTCGAGTGGATCGTGTGGCGGATGGTGGGTCGTGTTCATGGTCGTCTCGCTCGCTCAATGGATGTCGGGCGCCAGCGCGCGCAACCGGTGCCGCAGCAGCTCGCGCGCCTTGTGGAGTCGTGCATTGACGGTGGCCAGGCGTACGCCGGTGTACGCGGCGATCTGCTCGTGGCTCTCGCTCGCGTAGTAGAAGCGCCACACCGTCTCGCGCAGGTCGTCCGGCAGCGTGTCGATCGCGTCGCGCACGGCGCGGGTCGTCTCGGCCTCCACCGGGGCCGCATGCGGAGCCGCCCCGCTGGCCGGTCCGATGCCATCGCCGGCCGCCTCGCCGGCCGCCTCGATGGGCAGCTGACGCAACCCGCCGCGATTCCTGCCGCGCACCGCGTCGATGCAGACACGCCGCGCGATGCCGTTCAGCCACCGGCCGAACGATCCGGCATCGCGCAGTCGCGCCAGCTGGTGGAACGCCCGCAAGAACGCCTCCTGCACCGCATCCTCCCGCGCCGTGCGGTCGTGCGCGCGACCGAGCAATGCGTACGCAACCGCCTGCACGCCGGCGGCGTGGCGGTCCACCAGCTGCGACATGGCCGCACGATCACCGAGCCTCGCACGCTGCACGAGCGCGCGATCGTCCGACGTGGTGGCGTCAGCTTCGGCGGTCAGGTCCTGTGGCACTGCGTGCGGTTTGCTCGCGGTTGCATGGCCCGTTGCCTTCCTGTCGGAGCAGGCGCCGCGACCACGATGTCTTTTTCCGTTTGTGGCCGCGCGGCCGTCAACGCAGGCGGCCGAGCAGCGCCGTCGCGTAGCCGGGCGGGATATCGCCCGCGGCGCGCGCGCGATCGAGGTACCCGGCTGCGCGCTCGTTCAACCCGAGTTGCATGCAGGCGCGCGCGAGCGCCATCGTCGGCACCGACCCGCCGGCGCCGGCCCGTTCCACTGCCTCGTAGAGCGACAGCGCGAGTGCCGGCGCGTCACGCCACGCATACCAACCGGCCAGCGACAGCAGCGCCTGCGTGTCGCGACGGGACCGGATCACGCGCTCGCGCATCGTCTGCGCCTCGTCGCGGCGTTGCTCCAGTTGGCGCGCGTAGTCGAACTCCAGCCGGCGCACCGTGCCGGCGCTCGCCACCAGCGCGAACGAGCCGTCGGGTGCCACGCTCACCGCCGCGACCTCGCTGTCGTCGGGCTCCCATGCGCGCACCTCGCGCCACGTGGCCAGTTCGTGCATGCGCAAGGTCGCGTCAGCGCTGGCGGTCAGCAGGTGCCGGCCGTCCGGCATGAACGCCACGGCGCGCACGTTGCCGCGGTGCCCCTTCAGCACGTGCACCTCGCGGAACTCGTCGCCGCTGATGTCGAAGAGCTTCGCCGTCTGGTCGTGGCTGCCGGTGGCGATGTAGCGCTCGTCGGGCGAGAGCGCGAGCGAGTAGACGATGGCGGTGTGCACGCGCGCCTGACGCAGCGGCCGCCGCGACGCGACATCCCACTCGATCAGCGTGGCGTCATGGCTTGCCGACCACATGCGCGTACCGGCCGCATTGAACACCACACCACTGACCTCGGCGCGATGCCCCACGAAGGGCGGCAGGCGCGACCAGGTGGCGGTATCCCACGCGACAATCTGTCCGCCGAACGTGCCGCCGACAAGCATGCGCGAGTCGGGCGTCAGCTGGAACATCGTGTAGCCCACCGGCGGTTCGAGGTCGCGCAACGGCGCACCGGTCTTCAGGTCGTACACGCGACACAGCGGCCGCGTATCCAGGCCGCCGACCACCACCCAGCTGTCGTCGTCGGCGAAGGCCGCGCCGAAGAGCTGGTCGTTGTGCGCCTGCTGGTAGTAGATGCGCACGCCGGTCTCGACATCGCGCACGTCGAGTCGCCCGTCCACCGAGGTGGTCACACACAGCCGGCCGTCGCGCGAGAGCACCATGCGCG
>JBFWQT010000563.1:0-4639 GCA_050249295.1 Planctomycetota bacterium
GCCCTTGCCCTTGCCCTTGCCCTTGCCCTTGCCCTTGCCCTTGCCCTTGCCCTTGCCCTTGCCCTTGCCCTTGCCCTTGCCCTAGCCCTTGCCCTTGCCCGAGGAGAGAGATTGACCACGGAGGACACGGAGAACACGGAGGAAGGGCACAAGAGAGTGTGTCGAGACCATTGATGAAGTCTCCCGTCTCTCGGGCAAGCGCTTCCGTTGGTTGGTGTTCCATTCAAGCCCACGGGCTGCTGCCCGTGGGTAACCGTGCAGTTCCGCAGTCCTTCCGATCGCGCCTTGTGGTGGTGCCGCGTGTTGCGCGGGTTGCGGTGTTTGTTGTGTGCTCGCTCGCGTGGTTGAGGCGTCGTTGATGCTTCACGGTTACCCACGGGCAGCAGCCCGTGGGCTTGAAGCTGCAGTCTGCGCAACCACACCTCGATCGTCCTGCATCTGGGAGCGTGCAGACTTGCCCTTGCCCTTGCCCTTGCCCTTGCCCACCGAGGATTCACCACAGAGAGCACAGAGAACACAGAGAATGGGAGCGGATCAGGATGTGCTCCTGTCGCCTCATCTTCCTTCTTCCTCTGTGGTCTCTGTGATCTCTGTGGTGAAGCCTCTTCCGGCAAGGGCACTGCGAGGGCGCGCCAGGGAAAAGTAAAACAGCGAAGTTTTAACTTGACTTTACGCCGGATGGGAGTATTATTGATAGCGTCATAATCTGCTGCAGCCGACCGAGGCGATGATGATGATGTGGTGTGGCGTTCGCCCCGGACGAATGCTGATCGGCTGTCAGGACCCACGGACCGCGTCTCGAGAACTGGTCTCTGGCGACGTTGACGACGCCCATACGGCCCCTCACGCAGCTTCACGCTTCGTTCACGTTCCACGGCTTATCCAAAGCCATCGAGATGGAAAAACGGAAAGTAACTCATGATCACCATCCTTTGTCAGGGTCACGGTCAGGGTGATCGCTGTTATGCGAAGCGAACCCAACCGATCGCGGAAACAACTCGGCCACATGGGATTCCGGCAACCCGCTCCAGTACCGACCGCCTCGCCGCACCAGCACTCCCACTCCGTGTCCCTCTGTGTTTCCTCCTTCCCTCTGTGGCTACTCCAAATGGAGCCTGCCTGATCCGCGCTGCGAACCCGATCCGCCGGCGGCGGAGTACCCCTTCTGCGAAGCGAACCCAACCATGGGATTCCGGCAACTCGAAACCGACGAAACGAACCCAACCACGATGGCACTTCTCTCCCGCTCGCCCGGCTCCGGCTTGGTCCACCGCGGTTGCTCATGTAGGATGCTTGCACGCCCTGCGACCCTCACCCCGCACTCCGATGCTCTTCCCGATCGCTGCCGACGGCTCGCCGATTGATCCGGCGCACACCGACAAGTGGGTTCGCGTGCGCGACGGCCTCGGCATGCTGCGCGGCGCCCACCTCGGCGCCCTGATCTACCTGCTGCTGATCGGCGTCGGCGCAGCTGTCCTCGTCTTCGGCATGGGCATGCGCCCGGGTAGCGGCGGCGAACTGCCGGGCACGCCCGGCGTGATGATGGTGGTGCCGATCGTGCTGGCTGTGCCGTTGATCATCCTCGGCCTCGTGCAGATGGTCGGCTACGTCAAGTGCCTCTCGGCGCCGGCTGGCTGGCCGCGCACGTGGATCATCAGCTCGACCGTCGTCAGCACGCTCGGCATGCTGGCCAGCGTGGCGCTGGTGGTGATCACCACGCTCGCGCCGGCGGGGCCGGGCGGAATGGCGCCGGGGCTGCCGCAGACGATGATCGCGTTGCAGATCGCCGGCAACGTCGCGTCGCTGCTAGCGAGCGTGATGTTCCTGCTGTTCCTGCGCGCGATCGGCCAGCACTTCGGCAACGACTCGCTGGTCGGGACCGTCAATCAGCTGATGTTCCTCGGCGGCGTCGTCACGCTCGCGGCAGTCGGCGTCGGCGTCTGGTCGGTGATGAGCGGCGGCGCGGGGTTCGACCCGGATGCCTTCCGTCGCGGCACGCCCGGCATGATCGAAGTCGTGATTGTGGCGGCCCTGGGCCTGACGATGCTGTTCTCGATCATCTGGTACCTGCGCGCGCTGGGCGGTGCCCGCGACACGATCGACCAGGCGCTCAAGCCGGCGGCCGCGCGGTTTGTCGAGCGCATGCGCACGCTGACTGTGTAGTGGCGACGCCGAATCAGAGCCGCGCGCGCAGCACACACGGCCAGCGTGCACGCCCTTTCGCGCTTGCACCGCGGCAGCCACCACTGGCATCCTGCGTCCGACGCAGGCGGCCGACTCGCCGGAGCTGATGTGGCCCTGTTCGGACTCTTCAACAGCCGCAAGACAAGGGGCACGCCCGGCGTGGTCGTGCCCAGCATCTACCACATCGAATTCCAGAACGTGTGGAAGACGCTCGGCGGCCGCGAGATCCTCCGCGGGCTCAGCTTCGGCATCCATCGCGGCGAGACCTTCGTCATGCTCGGCCTCTCGGGCACCGGCAAGTCGGTGAGCCTCAAGCACATGATCGGCCTGCTCTTTCCCGACTACGGCCGCGTGCTCATCAACGGCGTGGACACCAGCCGGCTCTCACCCAAGGAACAGCTCGAGAGCAAGAAGCAGTTCGGCTACCTCTTCCAGTCCGGCGCGCTGATCAACTGGATGACGATCGCCGAGAACGTCGCGCTGCCGTTGCGCGAGCACACGCACCTGCCCGAGGAAGAGATCCAGCGGCGCGTGCTCGAGAAGCTCGCGATGGTCAACCTGGAAGAGCACGGGCACAAGTTTCCGAGCGACATCTCGGGCGGCATGAAGAAGCGTGCCGGCCTCGCGCGCGCGATCGTGCGCGACCCCGAGATCCTGCTCTACGACGAGCCGACCTCGGGCCTCGACCCGGTGATGAGCCGCGGCGTGGACCGCATGATCGTCAAGCTGCAGCGCGAGCTCGGCGTGACGAGCATCCTCGTGACGCACGACATGGAGTCGGCCTACCTGTGCGCCGACCGCATCGCGATGCTCTACCAGGGCCGCGTGCAGCAGATCGGCACGTCGGAGGAAATCCGGCGCACGCGCGACCCGATCGTCAAGGCGTTCGTCACCGGTGGCGAGTTGCCCGACGTGACCGACACCAGCACGCCGCCGGTCGCGGTGCCGCCGCCGGGCCGGGGCACGATGCACCGCATCAAGCCGCCGCCGCCGACTGCCACCGACGGCGAAACGGGAGACGCCGCGACTGGCGCCTGATGTGGTGCCGGCCGCGACGTCGCCGCGTGTTTCTGCCGTTGTGGTCTACCGGGTGTGAGCTGGCGGGTTCACTTCAGCAGGTCGCGCAGTTCGCGCAGGGCCGCGGTGTTCTCGCTCGAGTGATCGAGATTGTACTTCACCATCCGCATCATCTTGTCGCGGTCACGCGACGAGAGCTTGCCGATCGACTCGGTCACCGACTCGGCCTTCAGCGCGGCATGGCTGCGGCTGACCACCTGCGCCAGCAGACCCATGTACAACTCGAACTCGCTCGTGCCCTTCGCGAACTTCGCTTCCGTCGACGCGCCCGTCCGGCCCGGCCCACCGTTCAAGCGATGCCGCAATGCTCGTCGTCGCCCGCGGCCAGTCGTCGAGCAAACCGGAGAGCCCGCGGCTCAGTTGCTGCTGTGCGCGGTTGTCGTCTGATGGTGGTTGCTGCGCCGCCAGTGGAGGCGCCGTGGTGCACACGAGCCATCCGACCAGCGCGAGCCACGCCGTTGATCGCTTGCCACGCATCGCCGCCTCACGTCTCGGATCACGGTTCCCGATGGAGAGTAACCGATGCCGCGAGGGCCAGGCGAGCCGGGTCGACCCTGCCCGGCGCCAGCGCAGTCAGCTCGGCGCGTACTGTTCGAACTTGCGCTTGTTCTGAGCGGCGTACCAGGCCTCGATACCGTCCACGGTCTTGCTCGCGACCAGATCTTCCAGCGAGTTATCGAGCAGGATCATGCCCATCTTCTTGCCGGTCTGCATGATGCCTTCGATCTGGTGCAGCTTGCGCTCGCGGATGATGTTGCCGACGGCCGGCGTGTTGAACAGGATCTCGAACGCCAGCGCGCGGCCCTTGCCGTCGGCGGTGGGCACCAGCTGCTGGCAGACGATGCCCTTGATCGACTCGCTGATCATCGAACGGATCTGTGCCTGCTCGTCCGGCGGGAACACGTCGAGCAAGCGGTCGATCGTGCGCGGCGCCGACGTCGTCGGCAGCGTGCCGAACACAAGGTGGCCGGTCTCGGATGCCGTGATCGCCAGCGAGATCGTCTCCAGGTCGCGGAGCTCGCCGATCATGATCACGTCCGGGTCCTCGCGTAGCGCGGCGCGCAGCGCGGCGGCGAACGAGTTGGTGTGCGTGCCCACCTCGCGCTGCGAGACGTGGCAGCGCTTCGGCTCGAAGATGTACTCGACCGGATCCTCGATCGTGATGATGTGATCGTCACGGTTCTGGTTCACGAGGTCGATCATCGCGGCCAGCGTCGACGACTTGCCGCAGCCGTTGGGGCCGGTCACGAGGATCAGACCCTGGTGGTACTCGGTGAGTTTGCGGAGCTGCACGGGCAGGCCCAGCTCATCGAACGACGGCACTTTGTCGGCGACCAGGCGGAACGCGCCGTCCCAGCCGTTGCGCTGGCGCACCAGA
>JBFWQT010000564.1:0-4625 GCA_050249295.1 Planctomycetota bacterium
GCACGCAACGACAGCGCGAACTCGAAGCGCAGGCACACGCACAGCAACAGCAGCTCGCGCGCGTGCGCGAGATGGCGCAGCAAGGGCGCATCGCCGACCTGCAGCGCGAACTCAACGTGAAGCTGGTGGCGCAGCGCACGCAGCAGATCGAGGATTTCAACGCCCGGCTCGAACAGGCCCGCCAGCGCGGTGTGCCGGCCGCGGAGTTCGTGCGCAACCTCGGCAGTGACGAACGCCTCGCGCTGATCGCGGCGTTCGACCGCGCGCGCAAACTTCACGCCGAGCAGCCCGACGCGATCACCTACGACACGGTCGACGTCACCTACCACTCGCTGCTTGTGGCATTCCACAACCCGCGCGATCCGCGGCCGGTCGAGTGGCTCGGCGAGCTGATCGCCGCGCAACCGCACGACCCCTTCCTGTTCAACCTGCGCGGCATCCTGCATCAGGAACGCGGCGATCTGAAGGCTGCCGAGGCCGACTACACGGCCACGCTGGCGCTCACGCCCGATGCAGCCGAGACACTGACCAACCGCGCGCTGGCGCGTGCCGGATCGGGCAACACCGCTGGTGCAATCGCGGACGCGACGCGCGCGCTGGAGCTGCAGCCCGACTACCTGAACGCCTGGCGCGCGATGGGGGTCGCGAACCACATGCAGGGCCGCCTGCCCGAGGCGATTGACGCGTACAGCGAGGTGCTGCGCCGGCGACCGCAACATGTGCAGTGCCGGGTGATGCGCGCCGACGCGTACTGCGAGCTGAAGAAGTACCGCGAGGGAATGGACGATTTTGCGCAGGCGCTGAAGGATGAGCCGGGCAGTCCGCACGCGCTGATGACGCGCGCGCATGCGTGGGAGCGGATGCGGCGCAACAACAAGGCGATCGAGGACTACACCACCGTGATCGACGCCAACCCGCTGGCATCGGAGGCGTTGGGCCGACGCGGCGCGTGCCACCTCGCCGAAGGCAACCATGCGGACGCGCTGCGCGACCTGCGCGAGGCCGTGCGACTGGCACCCGACCGGTCGCTGTTCCATTTCAACCTGGCGATCACGCTGGTGCACACCGGCGACCGCGCCGCCGCGAAGCAGGCGTTTGCCGACGCCGAGCGCACCGCGCCCAGCGAGGCCGCGCGGCAGCAGGTGATCAGCGAGCGCAAGGCGCTGCTCGGCGAATGATGCTGCTGCGTCAGTCGGCCGCACGCGGGATGGTGAGTTCGGGCACGCGGTCGTTGGTGTCGGCGTCGCCAATGATGATCTGCGCGACGTCATCGCCGGAACCGAACGGCAGCACGACGACGCGACACGCCGGCTGATCCAGCCCCGCACTGCGCGGCCATGCGGTGGGCAGCGGCGGGTTGCTCTCCGGCGCGGCGGCAGCAGATGCCGACACCACGCGGAACACGTGCACGTCGGTAACATCCACCGCCAGCGCGCGGCAGACCAGCACACCATCGGCGACGCGTTGCACGAGCAGTTCGCGCGTGCGCTCGGTGTGCGACGCATCGGCTGCATTCGTTGCGCCGCCACCGCGCCACGCCACCGTGATCGTCGCCGGCTCGCGCAGCCGGATCCGCACGGCCGTCGCGCTCCAGCAGACCTCGACCGCCGGTGTGGCGGGCGCGGTGGCCAGCTCGTTGCGCAGCGCATCGCGTTCGCTCGTCACCTTGTCGAGCATCGCGCGCAGCACGTCGTCCGGCAGCGCGCGCTGGTTGAGCAGCACGGCAGTGGTCAGCGCGCCGAGCATCAGCACGGCGAAGCAGCCGCCGGCCGCCAGGTTGCGGCGTTGCGCGGCCGAGTCCGGCGTCAGGCTGTGAGGTCCGATGATCATGGAAGGTTGGCCGCGTTGTCGGCCGCGGCCGGCGGCGTGGTCAGCGCGTCGAGCAGGCGGTCGCCCCAGGTGCGCAGCACGGCTGTCACCGGCTCGGTCCAGGTGTCGGGCGCGCAGAAGTAGAAGCCGAACAGCGACACGCCGACGACGATGATCGGCACGTTGACCTTCTGGAACCAGCTGAGCTTGCTGCCGTGCGCAATCACCGCCCAGATCACCGAGAGCACGATGCCGAGGCACATTCCGCCGACCGCGAACTTCGCGAGGTTGCCGAAGAAGAAGCTCTGGTCGAAGCGCGCCTTGCCGCTGGCCACCAGGCCGAACACCGCGAGCCCGCCGAGCACTGGCAGCGCCGTCGCCGCGATGATCGCCGGCCAGGCGGAGCCGCGACGCACCACCGGCCGTTCGCGCTGGCGGGCGGGCTTGTCGCCGCCGGGTGTGCTCTTGCCCTTGCTCATCGGTGCCTCCGGAAAGGGGCGTGCCGGTGGAGTGGAGCTGCCGGGTGGCCACTTCATCTGGTGCGCGTGTGGTACGGGCCCGGCCGGTTCACTCCGGTTCACTTCGTGTCGAGCTTGCCTTCAAGGCCGAGCGTGAAGAACGCGCCCATGTACTTGAAGTGCGGGCGCACGTTCATGCTCACCTTGTACCAGCCCGCCTCGCCGGCAACTTCCTCCACCAGGATCTTCGCCGAGCGCAGCGGGCAGCGGTTGCGGATCGCCGGCGACGGATTGTCGGTGTCGGCGACGTAGTTCTGGATCCACGCGTTGAGTTCCTTCTGGAACTCCTCGCGGCCATTCCACGAGCCGATGTTCTCGCGTTGCAGCACCTTCAGGTAGTGCGCGATGCGATTGATGATGAACATGTACGGCAGCTGCGTGCCGAGCCGGTAGTTGGTCTCGGCTTCGCGGCCTTCCTTGGTCTTGGCGAAGCGGCGCGGCTTCTGCACGCTGTTGGCCGAGTGGAAGCAGGCGATGCCGGTGTTGCGGATCATCGCCAGCGGCACCATGCCCTCCTCGCTCAGCTCGTACTCCAGCCGTTCCGAGATCAGGCACTCGACCGGAATCTTGATGTCCGACGTGCCGAGCGCGTCGTAGTGGTCGGTCGGCAGATGCCGCACGGCGCCGCCGCTGTCGGGCCCGATGATGTTCGGGCACCAGCGGAACGCCGCAAAGCTCTCGGCGATGCGGCTTGCAAAGGCCAGCGCGGCCGTGCCCCACAGGTAGTTCTCGTGCTGGCCGTCGATCACCTCGTTGTACTGGAACGCGGTGATCTCCGACGACTCCTGCGACCACGGCAGCCGCAGCAGGATGCGCGGCACGGTCATCGCCACGCTGCGCGAATCCTCGTTCTCGCGGAACGACTGCCAGCGCGCCATGTCGGCCGCTTCCATCTCGCTGCGCAGCTCGGCCAGCTCGGGCAGCTTGCTCAGGCTGGTCAGGCCGAACAGCGACGCGTCGGCCGCGGCGACAAACGGCGCGTGCGCCATCGTCGCGATCTTCGCGATCTTCTTCAGCAGCTCCATGTCGCGCGCCGTCGGGCCGAACGTGTAGTTGCTGACGATCGCGCCGTACGGCTCGCCGCCGAACTGGCCGTACTCCTCGGTGTAGACCCAGCGGTACATGCCCGACTGCACGATCTCCGGCGAGTCCTCGAAGTCGTCGATCACGTCCTGCTTCGAGACGTTCCAGACTTCGAGCCGGACGTTCTCGCGGAAGTCCACCTCGCCGCAGAGCCACCACAGCCCGCGCCAGGCCGACTCCAGCTGCTGGAACTCCGTCTGGTGCAGGATCGCGTCGAGCTGCCGGCAGAGCTTCTCGTCCACCTCGGCAATCAGGTCATCGATGATGAACGACGCATCGACGTCGAGCATCGCCTTGCGCTGTTCGTCGGCGCCGGACCCGAGCAGGCGAACGATCAGCGCGCCGGCCGCACGGCGCAGCGACTGCTGCTCGGCCGTGATCGCCGCCTCGTTGATCTCGTCCTGGTCGTCGTAGTCCTCGCGGTCGGGCAACTCCGGGAACAGCGTGGTCTGCCGCAGCAGGTCGTCGAGGAACGAGTGCGCGGGCTCGGCCGGGGGTTCCTCGCGGTAGACCTCGACGCTCGGGCCGTCGTCGTCGTCTTCCTCATCCTCGGCGGGCGGCGGTGGCGCAGGAGCGGGCTCGTCGTCTTCGTCCTCGCTGCCCGGCTCGGGGCCGCCGAGCAGTTCGTCAAGCGCGGCCGACTTCGGCGCGTCGGTGACTTCATCACTGTCGCGATCGCTCGCGGTCGAATCGTCACCATCGAAAATCTCGGCGGCCACAGCGGCCGCGGCCAACGCATCGAGTTCCTCGTCCGGCGGTGCCTCGGGTTCCTCGATCGGTGCGGGCGCGCTCGGCGCAAGCGCATCGGTCACGTCGGCGGCAAGCGAGGCGAACTCCTCGTCCGGCACGGTTTCGTCCTGCGCGTCGATCGGCGTGTCGTCGGCCGGTGCGCTGGCCGCGACTTCCTCCGCGGCGTCGAGCATCGCGTCGACCTCGGCGGCTGCCTTCGCCTCGCCCTCCTCGGCCGCCTGCTCGGCTGCCCCGGCGAGTTGATCGAGCGCGCTGTCGTCGAGATCGTCGCCGTCAGCGGCGAGGTTCTCCAGGCCGCTCAGGTCCGGCACGTCCGGCACGTCCGGCACGTCCGGGACGTCCGGCGGCGGCCCGTCCGATGACGGCGTCTCGCTACCCGGTTCGTCCGCCGGATCGGGAATCGGATGATCGTCGTCGGTGCTCATGCAGTCGCGTCGCGGGCGGTTCGCTGGGCAAGGCCACGAG
>JBFWQT010000565.1:0-4617 GCA_050249295.1 Planctomycetota bacterium
CTCGGCGACTCGTTCAGCCTGACGCCGTACCTGGGTGTTGCGGGCAGCGTGCAGTTGCTGCACAGCAAGGTGCCGTTGACCGATGACGCCACCTGGCTGAACCTGCACGTCGATGCCGGCCTGCGCGCCTGCTTCGGCCCGATGACGCTGACCGTCGCGTTCGGCTTCCAGCACGCGTTCTCGATGACCGACGCGAACCCGGGCTTCAACTACCTCAATCTGTTCACGACGCTCGGCTTCCGCCTCTGACGCGTTGGCGCGGTGGCACGGTGGCGCGGTGAGCATCATGCGTCACGCCCCAGCCGTTCGACCAGCCGTGCGCGCGCGGCCTGCCCGACCGTGGCCGGTGCGAAGCGGCGAGTCACGTCGTCGTATCCGCGCGCCACGCGCCCGGCCGTTGCGTCGGGTCGATCGAACACGTCGCGCATCAGGCTGGCCGCGTGCGCCACATCGGGCTCGGCCCAGATCGCGCCGGCGCGGTACGGCCCGTGATCGTGCTCGATCTCGACCAGCCGGGAGTCGACACGCAGCGCGGTGGCGTCGCTGACAATGTCTTCGGAGCCGGACCACCCGGTGGCAACCACCGGCACGCGCGCGGCCATCGCCTCGGCAAGCCCGAGGCCAAAACCCTCCGAGCGGTGCAACGAGAGCAGCACATCGCACGAGGCAACCAGCGCAATCAGGTTCTGCCGTGGCAGGACACGATCCATCAGGTGGACGCGCGGAACGTTGCGAGCCGCCGCCTCGACCATCGCGTAGGCGTCCGGCACATCGTGGCCACGCGAGGTCTTCAACAGCAGGTGCACGTCGTCGCGATCGGCGAACGCCTGTCGGAACGCCTCGATGCTCGCCAGCGGATCCTTGCGTTGCATCACGCTGTGGAAGTCGAACATCGTCAGCACGAGCCGCGCACCCGGCGGAATGCCCGCCCGACGCCTCTCCGCTGCGCATTCGTCCGGCGTGACCGGCATCGGCGCCAGGCATGGCGGAATCACCGTCACTGGCACCGGCGACACCGGTAGCAGCGCATCGCGCACAAACCGGCTCGGCACCCACACCTCGTCGACCATCGCAAAGCGGTCGCACCACACGAGCGGGAACGACGGCAACTCCCACGCCCAGTACGCGATCGTCAGACGCTCGCGGCGCAGGCGTTCGCCGCGGATGCTGGCCGGCAACAGGTCGGCATTCAGATGCAGCAGGTCCACGGCGAACGGCGGGTCTGCCGGCGTTGCGGCGCGCACCGACCGGTCGAGGTTGTGCGAGCCGGGATCGCGGAAGTCGATCACGCGAGTTGGCACGTCGACCGCATCGAACATGCGCACCGATGCGCGGACCGATTCGCCGACGCCCTTCTCGGAGTGGATGTGCCCGGTGATGTTCACGCCGAACGGCAGCCCGCGGCTGACGTCGCGCGGGTCCGGCCGGCGGCGCACCACGAGCTGGTGCGAACTGGCGAACGGTGGCTCGGCATCGGCCACCTCGATGTGCAGCGTGGCTGGCCCGTCCGGCGGGAGGCGCGACTCGTCGAGCGGGATGGCGAAGCCGGTGCGCGGTGGTCGTTGCGTCGCATCCGTGGTTGCGACGTGCGCGCCAACGCCGGTCCACCACGGGCCGCAGCGGGCGTCATGCGCAGCTCCGTCGGACGTTGACCAGCGCCAGCGGATGGCCGTCGGTCGCGCGCTCCCGGTAGTCGCTTCACCAGCCAGCACACACGCGCCATCGATCGTGGCGCCTTCGGCCGGCCACGCGAGACGGATGCCCGGCTGCCCGTCGTCCGGCAAGTCGTCGCCAGGCGCGCGTTCGCCTTCGTGTGCTGCCGGCGCGCCCACCACGCGCCTTCGCATCCGCTGCAGTCGGCGCATCAACGACGGGAAGCGCAACAACAGCGGACGCAACCACGGCGCGACGGTGCGATCCATGGCGCGCAGCCAGCGACGGACGGCGCCGCGATCATTCGTCGCCGTTGTCGCCATCAGTCCCATCCTCGCTTGCGACTTCCTCGTCGTCCGGGCTGTCGTCGCCCGCCGCGCGCGGCGGTCGCAGCAACTGCGCGACGAATCCCTTGCGCTTGAACTGTCGGCTGAGTCGCATCCCGGTGCCCTTCAGCGCGGGCTTCAGCAGCGTGCCGACCTCGGCCGACGCCATGCCGAGCAGCAGCACGCCGTCCGGCGCGAGCAGTTGCGCCGCCTCGAGCAGCAGCCGCTGCAGGCCGCCACGACCCTCGTCGTCGCGCAGCACGCCGGCGATGACATTGAACGGCCCGGCCAGTGGCTCCTGCGCCCACACGTCGTGCGCGCCGAGCGCCAGCCCGGCCACAATCCGCACTTGCAGGCCCTGCAACGGCTCGATCGTCAGGTTCGCCGACGTTGCCTCCAGCGCCAGCGCGTCGCGATCGACCACCACGGTCTCGCCCGGCCGGCGCGAGAGCATCAGCTGGCGCACCAGGTAGCCGTGGCGCGGGTTGAACACCAGCATCCGCTCGCCACGCGCCTCGTCGGCCGGCTTCGCCTTGAAGCAGGCGTGCAGCGTCTTGTCGAACAGCCGGTTGCGATAGTCGAGCGTGTCGAACTCGGCCACGTTGTGCACCGCGATTGCCGGCATGCCGTCGGCCGACTGCGCGAGGTCCTGGCGCAGGTACGGCCAGAGCACGCTGGTCTCCGACAACGTGATGCCGGGCATCAGGTCCACAGTCGGCGCGAACAGTTCCGGCAGGCCCTCCGGCAGGCACAGGTGCCACACGGTGTGCTCGGCGCGCACCTTCTCGAAGCGCAGCTCGACCGCCACGCCGCCGGCTTCCTGCAGCTCGGCCAGCAGGGTGCGCATCCACTGCGCGAGCGCACTCACGAACACGACCGCGATCGTGCCGTTCGGGCGCAGCATGTGCCCGGCTCCGAAGAGCAGTTCGCGCAGGCCGTTCTCGCCCACCTTGGCCGGAATGTTGAGCACGATCAGGTCGTACTCGTCGGGCAGCGGCTCGCCGAGCGCGTCGGTCGAGCCCGGGCGCACGCCGCTGTAGCCCAGCGAGAGCACGGTCTGCAGGTTCGCAATCTCGTTGATCGCGGCGTTGATCGCCGTCGTGTGAACGGCCAGCAGGTCGCGATCGGTGGCCACCACGCGGGCGTCCGGGTAGCGCACCGCCAGCCGCAGCGCGATCGGCCCCCAGCCGCAACCGATGTCAAGGATGCTGGCGGGTGCCCCCGCTGCACCACTCGCCGGTGCCTGTTTGATCAGGCTGTCGAGCAGATGCTTGCTGCCCACGTCCAGGCCCGCCCGGCTGAACAGGCTGTTGGCGATGCACACGTCCAGCTCGCGCTTGCCTTCGCGTAGCGCAATCCGCCGGTGCAGGTACGAATCTTCGAAGGAGAGGTCGTCAGTCACAGGTCGCGCGATGCGGGCAGAGGTCATTCTTCGGCGTTGGCGAACCACACCACGCCGCGCACCAGAACGGAACGCAAATCCCGAAGGGTGCTGGTCGGCCGGTTTGGAAATGGCGTTGGTAGCAGGCATGGGTTCGTTCGGTCGCACTCGGTCTGGCGGGTCCAGCGGGTCCAGTCGATGAATGGGTTCGTTTTGTCGTGCTGTGGTGCAGGCTTCCAGCCTGCCTCCGGGCTTGATTCCTGAGCCCTGGCTGATCTCACACCAGATGCCGGCTGAAGCCTGCACCACACCAGACACCAGGCGAAATGGGTTCGTTTTGCAGGACGACCAGCAACAACATCGGCTCCGCTCGCCCCGGTCCGTATCGTGCAATTCGTGCGTTTCATGTGGCTCGGCGACCCCATCAGCCGCCTCACTCGCCGACACGAAAGCTTTACATAACCATTCAAAACCTCCCTTTACCAAGCCATCAAACGAGAACGTAGAGTGAAAGCCCGTAAAGCACTCGTCAACGGGTCGTGAACCACTCGTAGACCCTCCGTCAAGCCCCTTTCAAGCCCCTTCAAACGGCCAACAAGAATCCCATAACCGCATGCTACATTATTGTTTACAACTTTCGCACGGCTCGCAGTCACCCGATTTCGCTCCGTCTGCCTTATCGGCCGTTGTGACGCTGCCTGTGCGACCCGAATACGTCGTAAAAATAGTGAATGCTTTCCGAATCAGATCCTCCGATCGGCGACGGCGGCAGAACTTCAAGCAACTAATAGTACGCTATTATAAGCCAATGTCAAGTCCTAAAATGCGCTTTTTTATTTTCCTTTAGCCGGACCCGCGGCGCCGGCAGACATCACCGTGACGACACGATGGCGCGCCAACATAGGAGCCGCGAGCGCGAGCGAGCGGGCCCCGTTTGAGTCGCGCCTATAGTCCACCGTTTGAACGCTGACGAGCGCGTTCACGAAAGCTCCGACGGTTGCCCTCGGTGGTCAATCTCTCTCTTCTCGGGCAAGGGCAAGGGCAAGGGCAAGGAGCGCAGGATGCAGACTGCAGCTTCAAGCCCACGGGCTGCTGCCCGTGGGTAACCGTGAAGCATCAACTACGCATCGACCACGCGAGCGAGCACACGACAAACACCGCAACCCGCGCAACGCGCGACACCACCACAAGGCGCGATCGGAAGGACTGCGGAACTTCACGGTTACCCACGGGCAGCAGCCCGTGGGCTTGAATGGA
>JBFWQT010000566.1:0-4600 GCA_050249295.1 Planctomycetota bacterium
GCGGGACACCGACCTGGAGAACATCCGCGGCATGCCGCAGTTCCGCGCGCTGATGAACGACAAGGACGTGCTGATGCACAAGGCCGCCGAGGGCACGCTCGAACGGCTGAAGGCGCAGTTCCCGCCGGAGAAGGGCTACATCCACAAGCTGGATGAAGAGAACAAGTTCATCTTCGCGACGAACCAGTCGGCCGACGTGCTGAAGATGCTGACCGACCGCATCGTCAACTACGCGAAGGCGCAGTTCCGCGACATCCTGCCGAGCAAGCCCGACTACTACATCATGATCGTGCTGCCGACCCAGGAGGACTTCAACAAGCTGCGTCCGCAGCCGAACATCGGCGGCTGGTACAACCCCGGCCAGCGCATGCTGATCTCGGGCAACATCGGGTTCGTGCTGACGCACGAGTTCACGCACGCGCTGCACTTCGCCGACCTGGACAAGCGCATCAAGAACATGGGTGCGCACAAGATCTGGTTCCTGGAGGGCATGGCGACGCTGTTCGAGGACAGCAAGCTGCCCGAGAAGGACGGCGACAAAGCGATTCCGGTGCACAACGGGCGGTTGCGCCAGGTGCAGGCCGCGGTGGCCGCCGACAAGTCGTTCGCGTGGGCCGACTACATGACGTGGGAGCAGCCGCAGTTCATGCTGCCGCAGAACGTCGGCCTCTCGTACGCGCAGGCCCGCTACATGACCTACTGGATCTACGAGCAGGGCAAGCTGCGCGAGTTCTACGAGGAGTACAGCAAGTCGTACCGCGCCGGCAGCGAAGGTGCCGCCGGTATCACCGCGCTGGAGAAGGTCATTGGCAAGCCGCTCGCCACGATGGAGGCCGAGTGGAAGACGTGGGTGAAGGGCCTCGCGCCGGTCAAGGCGCAGTCCAGTGCCTACCTCGGCCTGCAGTTCGGCCGTAGCGGCAGCTCCACGGGCCTCGGCATCGATGCCGTGCAGGAAGGGTCGCCGGCTGACAAGGCGGGCATCATCAAGGGCGACATCATCGTGCAGGTCGACGGCCGCCCGATCGACAGCGCCGCCAACCTGGCCGCCGCGATGGCCGAGTTCGAGCCCGGCGACGTGGTCCGCATCATGGTGATCCGCACCGAGGCCGACCCGGACAGCGGCAACCAGCGCCAGTATCCCAAGATGCTGGCTGTGCGCCTCACTGCCAAGCCCGGCGGCAAGTGATGCTGCACGCCTGACGAGACGAGAGAACGAAACCATCCGGCCCGTGCACGGTAAGCTGCCGGGCACGGGCCGGACGGTTGATCCACCTGCCAGCATGACGCACACCACGGCCCGACTCTTCAAACTCTCCGGCCCGTTCGGCCTGTTCGCGCAGCGCGCGGTACTCGCGCTCGCGTTGCTCGTCGCGCTTGCCGTCCCGGCGTTCGCGCATCCGCACGAGTGGTACTCGGTGACCTGCGAGATCGACCTCGGCGACGGCCACGGCGAGGCGCGCCTGACCTACACGCTCACGCCCGACCCGTTCACCAACGGCGTCCTCTACCAGCTCGGCGACCGCAACTCCGACCAGACGCTCGACGCGGACGAACTGCGCGAGCTGACCGACGCCTACAGCGAAGGCTGGCGCGCGCAGAACTGGTTCGCGCATCCGCTCCAGAACGGCGAGCCGTGCCGCCCGATCCGCTGCAACCAGATGGAGTTCGTGCAGGTCGAGGCCGGCGTGGTCGAGGGCTTGCCGCGGCACGTCATTGCGCGCATCGAGGTGATGGTCCCGCTGATCCGCCCGCAGGAGTACAGCACGCTCAACCTGATGTTCTGCGATCTCTCGGCCTATACCGCGCTGACCTTCGTGAAGCGCGATCTGCAGCCGCCGCTGGTCGTGCCGGGCCGCGTCGAGATCACCGGCGTGAGCCAGTCGCACCAGACCGAAGTGCGCGTGCTCTACCACGTGCTGCCGGCGCCCGCGCCCGCACCGGGTGCGGCGACTGATGCACCGGCCGCGCCGGTGGCAAGCGTGGCGGTGACCAACCTGCCGGCGAGCGCCGACGACGACGAAGTGCCGACGCGCACCTGGTGGGAATGGGTGCAGGATACCGGCCGCTGGCTCAGCGGGCTGCTCTACAGCTGGATGACGGCGGTGAAGGAGGGCATCAGTCCGCTGGCGCTGCTCACACTGCTGGCGATCGCCTTCGGCTGGGGCGTGATCCACGCGCTCGGGCCGGGTCACGGCAAGCTCGTCATGGCCTCGTACATCATGCGCACCGACGGCAAGTATCGCGACGTGGTCAAGCTCGCGCTGATCTTCGCGTACGTGCACACCGGCGTGTCGATTGCCATCGTCGGCCTCGTCGGCCTGGCCGCGATGACGATCATCGCGTTCAGTGCTGGCGGCGAGAAGAGCATCATGGACGGCGCGCAGGGCTGGCTCGGGCTGGTCAGCGGGGCCCTCGTGGTGCTCGTCGGTGGCTGGCTGATGCGCCTGCGCATGCGTGGCCACCACCACGACGACGACGAAGAGGAACAGAAGCTACGCGACAAGAGCCTTGCGCGGATCGCCATCGCGCTCGGCATGGTGCCCTGCCCCGCGGCAATGCTGATCATGATCATGGCGGCCGGCATGGGCGTGTTCCACATCGGCGTGCTGGTGGTGGTGGCGCTCGCGGCCGGCATTGCCACCGTGCTGATGGCGGTCGGCGTGGTGGTGTTGCATGGTCGCCGCCAGTTGATGGGCCGCCTGCGTGCGCACAGTGTGGGCCTGGCCCCGGCCGGCAAGCCGGCGTTCGCAACGGTGGTCCCGGCGGCGGGTCCGGCCGGGCCGGTGCTGGCTCTCGCTGGCGCTGACGGGTTTACCCGCGAGCACGAGATCGAGTGGCTCGACGACGACGAGCCCGCGCCACCGGCCGACTCGCCTGCGTCCGCCGCTCCGGAGTCCGGCCCCGCCAGTGGCTTCACTCGCGAAGACGAGATCGAGTGGCTCGATGATGATGCCACTGCCACCTCGCCGCCGCCGGCCGCCGGGGCTGCCGAGGTCACGGTGCCGGAGCTTTCGCCCGAAGCGCTCAAGTGGCTTGACCGCGTCGAGGACACGCTCGCCTACATCGGCGGCACGTTGATCATCGTGTTCGGCTTCGGCATCGCCTGGTACTACGCGCACCTTGTGCTGCTGCTCGTCTGATCGGGTCGGGTCTGATCGGGTCGCAGCAAACCAGGGAAAGTCGGCTGGCGTAGCTGGGGTCATGCCCGGGAAAGCCCCAGAACCCAAATAGCACGTGGAACATCTATTTTTGTGACAGCTTTCGCCGTGGCCGATGTCTAGCCAGCACACACACACGCTCTCTCGACACACACGCCCCGACTCGTCACATGCTCCGCGCGCCTCGAATCGTGCTTGCGGGGACCGCTACGCTCATGGTCGCGGTCGCCCTTTTGCAGATTTGCTGGAGTCCCCGGTTTGCCAACGCTGATCCGGATCCCGGCATGGATGGCGGCGGCATGGGCGGCGGCGGCGGCATGGACGGCATGGGCGGCGGCATGGATGGCGGCATGGATGGCGGCATGGGCATGGATGGCGGCAACGACGCCGGGCGAAAGCTGTCGCCAACCGAAGAGGAGTTCTTCGAGAGCAAGATCCGGCCGGTGCTGGTGCAGAGCTGCTACAAGTGCCACTCCAGCCGGGGCAAGGTTCGCGCCGGCCTGAAAGTCGATACGCGCGACGACATCCGCCGCGGCGGCGATTCGGGCCCCGCCGTCGTGCCCGGCAACGTGGATGCCAGCCTGCTCCTTCGTGCGCTCTCGTGGAGCGATCCGACGATCGCCGAGATGCCGCCCAGCGAGAAGCTGCCCGCCGACGTGATCGCCAACTTCCGCTTGTGGGTGAAGATGGGCGCGCCCGATCCACGCGTGCCGGCGTCCACCTCCAACGACGCGGCGCCCCCGCCGGCCAATCCGGACCCGGACACCGGCGGCGGCGACTCGAACGTGGCGCCGTCGCAACGCACCGGCATCAATCACTGGGCGTTCAGGAAGCCCGAGCGCCCGGCTCTGCCGGACGGCGGCTCGTGGGCGCGCACCGCGATCGACCGCTTCGTGCTGCAGGGGCTCAACGCGGCTGGTCTCAAGCCGGTCAAGGATGCCGGCTCCGGCGTGATGCTGCGGCGGATCCACGTGGACCTGGTCGGCCTGCCGCCGACGCCGGAGGAGATCGACGCGTTCGAGCTGGCGTGGAAGCGCGACTCCGACAAGGCGATCATGGACGAGGTGGACCGGTTGATGGCGAGCCCGCAGTTCGGCGAGCGCTGGGGCCGGCACTGGCTCGACTACGCCCGCTTTGCCGAGAGCAACGGCGCCGAGCCGCAGAACGTGACCTACCCGCACGCGTGGCGCTACCGCAACTACGTGATCGACGCGATCAACGCCGACGTCCCGTACGACCGCTTCATCCGTGAGCAGATTGCCGGCGACCTGCTGGCGAAGACGGTCACCGACAAGGCCGAGCAGGACCGGCTGCGCGTGGCGACCGGGTTCCTGGCGCTCGGCCCGAAGAACCTGCGCGAAGGCAACACGCGGCAGTTCGCAGCCGACATGGTCGACGAGCAGATCGACGCGATCTCGCGCGCGACCTTCGGCCTGACCGTG
>JBFWQT010000567.1:0-4598 GCA_050249295.1 Planctomycetota bacterium
GCCGCGACCGAAAGGGAGCGGGGAAACCGTCGACGGCTGGCAGCCTCGCGCCTTCGCCGGTTTCCCCGCTCCCTTTCGGTCGCGGCTCTTACCCGATCAATCCAGCCACCTACTCGTCGCTGCTGGGCACGCGCAGGCTGGCCAGTACCGATGCCAGGTCCGCGTCGGCGGCCGCGGCGGCGTCCTTCAGCGCGGTGCAGGTCAGCGTCCACAGCGTGCCGTTGAGTTCGACGACCCAACTGGTGTGCTGGCGCAACAGACCGCGAAGGTCACGACCGGTGAAGACCAGCTTCCACGCTGGCTTGCCGCCGTGCTCCAGGCCGGAGGTCTTCTCGACCACAGCGACGCCCTTGTAGCCCTGCTGGCGCTCGAGGCACCACGCGTCGAACTCCTTGCCGAACGCGTCCGGCGCCGCCACCACCGGCCGCCACCAGATCAGCTCGCGACGCTCCTTCTCGGGCGCGCGCAACTCGACGCGAGACGGCGTCTCGCGCGTCAGCAGGAAGCCCTCGCGCGGCATCGTGATCGATGCCGGGCGTTCGGGATGGCGGTAGCGCATCCCGTTGAACTGCGGCGACTCGATCGGCTGCGGCTCCGGATCCGTGCGCGGCTCGGACTTCATCGTGCCCCGCGGCGGTCGCGTCCAGGCCTCTCGCTCGCTCTCGAAGCACATCTCGACGAGGCCGGTGAGAATGCCGCGCGGCACACTCTCCAGCAGTGTCACGTCGCGGCCGCGGCGCACCAGCGCCACGCCGGTGTCCGGGCTGTCAAAGAAGCGGTAGTTCGTGGTGTCGGCCAGGTTGACCGGCTCGGGCGCTTTCTCGCCATACTTGAAGCGCAGGATCTCGCGCATCAGAGCGAAGAACTCCTCGGCGTCGGTCGCCGAGTCCCACGTGCTGGCCCAGACGATGGCGACGGTGCCGGTGGGCTTGCCGTCGGCGTCCTTGCGGCGCAGCGCCTGCATCGTGTCGCCGTCCCACCCTGCGGCGGTGCGCACCGCCACTTCGCGGGCGTTCTCCAACTTCATCTTGGTGAGCATGTCCTCGAAGTAGCACCACAGGCGGAACTCGCCCATCACGTCGCAGTCGAGCACGTCCCACTCGTCTTCGCCGAGCAGCATCGCCATCTCGTCGGGCTCGGGCAGCGCGATGAACACCGGGTTGTCGCGCGTGTTGTCGAGGTACTTCTCGGGGTGCAGCACCTGCTCGGTGCTGGCCGGGATGTCGTCGAACATCCGGTTGACCGTGCCCCAGCCGCCACCATCACGCTTGCGCGCCGCGAAGACCAGGCGGTTGCCCACCGTGTAGGGCCACATCGCCTGGCGCACGAGCATGGGGGGCAGGCGCGACTCCGGCATGTCGGTCGGCAGCGTCTCGAGGATCCCGATGATGTCGGTGTTCTCGTACGAGCGCAGGTGGCGGCGATGATAGAGGTAGTCGTACTGCACGCTGACGGCCGAGCCTTCGATCAGCGCGGTGCGTGCGAGCATCTGGTCGCCGCTCACCTGGTTCTGGTCGACCACGTTGAGCAGGTCGTAGTACTGGTCGTCGAGCGCGTGCGTCAGCTCGTGCGCCATCACGCATTCTTCCTGCGTGACGCCCATGCTCAGCCGCATCATCATCTCTTCGGTCTTCTGCGACGGGTGGACCACCGGCTTGATCACCAGGTTCAGCTCCTTGAAGCGCGAGTCGTAGAACCCCGCAACCGAACCGCCGTAGAGCTTGAGCGTCTCGTCGTAGAGGTTGAAGCCGGGCGGGATCACGCCGAGCTTGATCAGCAGGGCCGATTGCCGCTCGCGGAACGCCATCTCGGAGTCGCGGTTGCGGCTGAGCATCGCGAGCACCTGGCTCTTGGTGTGCACGCCACGGTTGAAGTCCCACTTCCACTCGAGGCCGCGCATCTTCGCGACTTCAGGCGCAATCCGGTCGGCCATCGCCAGCACGGTGCGCTCGGTGTTCGACGGCTCGAGCCGCGGCGGGGCCTGGCGCGGATCCTGCGCCGGCGACGGCACCGCCGGCAGCACCAGCAACGCCGCCACGGTGAGAAGACCGGCGACAGCTGCCGCGGCGCGAGGTGTGTTGCGAGTCGTCGTCGTCACGGTGGTCACCTTTCCTGCCGGCCGTATCGGGAGCCTTCGCCGCCTTCGCGTCCGTCTCTCTCTGAACAGGTCGCGGCGTCCGCGCCCTTTGCCATCGTCATTATACGGGACTCATGCGCACAACGTTGAACGGAAACACGGCTGAGCGAACGCGTTACGCCGCAGTGTCAGTGTTACGCGCAGACCCCGCGGGGCCAACCACGCCGGTCAGTCGCCGATATCGCCCCTGTCGCCGATGTCGGCGAGTTCCTTGCGGATGCGATCGCGCCACGTCGCGTCGTTGCACGTCTCCAGCGCTGCCCTGAAATCGGCCCGCCCGGCTGCCTTGTCGTCCTTCAGTCGCACCAGCGAGAAGGCGCGATTGACGTGCGCGCGCCAGCAGCCCGGATGCTTCTGCAACACGCGGTCGCAGACTTCGATCGACTTGTCGAGCTGCCCGATCATGCGCAGGCAGTTCGCTGCGTTGACGCCGCAGTCCTCGGGCAGGGCCGGGTCGTTGTCCACCACCATCATGAAGTCGGTCGCGGCACCCGCGTTGTCCTCGGCACGCATCATCAGGTAGGCGCGGAACAGGCGGGCCGGCAAGAACGTCGCGTCGAGTTGCACCGCCCGATCGAGGTAGCGCTTGCCGGTGGCCATGTCGCGGCCGTCGATCGATAGCCGGGCGAGGGCAGTGGCATGCACCGCCGCGAACAGCTCCTTCGCAGCCATGCTGCCGGCGGCGGTCTCGAGCCAGAGCAGCGCGGTGCGCAACGACTCGTGCGCCTCCTGCGTCAGCACCGGCTGGACCGACGGGTGTTCGATCACGCGGGCGCGCGCGATGCGCAACTGCAGGTCAGCCGATGCCGCGCGCAGCTCGTCGACGACGCGCTGCCGGGTCGGCCCGGGCACGCCGGGGCCGAGGTCAAGCATCCGGCTGTGGATCAGCCGGGCGCGCGCCAGCACGTCGGCGGGCAACGGCTCGACGAACAGGTCGGGGCCCTGCGACTTCGCGAGCGCCGCCTCGCAGTCCTTGCGCAACTGCGCGATCGCCATCGCCGAGGCGGGGTCGGCCGGGTCGATCGGTAGCGCGCGCGCGGCCTCGTTGAGCGCCTTGAGCTCGGCAAGCTGCTCGGTGCCGGTGCTCGACGCGACGACCCGATCGAGGCTCTGGCGCACGACCTGCCATTGCGGCGTGATCTCGTCGGGCGTGCTACGCGCCGACTCGCGGGCCGGCGACAGCGGGTGGATCGACGGCGCCCCGGCGCTGCTGCTCTGGCTGTCGGACCCGCTGGCGGGTGTGCGGCCCGCGAGCGGAATCACCACGGCGACGGCGATCAGCACGCACAGGCCGATCAGCGCCGCCGGCACCATGTTGAGCGTCGCGGCGGCGCGCGGCGCGGGTTGCCGGTCGGAGGTGCGGCGGGTGGGCGTGGTGCGACGCGGCACCGGGGTGACGCGTCCGGGCATGCGCTCGGTGGGTCGGCGCGTGCGCGGCTCGGAACGTCCGGCGCGTGTCGCCGCGGTCGTGCGCGCCTCCGGCGGGAACTGCTCGGCGCACGTCCGACACACGCCGAGTTCGCGCGCGCTGTCGTCATCGATGGCGACGCGCACGACATCGTTGTCGGCCACGCGGCCACCGCAACGTTCACAATAGAGGATCATCGGCAGCCGGGCGGGGCGGGAGGCGGAAGGCGAAGGAGGCAACGGCAGGATCAGATGGTCTTGCAAACCCCGGTCCGCAAAGGAGCGTTGCCGTGGCAATTCGTAACCGTCTGCTTGCATATTACTTACACCATGTGCGCCGGGCGGTCCGGAAGTCGATCGGTGCGTTGTGGCGCGCACTGTCGCAACATGATGCAACGCGACGCATCGGCGCGCGGCGTCGTCCGGCCCGCTTGCTTCCAGCTTGACAGTCTGCAGTGGCGATTGGACCATCCATCCCCCATTCACGAGGCTGCGCGCGAGCCCGAGCCGTTGATCTGTTGATCTGCCCCGGACGACGATTGCCATGACCACCGATCGCCGAAGCGAACCCGTTCCCCAGTCTTTCGTGTTGCAGCTGGCTCTGCTTGCCGTGCTCGGCGTGTGGGGCGCTGCCGCGCTGATGTTCTCGCTGCAGAACGCCACCGCGCAGCCCGCTCCGGTGCCCGCCGCCGACAACAGTGCCGCACAACCGGCCCCGGCTGATCCGCCGCCAGCGCAGCCCGCCGCCGGCACGCACATTGCCTTCATCAACCTCGAGAGCGTGATCCGCAACTACCCGCGCTGGTGGGTGGGCTACGACAAGCTGCGCGCCGAGAGCGACGCGCGCGAGAAGACCCTGAAGGAGACCGAGGCCGCCCAGCAGTCTCTCAAGACGCAGATCGAAGGCGGCGACGCCGTGGCGCCGACAGTGTTCCAGGACTACGCGCAGCGCAGCACGCGCCTCGAACTCGACAAGCGCAAGCTCAAGAGCGACATCGAGAAGAAGATGCGCGAGCTCTCCACCGCCGTCTACAACGACATGTACGACATGGTC
>JBFWQT010000568.1:0-4592 GCA_050249295.1 Planctomycetota bacterium
GGTTCCGGGTGATCGAGTTGTTACACTGAATGAGGGCAACCCTCCCGGGGCGCAGGATGAGCGACGAGCGCTACACGCTGTTTCTGTACGGGCCGTTCTCACAGTGGCAGGAGGCGGACTTCATCCTCGACGAGATCGAGTACGGCTGCGCCGAGCAGTACATGATGGCGGAGAAGGCCCGGTTGTTCGGCGATGTGTACGCGCTCGAGCTGATCCTCGACAGCGACGACCCGGCTCACCAGAAGCAGGTCGGCCGACAGATCGAGAACTTCTCGGTCAGCGAGTGGGAAGACGACGACAACGAGTCGGGACGCCCGCACTGCTGGCTGGTCGTGTGGCGCGGCAACATGGCGAAGTTCTCGCAGAACCCGTTCCTGCGCGATCAACTGCTGGCAACGGCTGGCACCACGCCGGTCGAGGCGTCGCCAGCCGACACCATCCGGGGTATCGGCCTGACCGAACGGGATCCCGGCTGCCGCGACCGTTCCACCTGGCGCGGCCGCAACTGGCTCGGCGAGGTGCTGACCCACGTGCGCGAAACCCTGGCGCGCGACGCCACGCCGTACGAGCGCAGCGACGACCCGCGACAGCCGCTGTAGCTGAATGACAAACGCGCGAGGCGAGGCCACGTGACATCATTCTGAACCCGCGGAGTTGGCTGGCACGTCCGGAGCCTGCGAAGCAGGCGCCTCTTTCGTTAGCCCCGGGTGCAGCGCGCAGCGCGGAACCCGGGGTCGTGGACGCTCGTGCGAAACCTCCGGAGCCTGCGGAGCAGGCGGCTGGCAACTGTCGCAACGCCCGACATCGAGCCGCCTGCTTCGCAGGCTCCGGAGGAATGGGTGCGCGTATCGAACCCCGGGTTCCGTCGGCTGCGCCGACTTCACCCGGGGCTAACGAAAGAGCCGCCTGCTGCGCAGGCTCCGGAGCGCGAGGCGGGCCGCGGGTGTTAACCCCGGCTCGCCGGCGGCATTCGTCACCTCGTCACCTCGTCGCGTTCGCTGGCTTGCTCACGCTGTCGCTGCTCGCGCTCGATGACGACGCACTCGCGCCGGGCTCGCGCGAGAACACGAGCTCGCCTTCGATGCCGCGGGCAATCGTCACCGTGTCACCGTCGCGCACTTCGCCGGACAGAACCTTCCTGGCGAGCACGTTGACCACCTCGCGTTCGATCAGGCGCTTGAGCGGGCGGGCACCGTAGTCGGGGTCGTAGCCGCGGGCGGCAAGGTCGGCCTTCGCGTCGGGCGCCAGCACCAGAGTGATGCGGCGGTCGGCCAGGCGGGCTTGCACGTCGCGGAGCTGGTGATCGACGATGCGCGAGAGGTGCTGCTCACCGAGGCGGTGGAAGATGATGGTGTCGGTGAGCCGGTTGAGGAACTCCGGCCGGAAGTGGGCCTGCAACGCGGTCGTCACCATCGACCGCATCTGCTCCTCGTTGGCTTCCTGCAGGATGAACTGCGAGCCGATGTTGCTGGTCATGATCAGCACGGTGTTGCGGAAGTCCACCGTGCGGCCCTGCGAGTCAGTCAGGCGGCCGTCGTCCATCACCTGCAGCAGCACGTTGAAGACCTCGGGATGCGCCTTCTCCACCTCATCGAGCAGCACCACCGAGTACGGCCGACGGCGGACCTTCTCCGTCAGCTGGCCGCCTTCCTCGTAGCCGACGTAGCCGGGCGGGGCGCCGAGCAGGCGGCTGACGGTGTGCTTCTCCTGGTACTCGCTCATGTCGAGGCGCACCATCGCGTCCTCGTCGTCAAACAGGAACTCGGCCAGCGCCTTGGCGGTCTCGGTCTTGCCGACGCCGGTCGGGCCGAGGAACAGGAACGACCCGATCGGCTGCCGCGGATTGGACAGGCCCGCGCGCGACCGACGGATCGCTTCCGCCACGGCCGCCAGGGCCTCGTCCTGGCCGACCACGCGCGAGGCGAGTCGGACCTCCATCTGCAAGAGCTTCTCGATCTCGCTTTCCAGCATGCGGCTGACCGGAATGCCGGTCCAGGCGGCGACGACGCGCGCGATGTCCTCGTCGTTGACTTCCTCGCGCAGCAGTCGCGACGCGCCCTGCATCTCCTTCAGCTCCTGCACGGCGTGCTCGACGTCGCGCTCCAGCGCGGGGATCTGGCCGTAGCGGATCTCGGCCACGCGCTGCAGGTTGCCGCGGCGCTGCTCGGTGTCGGCCTCGGTGCGCAACTCGTCGATCTGGCGGTTGAGATCGCCGACCTTGTCGAGCCGGCCCTTCTCGTTCTGCCACTGCGCCTGCAGCGCGTCGCGTTCCTCGCGCAGCGTGGCCAGCTGCTCCTCGATGCGCACGCGGCGCTCGCGGCTGGCCTCGTCCTTCTCCTTCTTCAGCGCTTCAAACTCGATCTCGAGCTGCAGCACATGGCGGTCGAGCCGGTCGATCTCCTCCGGCTTGCTCTCCTTCTCCAGCCGCAGGCGCGACGCGGCCTCGTCCACGAGGTCGATCGCCTTGTCGGGCAGGTGGCGGTCGGAGATGTAGCGGTGGCTGAGCGTGGCCGCGTTGATCAGCGCGCCGTCGGTGATGCGCACGCCGTGGTGCGCCTCGTAGCGATCCTTCAGGCCGCGCAGAATCGCGATCGTCTCCTCGACGCTGGGTTCGCCGATGAACACCGGCTGGAAGCGGCGCTCCAGCGCCTTGTCCTTCTCGATGAACTTGCGGTACTCGTCGAGCGTGGTCGCACCGATGGTGTGCAGCTCGCCGCGCGCGAGCGCCGGCTTGAGCATGTTGCCGGCGTCGAGGCTGCCTTCGCTCTTGCCGGCACCGACGATCGTGTGCAGTTCGTCGATGAAGAGGATGATCTCGCCTTCGCTCTGCGTGACTTCGTCGAGCACCGACTTGAAGCGCTCCTCGAACTCGCCGCGATACTTGCTGCCGGCAACGATCGAGCCCATGTCGAGCGCGAGAATCCGCTTGTGCTTCAGGCCCTCGGGCACGTCACCGCTGACGATGCGGCGCGCGAGGCCTTCCGCGATGGCGGTCTTGCCGGTGCCGGGGTCGCCGATCAGCACGGGGTTGTTCTTGGTGCGGCGGGTCAGCACCTGCATCAGCCGGCGGATCTCCTCGTCGCGGCCGATCACGGGGTCGAGCTTGCCGTTGCGGGCGAGTTCGGTGAGGTCCTTGGTGAACTTCTCCAGCGCCTGGTAGCTGCCCTCGGCTTCCGGGTTGTCCACCACGCGCGGGCCGCGCACCTTGGCCACGGCGTCGAGCACGGTGTTGAAGTCGAGGCCGAACGTGCGAAGGATATCGCCGGCCGGGTCGTCGGTTTTCTGCGCGATGGCGAGCAGCAGGTGCTCGACGGACACAAACTTGTCCTTCATCGAGCCCATGATCTTGAACGCGCGCTCGAGGACGGCCAGCAGCCGCTTGCCGGGCTGGCGGTCGCCCTCACTCTGCCCGCTGGTCACGCGCGGCAGTCGGCTCATCTCGGCGTCGAGCGTGCGGCGGACGGTATCGGGATCGGTGCCGACCTTCTGGATGATCGGGCGGACGATGCCGCCTTCCTGGTCGATCATCGCGGCCAGCAGGTGTTCCGGCTGGATGTCCTGGTGGTTATTCGTCGCGGCGACGAGGTTGGCGTCCTGCAGTGCCTGCTGTGCTTTCAGCGTGAGCTTGTCGAGTCGCATGCGGGGGTCCCTTCGTGGTTGCGGGCGCCGGGACGGCGGCGCCAACAGTACAAGCGCAAAGGCCGGACCAATGCGAGCCGATCCGCAAATGGCTTGATACGAAAGGATTGTGGAGTTCGGTGCGAGCGGCGCGAGGTGCCACAATGACAGACGCGCCGAGCGGGTGTGCCGCGTCTGTCAATGTGTCAGCGGCGGTCCGACCCCGACCGAGAGGGCCTGTCCGTGACCAAAGAGTTCGGACAAGCTCGAAGGGGAGCGGGGGCAACCGAGAGGCACGAGGTTGCGGCCTTCATCGATTTCCCCCGCTCCCTTTCGGTCGCGGCTCTTACCGGAAACAGACTCTCCGCCGCCTGGCGTCAGTCCTTGTCCTTGCCGCCCGAGTCGTCGTCGTCCGGGCTGAGCACCGCCATGAAGGCCTTCTGCGGCACCTCGACCGAGCCGACGTGCTTCATCCGCTTCTTGCCTTCCTTCTGCTTGTCGAGCAGCTTGCGCTTGCGGCTGACGTCGCCGCCGTAGCACTTGGCAAGCACGTCCTTGCGCATCGCCTTGAGCGTCTCGCGCGCAATGATCTTGCCGCCGATCGCGGCCTGCAGCGGGATCTCGACCATCTGCCGCGGAATCTCGCGGCGCAGCTTGACCAGCATCCGGCGGCCGCGCGACTCGCAGCGCTCGCGGTGCATGATCACGCTCAGGGCGTCCACGCTGACCTTGTTGATCAGGATCGTCATCTTCACGAGGTCGGCCTTGAAGAAGCCACGCACCTCGAAGTCCATCGTGCCGTATCCGCGCGTGCCGCTCTTCAGCTTGTCGTAGAAGTCGTAGAGGATCTCGGCCAGCGGCAGGTCGTAGGTGAGGATCACGCGCTGGCGCGAGAGATACTCCTGGTTGACGAACACGCCGCGCTTGTCTTCGCAGACCATCATCATCGTGCCCACGGCATCCGACGGGATCAC
>JBFWQT010000569.1:0-4564 GCA_050249295.1 Planctomycetota bacterium
CTGATCCGGCCCGAGGCCACCGGCTACGGCGCCGTGTACTTCGCGCGCGAGATGCTCAAGACGCGCAACGAGCAACTCGCCGGCAAGACCTGCCTCGTCAGCGGCAGCGGCAACGTCAGCCAGTACACCATCGAGAAGCTCAACCAGCTTGGCGCGAAGGCGATCACCTGTTCGGACTCGTCGGGCGTGATCATCGATCGCGAGGGCATCAACCCCGAGAAGCTCGCCTGGCTGATGGAGCTGAAGAACATCAAGCGCGGCCGCGTTGAAGAGTACGCGAAGAAGTTCCCCGGCAGCGAGTACATCCCGGCCGATCCGTCGAAGCCGACCAACCCGCTGTGGGCCGTGGAAGGCGCGCAGTGCGCGTTCCCGTCGGCCACGCAGAACGAGATCAGCGCGGCCGACGCGCAGACGCTGGTGAAGAACGGCGTCTACGTGGTGTCGGAAGGCGCGAACATGCCGACCGTGCCCGAGGGCGTCGATCACTTCGTCGAGAAGAAGATCCTGTACGGCCCGGGCAAGGCCGCCAACGCGGGCGGCGTGGCGACGTCCGGCCTCGAGATGTCGCAGAACAGCCTGCGCATGAGCTGGACGCGCGAGGAGGTGGACCGGCACCTCGACAACATCATGACCAGCATCCACAAGGCCTGCTCGGAGACGGCCGCGTCGTTCGGTCAGCCGGGCAACTACGTGATGGGCGCGAACATCGCCGGCTTCCTGAAGGTGGCCCGCGCGATGAGCGCGCAGGGCATCTACAGCTGACGCGAGATGGCCAGCATCGCAGCGGCGGGACGACACAGACGTGACGTCCCGCCGCTGGCGTTTCATGCTGCATCAGAGGAATGCGAAGCTGGCGCCGAAGCGGAAGGCATCCCCGAGTGCGCCACCGAGGCGGACCTCGAGCACGACACTCGGACTGTAGGCGATGCCCCCGAAACCGAGCAGGATCGCGTAGAACTCCTCGCTGCCGAGAGCCGGTCGATCGTGCAGCCGCACTTGCATGTCGAAGCCGACGCTGACGAACCAGAATGCCGCGAGTTCGACGCGCACGCGGAATCGTGTGAATGCATCGGGCCCGAATCCGCGGCCGATCGAGGTCCAGATGCGGCCGCCGAGATGGGGGATGTAGGCGCCGGCTGCCCATGACAGATCGACAATGGCGTCCACGTTCTCGGCGCGACGCACGCGTAGCGCGTCGAACGGCACGGTGCACGAGAGTTCGATGCCGTCGCCTCCGTATTGTGCGACGTCGTCGTCCCCGAGGCGCCATTTCAGCCCGAGTCTGGCGCTGAACGGTCGGCCGGCCTGGTCAGCCGAACTGTCCGCGAGCAGCAGCCCGACGTTGCCTGCCAGCGACAGCCGTGCGCCGTCGAGCGCCCGGCGATGCCAGTACGACGGGTGGGTGCGAAACGGGTTGTCGCGTTCGAACCCGCTGTCCGACCGCCACGCATAGCCACCCGCGCCCACACCGACCGCCAGCGGCAACTGGAACCCGGCTTCGAACAGCGCCTGAACGCGTCCGGGCGAGTCAGTGGGGAAGCGATCACTGAGCACCGACGCCCGCGCGTACAACGCGGGCAGGACGCCGGAACCCTCGTCGTCGAGGCCGGTCGGAAAGCTCTCGTACAGTGAGTCCTCGAATCCGCGTGACCGATAGCGCAGTTCGATTGGTTCTCCGTCGTTGACCCGCGTGACGATCCTGTCGTCGCCGAACATCAGATCGACACTCGCGGTCGGTTGATCAGTCGGGATCACCACAACATGGTCCGGCACCACGTTCGGTCCGCGCGACCCATGCAGGTTGCCGTCGGCGTCGGTCCGGTAGTGGCCGCCGAGCAACTGGTTGCTCCACGGCGAGCCATCTTCGTGATGCACGTGCCAGGTCACCGAGACGCGACGCGTCCAGTCAACCACCGTGTACTCGGCGTCCCGCACCGTCACGCGCTGCGCTGGCATCCACCAGCGGCCCGGCTCGGCTGTTATGTCGTATTCGCCTGCCGGAACGAACAGGTGATATTGCGCCGCTGCGAGTTTGTGGAGCCGGATGGTCGTTTCGTATCCGCCGCCCACAGCGCGGACGGTGACGGTGAATATGTGATGGTCGGGCCAGTCGGCGAGCCGCTCGACCTGCACCTCGATCACGCCGGAGTGATCCGGGTTCGGCATCGGCCCCGACTGGGCTTGCCCCTGCGAGGATGCGAGGCAGCCGACCAGAACCGCTGCAAGGATCGCGACCTCCGTGGTGCGCCAGTGAAGCAAGATCGTGGCATCCTCGATGCGGCCGATGGCTATGCGGTGGACTCTGTTGTACTCGCAATAGCCGCGACCGAAAGAGAGCGGCGGAACCTGACGAACGTCGAGCGCGACGGACGCCCGTTGCCCCCGCTCCCTTTCGGTCGCGGCTCTTGTCCGGCGCGGGTCCCCACCGGGGCTCTGGACAAGGTGAACGACGCGATCCGCTCGCGCCGATTGCCCTTCTTCCTGGCCTTGCGCTTGCGCAGTTGCGCCTCGATGAACTTGTCGATACCTCGACCGCATCATGACCAGCATCCACCAGGCCTGCTCGGAGACGGCCGTGCGTCAGGGGTGCGAATCGTCGTTCGCCGGTCCGGTCGTTCGTGGCATTCGCTGCAACGCACGCGCAACCGGCTCCGCTTGCGGGACGCGGCTCTTGTTCCCGACCGCCATGCACGTAGAATCAGCGCTGCCCGGGCGCCCCACGCCAGGCTGCACCACGCTGTACCGTAACGGGACGCGCCAATGCCCACCGATATGGAGGCCCGCTTCGCTCGAACCGCGGGCCGCCTGAAACTGATCGACGCGGCCCGACTCGAACGGGATATCGCGGCCACCGAGGCGATCCGCGAGCGCGGCGTGTACGCCGACCTGCGCACGCTGCTGATCGGCCGGCGGCGCATGACGCACGAGGACGCCGAGCGTGTGCTCGCCGAGATGGGCAGCCTGGCCCTGCACTGCGCGGTCTGTAACAACCGCGTCGAGACTCCGGCCTACAAGCCGCCGCACCGCTGCCCGCAGGACAACTCGCCGCTGAAGCCGACGCTCGCGCCCGACGCCCTGCCGCGGCCTGCCACCAAGCAAGAGACCACCCGCCGGATGCGCCCGCCGGAGCAGGCGCGCGAAGGCGAGATGCGTGATCCGCTGATCGGCAAGATGGTCGGCAACTATCGCGTCGACGAACTCTTCGACGAGGAAGACGCCTACTGCAAGACCTACATCGCCGCGCTGCCGCGCAGTGGCGATCCGATGATGCTCAAGGTGCTGCGCAGCAAGGACGCGGTCGCGCAGAAGCGCTTCCTGCGCGGTGCCCGCTACGCCTCGCTGATCCACCATCCTTGCGTCGTGCCGATTGTCGACTGGGGCACCGACGGCGCCGACGGCCACGCGTGGGTGCTGACCGGCTGGTCCGAAGGCGTGGGCGTGGACAAGCTGATCCTCCGCAGCCCCGGCGGCATGCTGCCGGTGAAGCTGGCCGTGCAGATCTCGATCGCCGTGCTGCGCGGCCTCGACGCGGCGCACCAGACCGGCATCGTCCACCGCAACATCAAGCCCGGCAACATCATGGTCGATGAAGCCGGCCACGTGATGATCACGAACTTCGACAAGGCGCGCGTGATCGATCCGAAGATGGAGACCGAAGCGCTGACCGCGATGGGCTCGTCGCTCGGCACGCCGCACTACATGCCGCCCGAGCAGCTCAAGACATCGAAGGTGGATTACCGCGCCGACCTCTACGCGTTCGGCGCGACGATGTTCCACATGCTCACCGGCCGGCCGCCGTTCGAGGGTCGCAACATCATGGACGTGATCGAGGCCAAGATGAAGACCGACCCGCCGCCCGTCAGCTCGTACAACAAGGCGTGCCGCGGCCAGCTCGATCACATCGTGCAGACGCTGATGGCGCGCGAACCCGATGCGCGCTACCCCACTGCCACGCACTGCGCCGTCGCGCTCAAGGCGCTCAATCTCTGACGCGACGCAACTGCTACAATCCGGCGCGTCCACGTCGTCCCGGCCACGTCCACACTCCGCATCATGCAGGCCTACAACGAAGCCAAACTCAAGGTCGGCTGCTTTTCGGGGCTCGCCCTCACCGTGTTCGTCGGCTTCCTGTTCTGGATCTCCGGCGGCGACGCGGGCGCATTCTTCGGCCGGCAGCGTGACGTGTTTGTCGTGCCGTTCTCCGACGTCACCGGCCTGCGCTCGAGCGCCGAGGTGAAGCTGGCCGGCAAGACCATCGGCGAGGTCGTGTCCACGCGCCTGCGCGAGAACGGCATTGCCGACGTGATCATGGAGATCGACCGCAGTGTGGCGATCTACAGGAACGCCACGTTCACGCTGGTCAAGCCGACGCTGATCGGCACGGCCTACATCCAGGTGGATCCGGGCAAGTCCGACGAGGAACTGATCAGCGCGGTGTCCGGCGACAGCGAGGAAGTGGCCGCGAGCAAGGCCCGGGCGCGCACCGGCTTCACGCTCGAGCAGTCTGTCGCCGGGTCCGGCCTCGAAGCGATCATGGGCCAGACCGAGGAACTGATCCACGAGA
>JBFWQT010000570.1:0-4550 GCA_050249295.1 Planctomycetota bacterium
CCTTGCCCTTGCCCTTGCCCTTGCCCTTGCCCTTGCCCTTGCCCTTGCCCTTGCCCTTGCCCTTGCCCTTGCCCTTGCCCTTGCCCTTGCCCTTGCCCCGATCTCTTCAGGCGAGCCGGGGACGAAAGTCCCCGGAGGGGTGATGAGGAGAAGCTCAAGTCGCCGGGTTCTCGCCGTTCCCTCCGGGGACTTACGTCCCCGGCTCGCCTTGAACGAGGCACGAGGCACGGGCACCGTCACTCTGTGCTCGGTTATGGGTCAGGGGCTCGCCGCCCTCTGCTGTTCACGATACCGGCGGTTGTTGCCGACAGCAGGGTAGCCTTCTCCGCCACGAACGACGGTGCGATCAGACGTCCGACCTGACCGCCACACGACCGACCGACGATGAAAACGACGATGCCAAAACTGCTGCTGCTCGCGCCGCTCGCGCTGATCGCCGTCACGGGCTGCTTTCCCAACGTCCCGGCCGTCTCCCCTGATGGCAAGCACATCGCGCTGTGCCTGACCAGCAGCGGCGAGCTGGAAGCCAACCCGGCCGCGCCCGGGCAGGATTGGCGGCCGCACGACCTCTACATCGCGAACCTGGCCGACACCGACTTCCCGCCGGACGGCATCGCCGACACGACCGTGGACAGCATGTGGCGCGTGACCGACCTGACGCAGCGCGGCAACACCGCCTACAGCGCGGCCGAGCCGTCGTACGCGCCGGACGGCGAGTCGCTGGTGTTCGTGGTGCGCCAGCACGACGACGCGGCCGACCGGCTCGTGCGCCTGCCCGACCTGCACCTCGGCCGCCGGCCCACCCTCACGCTGCGCGAGCTCTACGAGCGGCGGATGGTGCTGGTCGAGTCCAAGGGCGTGCGCATGCTGGCGCCGCGCATCTCGCCGGACGGCCGGCACATCGCGTGGATCGAGACGGCCGAGTGGAACACGCCGGAGCAGGACGCGGCCGCGTACCAGAAGCGCTTCGTCAGTGGCGGCTACCACGGTCGCCTGCGCGTGATCGAACTCGGACCGCGCGGCGGAGTGGTGGAGCTGCAACTGCCCGGCTCGGCCGACGAACTGAACGCTGTGATCCCGGATATCGCCTGGCGCAACAATGGCGAGCTGGTCTGCGCGCGTCGCACCGGCGACCGGCAGGCCACCGACGCGGCGTTCACCTGCCGCGGCGAGGTCGTGCGCGTGGTGCTGCCGCACGGTGGTTCGCCGGGCGAGGTGGTGGTGCGCTGGAGCGGCTCGCTGCTCGCCTACCAGGCCGGCGTCGCGGCGCACCCGGCCGGCACGATCATCGTGCACGACGTGAACCTCAAGACACAGCAGGGCCAGCTGAAGATGATCGCACCCGACGGCACGGTCAGCACGCTGGTCGCCGACGGTTACAACCGCTCGCCGCGCTTCGACCTGTCGGGCGGCAAGACCGTGCTGCGCTGGTACAGCGAGGCGAAGGGCGCCAACCCGTTCGCGTGGACGTCGGGCTCCTGCGCGATGCCGTTTGATGCCGATGGCAAGCCAGCCGGCGCGCGCGACGACGTGATGGTGCCGATCGACACGTCCGACTGGAAGATGGGCAGCACGCCGGTGCAGGTGAAATGGCACCCGCTGGAGTTCTTGCGCGGCATGCTCACCGGCACGTCGGGCGCGCTCGGCATGATCACCGGCGTGGGCCGCTACTTCGGCGACGACTTCCCGAAGCGCTTTGACGGCCGGCGCTGCGACACGCAGCAACTGATGCTCTACAGCCGCGGCAGCGACCAGCGCTTCGACCCGATGATGGACCAGGTGATCCATCGTGTGCGGCTGGACTGCCCGGACAAGTACGAAGTGCTGGACGTCGCGCGCCGCACGACGCACCTGGAGAAGGTCGACGATTCGGTGCTGCTGTTCAATGTGAAGTTGCGCAAGACCAACGACCAGGGTCAGACGGAGATCAAGACCGGCGAGTACCTGGAGTTCGTGAAGGGCGACAAGATCCGCACCGAGGAGAAGTACGCCGGCGACACGGTGACTACCTGGAACGGCAAGATGGTGGGGCACAAGGCAGGAGCGTCCGCTCCGTTCACGCTGGTGGCGCCCGGCCGTGGCGTCAAGGAGGGCACCGCGAAGATCCAGCTCGGCGAACTGCGCGAGAAACTGCGACTGCGTCAGCTGTTCCTGTTGCAGCAGATCGAGGAGCCGGGCGACCGCGAGGACAAGGCCACGTTCGAGTTCAGCTTCCACTCGCTGGAAGGCCAGGTCGCGCTGGAAGGCGCGCGCAACCCGAGCCTCATCTACCTGCGCCGGCGCGCCAGCTGGAAGAAGGACGACGGCTCGCTCAACGAGGAGATCGTCTACATCGGCTTCCAGATTGTGGACAACGGCGGCGAGGTGCGTGTGTGGCCGCGCGAGGTGCGCACCATGGCGGCCTCGTGGCTGCGCACGAACGAGAACGGCGAGCAGCAGGCGAAGCGCAGCATCTCGGTGATCCGCTTCGTCGGCGACTTCCTGGAGTTCAAGGAGGGCCGCACGTCGGACCAGCTGGTCAACCTGCCGGCCGTGATCAAGCTCTACAACATTGCGCCCGAGCAACTGCTGCCCGCGGCCGGGCTGGACTTCGAGACGGCCGAGCTGGGGCTGGAGGCCACGCTGATGCCGGGCATCCGCGACTACGCGCATCGCAACAACAACCCGCCGCGGAGTGGTATCAACATGCGGCTGCCGGATGCGTGCTTCAGCTCGGAGAAGTGGTGACGACAACGGGGCCATCGCTGCTCCGCGATGCCGCGCGGCTGATCCGCCTGGCGTGGGCAGCCGCGGCAGGTCACCGGCGCGTGGTGGTCTGGCTGCTCGTGGCGACACCGGCCGGCGCGCTGCTCGCGCTGGTCTATCCGCTGGTCGGCCGCTACCTGATTGACGCGCTGATTGCCGGCGCGTCGCAGCCGTGGCTGTGGCCGATCGGGCTGGCGTGCGCGACCGCGGTCGTGCAGACGTTGCTGGCCACGACCGGCGCGCTGCTGCGTCTGCAGGCGCAACTCGACATGACGCTGCGGCTGCAATCGCAACTCGTCGAGCACATGCTGCGTGCGCCGTGGAGTGCGAGCATCGTCGGCGGCGCGTCGGGCGACAGCGGCGGGCACGTGATCAACGACGCGGGCGTGGCGAGCCGTGCGCTGCTGGGCCTGCTGCCGGACACGCTGGCCGCCGGGGTGCAACTGGCCGCGGTGCTGGCCGTGCTCGCGTGGTGGGATCCGGTCGTTGCGCTTGCGCTGCTCGGCGCGTTGCCGTTGTTCGCGCTGCTCACGCTGCCGGGTCGGCGCCGGCTGCGCGAGCGGCAACGCGATCTGGCCACGCTCGGCAGCGACCAGATCCGCCGGCTGATCCACACGCTGGGCGCGCGCCTCGTCTACAAGCTGACCGGCGCCGAGGCCCGCGCGACCGGCGAGTACCGCGATGCCGGCGCCGAGCTGACCGTGCAGCAATACGCGCTCGCGCGTCGCGTGGCCTGGCTCTCGCTGCGCGACCGCCTGCTCGCACGCGGCCTCGCGCTCAGCGTGATCATCCTGCTCGTCTCGCGCACCGCCGCTGGCGGCGCTGACGGCCCGCTCGGCACCGGTCAGCTCGTGGCCGGCATTGCGATGCTCGGCATTGTGGCGGGCCCGCTCGCGCAACTCGCGTCGTTGGCCACCACGGTGCAGCAACTGCTCGGCGCGTACGACCGCCTGCACGCCGTGCTTCAACTTGAATCCGAGCCGACCGCCGCGCCAGACGTGCCTGAGGTCCTGCCGGCCGGGCCGCTGGCGCTGCATGCCACGGGCCTCTCCTTCAGTTGGACGGCCGGGGCGCCCACGCTGCACAACGTCTCGCTCGACATCGTGCCCGGCAAGATCACCGGCCTGGCCGGCCCCACCGGCTGCGGCAAGACCACGCTCGCGCTGCTGCTCGCCCGCATCCTGCAGCCCGCGTCCGGCACGCTCACCCTCGGTTCGCACGCCGCGGCAGAGGTCCCGCTGGCCGAATGGCGCCGCGCCGTTACGGTGGTGCCGCAGCGCGACCCGCTGCCCGGCGACACATTGCGAGCCGCGCTCACGTTGGCCGCGCCGGGCACCACCGACGACACGCTGCGCGCGCTGCTCGACGACCTCGGCGCGTCGGCCTGGCTCGCCTCGCTGCCGGCCGGGCTCGACACGCCGCCCGGCGCGCACGGCGACGCGGTCTCGGGTGGTCAGCGCCAGCTGGTCGGCATTGCCCGCGCGCTGCTCGCACGTCCGCGCGTCCTGATCCTGGATGAGGCCACAGCCGGCCTGGACGAGGCGAGCGAAGCGCGCGTGCTGCGCGCCGTGCGTGACCGCATGCGCGACGGCGCCGTGTTGTTGATCAGCCATCGCGAGTCGGCGCTCGCCAGTGCCGATGTAGTGACGCACCTGTCACCGTCGCAAACCCCTCCGGGCGAGCCGGGGATGTAAGCCCGGTGTAAGCCCGGTGGGCGCTAAAACAAGAGCCGCGAGCGCAAGCGAGTCGGGCCCCGTTGGGGTCACGCCTGCAAGCCCACCGTTTGAACGCTGACTAGCGCGTTC
>JBFWQT010000571.1:0-4531 GCA_050249295.1 Planctomycetota bacterium
GGAGTCAAAGACTCCTGATTCAAGATGCAACCCGTGCCGCCTGCAGTGCGCGTCCACGCCAGGCTCGCAGGCTGCCAGCGGGCCAGACAAGCCAGCCGGCGGCGGTTGCATACCCATATAGGTATAGGGTGGTAGTGCAACCGCCGTCGGCTGCACCGGTCCGGCGCTGGGCTGGGCTGGCAAACCCGGACCAAGTCCTGGGTCCGCGTGAGATGCCTCGGCATCGACACTCAGTCCGTCTCCGGGTCCGATGTCGGGGGAGCAGGCAGGATGAGCGCCCAACGGCTGCTGGTGTCCCGCACTTCCCGCCCGTCGAACCAGGCGCCGCCGAACTGCTTGGCGAGCACCATCGCCACCTGTTTCGCGCGCTCGTAGCTCGGCGCGTGTCCGGCCGGCACGAGCAGGCGCATCACCTGACCGCCCGTTGTACCGGGCAGCAGGTCGCGGGCGACAACGACACTGCCGCCATCCAATTCATCGGTCCAGTCGAACCGGACCCGCTTCCAGTTGCGCTTGGGACCGCGGTGCAGATCGATCTGCGGCCCGCCAATCTCTCCCCAGGGACGAGTGAACGACTCGCAGGCATGGCCTGCCGCGAGCACGATCAGGATCGGCTCGGTGCAGGGGCGGGATTCGTTTTCGCTCTTCATGGTTGTGTCTCCGGCCTGGTGTTGCAGAAGCAGCGGGCAAGCCCGTCACCCTTCTGTCGGCCAGAACGGCGCGCGAAACCAGGCGTTGAGCGGAGACAACGTGCCATGCACGAAGTGGAGAACGGGATCGTCGGGGCAGATCCTGGAGGAACGAACACCGCCCGCACAGCCGTAGGCCATGCGGGCGGTGGATGGGAAGGCGATGTCGTGGCTACTCGCCGTCGTTGTCCTCGCCGCGGAACTGGTCCGGCCAGTCCTCTGGATCCTCGATCTCGACGATGTGGAACCAGTTGGTCACGTCGAACACGGCCATCGGCCGACACTGGCGGCCTTGCAGGCCGACGTAGGTGCGGCCATCCTGGTCGACCAACTCGGCGCAATACTGGCTGGGTTGGTCCGCGTGCAGGCCACGACGGTTCTTGAAGTAGAGCTCGATCGACAGCGCAATCTCGTCCTTCATGGTCGCCTCCGTGTGTGGCGTTCCATGTTCACCGAGGCGCGGATTGCACCGAACCTCGTCGAGACGGAGCCGGACGGCAACACACCGCCGACCCCAAGCCCTGCCATGCCATGTGCTGCTGCTGGTCGGCTACACCCGCAGCATCATTGTGTCGCGTCGCGCGCCTCGCCGTTCAGCGACTGACTGAGTATCGGACGACTGGTATCGCGGGTCAAGGTGTGCGGCGTTGGCAGTGCCACAGGCGACGAGGCCGTACCGAGAACTCGTCTGACCTTGAGGCGAGCCATCCGCGAGGTCGTGGACGAGTTTCGGGAAGTCTGCTGCCGGTCGACTCTTGAGGTCGGGAGACGCATTGGCAAGGAACCCACCGTCCCCCTCCTGGCTGGCCTCGGGCGCCACGGCGTGGCGCGTTCACTCGATGCGGCGGAGTCGGCGCAGTTCGAGAATCTGCTGCATCGATGTCGCCCCAAGGCCATAGTGTGACAGCAACTGTGCGGGTCACATGCAGCACGAGCTTGTTCGCGCAACCACCCATTCGCGCGACTGACTGGCAACGGTGGCATGCGACCGCATCGACCCGCGAGCCATCAATCGCTTCGATATTGAGATTCAGTCTCAATAATGTAACCTATCTCTCGGCTGGCACCTTCGTCATCAAACGGGGTGCCGGAAGCACCTTTCGATCACGCATCGAGTGACCTCGATGACCAGCCAACAGGTTCAACATATGAAGCTTCGCGTTGCGTCCTCGGTTGCCTACGCTGTCCTTGCCTGCTGCTTCGCGGCGACGTCGTCGGCGCACTTTGTGTTCATCGTTCCCGAAGATCCGCGACCGTCGGTCGTGCTCAGCGAGACACTGGAGCCGGATGAGCAGGTCGGCGACCTGGAATTGCCGAACGGCGAATTCCAGGCATGGGACGGCACCGGCGAGTTGGTGGCGCTGACGTATGAGCGAGTCGGCAAGGGTCACTGGCGGCTCAGCACGCCGCCCAATGGCACGCGGATGCTCATCGGCCGCGTGCCATTCGGCGTGCGGGGAGATCAGGAACCCGCCCTCCTGTGCTACCTGGCCAAAGCGGTGATTGGCGATCCGTTTGCCAACGTTCCGATGTTGGACGACAAGGTTCCGGCCGAGATCATCGCAGTCGGCGAGGCAGGCAAGGTGCGCTTCGCTCTGGTCGTCAGTGGCGAACGCAAGCCCGGTATCGAGATCATCGTGGTGCTGCCCAACGGCGAGTCGGAGAAGGTGATGACTGATGCCGATGGCTGGAGCCGCGAGTTCACCGAGCGCGGCCGGCTTGGAGTGTGGAGCCGGTCCTTCGTGCAGCAGGCCGGCGAGCACGACGGCGTCGCGTACTCCAGCGTGCGCTACTACCCGAGCCTGGTGATCACCATTCCCGGCGGTGCACAAGCCGGAGCAACCGACGACTCGACCACCGATTCGACCACTCCGGAGCAGACCGCTCCGCAGGCAACGGCCCTGCGCGTGCCCGACATGGCCCAGCGCGCATCCAGCTTCGGCGCCGTCGTCACCGGTGACGGCGAGACCTACTACATGCTCGGCGGCAACAAGGACATCACCCACGACTACTTCCGCGGCATGATGGGCAACACGCTGTACCGCTTCCGCGTCGGCGAGGACGAGGAGTGGAAGGCCGTCTCGAAGCTGGCCACCGACGAAGACGGCGTGCAGGGAATCGCGCTGGCGGCTCGCGGGCACCTGCTGTACCGCATCGGCGGCATGCACGCACACAACCCGGAGGGCGAGCGCGACGACCTCTACTCGTTGAACACGGTCGCCTGCTACGACACGACCACCGGCGAATGGACGGCCATGCCGTCCCTGCCGATTGCGCGCTCGTCGATCGACGCGTTTGTGGTCGGCCGCTACCTGGTAGTCGTCGGTGGATGGACGATGCGCGGTCGCGACAACGCCAACCGCTGGGCGAAGACCACTCTGGTGATGGACCTCGACGCGGACGCGCCGCAGTGGCGCGAAATCCCGCAGCCGTTCTCTCGCCGTGCGCTCGGCGTCACGGCGCTGGATGGCAAGGTCTACGTGGTCGGCGGACTCAGCGCCGACGGCAGCGTGACGCGCCGCGTGGATGTGTTGGACCCGGCGACCGGCGAATGGACGCGCGCCCCCGGCATTCCGGACAGCTACCGCTTCAACGGCTTCTCGCCGGCCGCGTGTGCGCTGAAGGGTGAACTCTATGTGCAGATGGGCGGCGGGGGCATCGTTCGCTTCAACCGCGAGATGCTGACCTGGGATCAGGTGGGCACGGTTACGCCGCGCTTGGTCGGCCGCATGCTGCCGCACGAGAAGAGCGGTTCGCTGGTGATCCTGGGCGGCAGCCACGACGGCATGCCCACCGACCTGGTGGAAATCGTCGTGCCCGAGAAGAAGTGAGCTGAGTCGGCGGAGCAACGGCCGCTAACGTAGCCGCTAGCGAAGTCCACAGAGCCCGCCGCTGCTGAATGAGCGGCGGGTTCTGTCGGGCTGCTCGACGCGATAACCAGGTCGTGATCTGCCGAGCCGTTCTCTCGCCGACGCAGCAATGATCGAGATCCTCCGATTACGCAATCTTGTTCGTGAGTCCGTAGCCTGACGCAGCCGAGCAACGCACGCCACACCACCACACAATGAAGACAGCAACATTCGCCGGCACATTTCTGCTTGCCGGGCTGATGATGGCGGCCGGATTGGTCGGTCCGGGAGGCACGAGCGGACTTGTCGGGACTCCCGCGATCAGTCCGGCCACGGTGAGTGCTCAGGACGATGACCGGCCGCGGGTGGTCTGGCGAAGTCTGGACGACGCATTCGTGGAGGCCCGGCGCGATGGCAAGCCGATGCTCGTGATGTTCCGCTGCGTGCCGTGCACGGACGCGGAGTCCTTCTACGAACAGATTGTTCGTCCGGATGAGGAACTCGCTCGCTCGTTGCAGCGCTACGTGTGTGTGCGGGTCCGGGACATGCGCGGTGTGAATCTGAACCTGTTCCAGTTTGACTACGACCTGACGTTCGCGGCGTTCCTGATGCACCCGGACGGCACGATCTACCACCGCTACAGCGGCCGCAGTCCGGACAACGCCGAGAGCCACCTGAATGTGGCGTCGTTCGTCCGGTTGCTGGATGTCACCGCCAGGCAGCACCAGTCGCGCCTGATTGACCCGGATGCCACCGCGCCTCGCATCGGACTGTTCCGGCCCGAAGACATGCCGGCCGGGCGGCGCTACGCGCGTGAGCGGCCGCTAAGCTGCATCCATTGCCACCAGATCAACGAGTTCAAGCGCGAGGCGGCTCAGGCCAACGGCACCTGGCTGCGCGACCGCGTCTACATGTGGCCGTTGCCCGAGCGTCTGGGGCTGATCCTGGAGTCCACCACTCAGGCGATGCGCGCGGGCGTGACCGAGCCGGCAG
>JBFWQT010000572.1:0-4497 GCA_050249295.1 Planctomycetota bacterium
TCATGGGCAGTGGTGTTCATGAGCCGACGAATGGAGGGGCGCGAAGCGCTTGTGAAACTGGCGGCAAGCCGCCTATCTCTGCACTCACCTACGCATTCAGTATTGGCTCGAATCGAGGCTCTTCAGCCGCTGGATTCAGCATCGAATCCAGCGCCAGAGGACAACAGATTCGCGCAGATCATTGATCGAGAGGACAGGGTCCGCAAAGTCAGCACCAAGTGGTGAACAAGTAGCGCGAACGGAACGGCACCACGGCGAGCATGGAGCGCATGAATGCGAACAGACACAGACAAGGGACCGATCACAAGCGAACCGAAACCGGCGACGTGGCGCACGGCAGCCGAAAGGGACGTGGAGTGAAGCTTGTCCCGCTGGCGCCTCCCGGCCGTATCACTCGCAAGGCGAGGGATTTCGAAGTCGACATCGTGCAGCTTCGCGCGCAGGGCTACACCCTGGACGCGATTCGACAGGCCCTGAACGCTGCCGGCGTGCACGTAAGCATCAGCACGGTACGTCGTGAGGCACTCAGGAGCGCGGCAGCAGTCCCGGCCCCTACGGCGGAAAGCGCAAAGCGCCAACCCCTCACGCCCCCTGTGTCCACGCACGACCAAGCTGGGGGCGCACTCCCCGCAGCGTCGGCCAGCACCTCGGTACCTTCGGACTGGCGCAGCGGAAAGGATGTAGCGCAGGCCTACACCAGCAGCGTGATCACCAATCAGTTCATTCGAGCAAAGGAGAAGCGATGAAGAACGGGACTCTCGCCCATACGAGTCGAGAACCTGACGACGGCGCCGGCGAGCTCCGCCTTGATCCTGACAGCTTGCTCGCCGACCTGAACCCAACGCGCACGATCGAAGGCGGCGCCATGAACGAATCGGAATCGAGCAGACGCGACGATCTCCGACTGGCCCCGAGGCGACCGCCTGGCCGCTGGCAAGGCAAGGCTCGAGCGTTTGCAGGCGAGATAGGTCGATTGCACGCCGAGGGCTACACGTTCGAGGCGATACGCGAAGCCTTGGCCGACGTCGGAGTGGTCGTCAGCAACACCACCGTTCAACGGGAGGTTGCCCGGCTCCGGCTGCTATCGAAGCCACCGGCAACGGTGGACGCCGCGTCTCTGCCCGGCTAGCCATCGACGCATCGATTCGTCGGCTGCACCCGAGCCACTCACCTCCCGTTCACGAAAGGAACTGCGATGAAGATTGCCGTCATCAACTTCTCTGGCAACGTGGGCAAGTCCACCGTGGCGCGGCACCTGCTGCTGCCTCGTATCGAGGGGGCAGAGCTCGTCGCCATCGAAAGCGTCAATGCGGACGACGGCAAGGGACCGTCGATGCGTGGACGGCAGTTCGGCGAGCTGCAGGAGTACCTGCAAACCGTCGACAGCGCGGTGGTCGACATCGGCGCCAGCAACGTCGAGGAATTGCTGGGCCTGATGCAGCGCTACCGAGGCAGCCATGCGGACTTCGACTACTTCGTGGTCCCGACCGTCCCGGCGTTCAAGCAACAGCAGGACACGATCGCCACGCTGGTCGAACTCACGCGGCTGGGAGTTCCCTCTTCGCGTGTGAAGCTGGTCTTCAACATGGTCGAGTACGGCGTCGCCGTGAAACCGGCCTTCGATGTCGTCATGGGCTTCGTCGCCGATCACCCGGTGGCGCAGGCGAACACCGCCTGCTGTCTTGGCATGAACGAGATCTACGGACGCATCATCGGCCAGGATGCCGACCTGGCAGCACTGGCCCGCGACGAGACCGACTACAAGGGTCTGATCGCCAAGGTCAAGGACACGACTGAAAAGCTGGTACTGGCCCAGAGGCTAGCCACCCGCAGGCTGGCCAGCGGCATCGTGCCAGAGCTCGACGCGTGCTTTGCTGCGCTTGAGTTGAAGCCTGCGCTGGCATGAACGGCACTGGATCTGCCCGCGAAGCGTTGATCGCCGAAGCCCTCGGCGAGGTAGTGGCACTGCTCGATCGGGTGGAAGCCGTGGGCCCGGCGCTGGACGGCAGCCGACTGGCACTGATCAACGCGAGCACGGAGCTGGCCGGCCAGGTCACGGCGTTCGAAAGCCGCATGGCCGGCATCACCGAGAACGCGAAGTCCCAGGCTGTGAAGCACATCGCCCGCCGGACCGACGAGATCACCCGCGTCTCGGCGGAAGCACAGACGCGGGCGATGGAGGAAGCGGCGCGGATGCTGTTCAGGACCGAGGTCGGCCCGGCCCTGCAGCGCGTCGCGATGCCGCTGCAGCATCTGGCCGACCTCGCCCATCGGGGGGCTCGCCCCTGGCAGCATTGGCTGACGCACGCCGCCACGGCGGTGGTGGCGTCGGGCCTGACCTGGGTGCTGGCGGCCTGGCTGTGGGCGCGCTGAAAGCTGGGGGCATGCCCAGGGCGACCAGTTGTGGGCTCTGAGCTTGTGCCCGCTGGCGTCAGTGGTAGTCGTCCTCGAGCTGGTGGCGCACGGCGAGTATGGTCACGGTCGTGGCGTCTTCGATCTCGAACAGCGCCACATAGCCGCTGCTTCCGAAGGGAACCAGCAGTTCACGCAGAAACGGGTCGTCATCGGCCTTGCGGTAGATGAACGGCGAGCGCGTCAGGCTCTCCACCGCGCCAGTGATCGCCGCCAGCGCCCGCTCGGCGAGGTCGAGGTCCTCGGCCGTCGTGGCGCGATCGAGCAGGTACTCATACAGCCGCGCCAGGTCGTCCCGGGCCGACTGGCTGTACCGGACGACAAAGCTCACGCACGAGCCTTCTTCTGCAGCTTCGTCCGGGCCTGAGCCAGCTTCTTGGCCAGTTCGGCGTGCACCACGTCGGCGTCGATGTAGACACCCGTGCGCTTGGCCTCCTCGCGGGAGGCCAGGCCTCGCGCGATGAATTCGGAACGGACGCGGCGCCGCTGGATCGTCTCCCGCACCGAGGCCTCGATGAAGCCCGACAGCGTCTCGCCTTCCTGGAGGACGCTCTCGGCGGCTTCGCGCAATTCGGGCTCGACGCGCAGCGACGGCAGGGTAGCGGTCTTCATGGTGGGCAGGCAGTGCGTTGCAGTTGCGATGCATTCTATCCGGGTCACCCACCCACTGCCAGAGGCGGGCAGCAGCCTCGAAGCCGCGCATGCTGCAGTCAGCCTGGCGCGCACCCCTCGACGGGGTGCCGCCGGGCACCGCGAGCCGGCCGACACGCAGTGGAGGCCGGCGAGCGGCCGTGCAGTTCCGCATGCGCCGCTCCCTCCGCAGCGGGTGATGTGGGGACAATCTGTCACGCCCCAATCACGCACCCTCCGGCCAGTGCAAGCCCCACCGATCGATGACTGCGCGCACGCGGGCGTCACCGTCAGGGATGAGCGTGTGCAGGTCCGCCCGGCCCCACCGGAGCGCATCCAGGCAGCACAGCATGTCGTCGCTGATGGCGACATCGACAACGCGAAGCTCGAAGAGGTCGAACGGAAACGCCCGGCCGTTGTACGTCGCGGCCAGGAAGCGCGCGATGCGTGGGATCTGGCCGGAGTCCCGCGTCTCGGCCAGCAGCAGGAGGCGGGCGAAGGCCTGCGCGCCGTTGCGCGTGGCCTCGCCGGACCGGGCCGCGAAGGTGTCGAGGTCGTCGAGCATTTCGGGGAGCGGGTTCATCGCGTCATCTCCGCTCGGTTCGTCTGCGGCGGGCGCCGCACCGATGGTCGGACAGGCGCAGTGCGGCGCGCGCGCTGGATTCGGGGCCGAATCCAGCGCGTCCGGCCTGGGCGTTCAGCCCTTCAGCTTGCGCATCTCCTCGGCCAACATCCACAGCGCACGGTTCAGGCTCACGCCGCGGTCGATGCTGCCCACCGGGCGGGTATGCATGCGGCGGCCCTGCACGCTGCGGCCGGGCTGGCCACCGCGGATCACATTCTCATGAATCCGCTGGAAGGTGGTCCACAGGCTGTGGCCGATGTCTTCGGGCCGGCGCGCCTCGATCAGCTGCTCGGCCGTCACCGGCGCGGGCTTGTGGCCGCCGGTCGCCTCCACGCCGCGCTCACCGAAGCGCAACGCCAGGGCGGCCGTCGCGAAGGCGATTTCCTCGGGTGGCTGCAGTTGGAGCGCCTTCATCGCCTCGGCGTGCTCCTCGACCTGCTCGAACTCGTCGAGCACGCGGAACGCACCTTCGATCACCTCGCCCTGGATGTTGCCCTTGTGCGGGATGCGGATGTCCTCCACCACCTCGCCCACCACCAGGCCGTTGCAGCAGACGAAGCGGAACATGCCGGCGAGCATCTGGTACGAGCTGGCGCCGTCGTGGCTGTTGATCAGGATGATCTCGTTGGCCTCGGGCCGGGCCTGCACCTGGCCGGCGTGGCGCATGCGGATCAGGTGCTTGGTGAACTCCGCCTTGCCTTCGACGCGGCTGGCGCCCTGGGCGACCATGAAGGGCTCGAAGCCCTCCTTGCGCAGGCCGCGCAGCACGTCGATGGTGGGGATGTAGGTGTAGCGCTCGGAGCGGCTCGCGTGCTTGCCCTCGGCGAAGA
>JBFWQT010000573.1:0-4440 GCA_050249295.1 Planctomycetota bacterium
CCACGATGATCTCGGCCGCGCGCAGCGTCGGGCGGTCATCGACCTTGAACAGCCCGGCCAACTCGTCGGTGTTCTTCGCGGTGGCCTGCTCGCGATCCCAGTAGGTGACGACCGACGGCGGCGTGCGGCGAGCCGCGCCCGCGGCACGGGCCTCGTCCGAGAACCGGCGCACGTCAACCCCGGCCACACCCTCTTCCTGCTTGTTGGCGTCGGCCTCGTCCTCGCTGATGCGCAGGTAGTCGTACTCGTAGATGTAGCGCGGCAGCATCTCGTACTTCCTGGCCCAGATCACGTTGCCGCCCGAGTCGCGCGCGTACGTCACCGGCTGGTCCGGCGCGGGCAGCACCAGCGAGCGCATCGGGATGCCCTCGTTGGTGATCGGGTTGATGTAGTCCTCGGCCGCACCCTCGCGACCCATCACCGGCACGGGGCGCAGGTAGTCGAGACCGACGAACTTGTCGAACGCGTACGTGCCCTCGCCGCGCGCCATCGCCTGGCGGGCCGCCCACTCCTCGACGCTGTTCTTCTCCCACTCGTCGAACTTCGCGCGCGAACCGGCCGGCAGGTCTTCGTAGATGACCGCGTCGTAGTCGCCCGCCGCATCACACTGGAAGCCGTGGCGCCACAGCGTGCCGTCGCCGTCGACCATGACTTCCTTGTGGCCGGGCACGTGGCCGTTGATGAACTGCGCCTTCGGCTCGAGCGTGCGCTCGCCGAGGACGCTGATCTCGTTGTAGCGGAAGCGGGCGAGGATCAGGCGCGGCTGGCCGACCAGCAGGTCGCCGTAGCGCAGGAACTTGCGGCCCGGCTCGTAGCCGCCCGACGCGCCGTACTCGCGCAGCACGCCCACCGGCGTGATCGCGCCGTAGGCTTCCCACTCCATCGGCGTCACGCGGTCGCCGGGGCGGTAGTGGCGGATCCCGTCGGCCAGCGAGTTGCCGAGGTGATCGAGCCGCTTGACGGGGCGGCCTTCGCCGTTGCCGCGGTTCCAGACGGTGTCGTACCACGGCTCCGATCCGTTGCTGACCTCGACGGCCGCACCGTCATAGTCGCGGCCGCCTTCCTTGCCGTAGCGGTTCCAGGCCGGCGCGGGCAGCACGGTCTCGTCGAGACCCTTGTTGCCGTACTCATAGGCGTCGAGGATCGCGCCGGTGACAAAGGTCTTCGTGTCACGGCTCTTGTCCTCGCCGATCGCGCGGTTGACGTTGCGGCCGTAGTCCGGGTCGCCGGGGATGCCCCAGACGGTTTCGGACGGCAGGTGGTAGTTGCGCAGCACGTTGTCGCCGGGCTGGTAGCGGCGCGGCACCGGCAGCTTCACGTAGCAGCTGGCCGGGTGGTACATCGCGTCCCAGAGGTAGCCACCCTGCGAGCGACCCATCAGCGACGCGTTCTGGCCGTGGGCCTCGGCGAAGGTCAGGCGCGACTGGCGCACCACCAGCGACTCGATGTCGTAGAACACCACGTCGGGCAGCGTGCGCGAGTTCTCGTCGCGGCCCGCGTCGGCGTCAAACATCGGCAGCAGCAGCGCCACCACCTGGATGATGTTGCGGCGGTACTGGTCGAGCTCGGCCGCGCTCTGGCGGTCCTTCAGCGAGGCCTCGTGGATCGTGCGGACGAGGTCCTGGAACTGGCCGCGCAGCGGCTCGGCCTTCTTGTCCTTCAGCTCGAACAGCGTGTTCAGCGTCGTCACGATACGGATCATCGACTCGACCGGCGGCGAGATCAGCTTCGTGCCGTTCATCTCGGGCAGGCGGTACATGTCGGCGGCCTCGCCGTGCGGCACGGTGACCATGCCGTTGACCTCCTGCATGCCCTTGTACGGGCCGTCGGCGGTGTCCACGGTGGTCAGCGTGGCGCCGTGCAGCTGCGTGGCGATCGTGAAGTCGGAGTTGATCAGCACGCCGCGTTCGTAGTCCGGGTGGCCCTCGCGCAGGCGGAAGCCGTAGGCGTCCACGCGGTCGCCCTTCTGGTAGCGCGGCATGTAGCGCTGGATTGCCTCGCCGAGCGACACCTTGAACGTCGGGATCTTCGTGGCCTTCTCCTGGTCGGCGTCAGCCACGAACGTCGCCTCGCTGAGCATGTCGAGCGTGATATTCTTGCCCTGGCCATTGAGGAACGACGACAGCGGCACATTGCTGGCCAGCACGCTCGGGGCACCATTCCACGGCGCCAGCGTGACCGTCACGTTCGGCTCGGCCGCACCCGGCACGTACTGCGGCGACACGATGTAGGCGTCCGCCTTCACGCGGCCGTTCTCCACCGAGTAGCTCTGCAGCAGCAGTTCGGGGAAGCGGTACTTGTCCTCGACCATCAGGCGCTTGCGCCACTGGAAGTGGTGCGCCGGCACCAGCGAGTTGTAGAGCCGGCCGTACTGGTCTTCCTCCCAGCGGCGCTCCTTGTTGCAGATCGCGTCCATCAGGGCGCGGTCCGGATAGTTGAGGTAGTTGTTGGTCAGCGAGCGCTCGATGCCGCGGAACAGCTCGTCGACGTACTGCTCGTAATGCTTCTGCGAGCCGTCCTCGCTGTCGTCACCGACGAACTGGCGCAGCAGGTCGCGCTTCTGTTCTTCCAGCTGCTCGGCCGTCATCTGCGGCTCGGGCGCGAGGTCCTGCGCCATCGTGCGGATCTCGAACGACAGGTGCGACCGCAGCGGGAACGTGTCCCAGTTGATCGCGCGGTAGATCATGTACCAGTAGATCTGCGGCGAGCCGTCCGGCGCCGTCACCGAAATCCAGCGCGGCGTCTCGAACTCGAAGTCGAGCATGTACTGGTCGAGGTCCATCACCACGGTGTGCGCGTCGCCGCGCACGTAGCTCGGCGGCGCAATCTGCACCGGGTCGCCGTTCTCGTCGCGCACCACGAATGGCGAGCGACCCCACGTCGGCATGCTGCGATCCTTGCCCTCCTCGGCCGGGTTCTGCATCTGGCGCGGGAAGAACTGCTGGTGCTCGGGGTCGCCGGCATCCGGCTTCGCGCCGGCAATGTTGGTCAGATCCTCTTCGGGCGTCGGCGGCTCGAAGTCGCGCGCCTGGCCGAACACGCCACTGACCGCGGCCGAAACGAACAACGCCACGAAAAGAATGATGCGGGTGCGGAACATCCGGACATCCTCCAGGGAGGTCTCTGGGAGGTCTGGGAGGCGCAAGCGCAGTCGACTCGGGAGACAGTGGCCAGGGGTGTGCAGGCCTGTCCCGCCGGGCGGATCGCGTTCGGTTTGGGTTGTGTGGGGGGAGGAGGGAGTCCGGGGAGGGCCCGGACCGCGATTGATCCTAGCGGTGCGCCGGGGGCGTGTCAATTGCCGCCGGCAGCCCGCCCGGAACGCGCAGCCGCCTCGGCCGATGGACTTTGCACGCCGGCACGTTTATCGTGTGCGCAACAAGGCCCGCGCGACGCCGACCAACATGCCCACGCCCCGCTATCGCGCCTGCGCCACGCTTGCCGCCTCGGCGCCGCTGCTGGCCATGCTGATCGGGCTCGTGGCGGCCTGCAGCTCGCCGCCCCCGCCGACACCGGGCAACGGCAACACCGCCACGACCAGCGCCAACCGCACCCGCGTCACCGGCCTCGACGGCACGATCGAGACCAACAGCGGCCTGCCGCCCCCGATCGACATCCACAACCTGCCGACCAACACCGGCGAGGGCGTGATCAACACCGGGCCGCGCCGCCAGATGGTGTTCGACGGTGCCGGCAGCGACGAGCCGGTGATCATCTACAACGAGGCAGCCGACAAGCTGCCGATGCTGTTCGCCGGGATGCGCGAGGCACTGGAGCGCTACCGCTTCCGCACGATCGAGATTCCGGCGGTGCGGATTCTCGCGCCGCGCATCGACGACCGCGGCCGCACCTGGATCCGCGCCGAGTTGCTGGCCAATCGCGGGCCGCTGATCGACGCGATCGGCGACTGGATGCGCGCCGCCGTGATGCACCTGGCCACCACCGACAGCCTCGCGACGGTCACCGAGAACCGGCTGATTGACGACCTCGCGAGCCGGCTCGACATCAGCACGATGGGCGAGGCCGAGGGCCGCGAGATCGGCCGGCTGGCCTCGGCGCAGGCCGTCGTCCTGATCGAGCTCGAGCCGCAGTTCGGCGCGCAACGACCGATCAACCTCTACGGCTCGCGCTACCTCGTGCAGGCCGAGTACCGCGCCACGGCGCGGATGGTGGATGTCGAACGTGGCGTGAGTGTGTGGTTCAATTCGATCGCCTGGTCGCGCGCGTTCGAGGTGACCAGTCGATGAGGATCACGGTGCGCAATTGAAGTACCCGTTTGCGATCCACGTACACAAGGCGGCCGACGACGTGCAGGTGGTGCGCGTGCTGGAGCCGCTGGACCCCGAGTCCGTCCCGCGGCTGGCTGACACGCTGCGAATGCTGATGGCGGTGAGTCCGAAGATCGTGCTCGACCTGACGCGCTGCGACTACCTGTGCAGCACC
>JBFWQT010000574.1:0-4440 GCA_050249295.1 Planctomycetota bacterium
GGCGATGGCATTGCCTGGATCGCGATGGAGTACACCTCGCGCGGCAGCCTTGGCGCCTTGCTGCGCCATTCGAAGCAGCTCGCGGAGCACGACGCGCGGCCGATCTTCGAGCAGATCCTGGCTGGCCTCTCGCACGCGCACAGCAGCGGGTTCGTGCATCGCGACATCAAGCCGGACAACGTGCTGTTCCGCCCCGATGGCCAGGCCGCGCTCGCCGACTTCGGCATCGTCGGCATGCTCGGCGGATCGGAAACCGCGCAACTCACGCAGACCGGTTCGATCCTCGGCACGCCGGCGTACATGTCGCCCGAGGCCTGCGGCGGCAAGACCGTCGACCAGCGCTCCGACCTCTACTCGCTCGGCTGCGTGATGTACCAGACGCTGGCCGGGCGGATTCCGTTCCCGGCCGACTCGATCTCGGCGGCGCTCGTCGCGCACGTCAGCCAGGCGCCTGAGCCGGTCTCGAAGCTGGTCGAGTGCAGCGGCGACATCGACGCGATCATCCTGCGCCTGCTCGAGAAGAAGCCGAAGGATCGCTTCCCGACGGCCGACGAGGTGCTGCGCGTGCTGACCCGCGGCTACCTGAGCGACTCGATCCACGGCACGCGCAACGTGAAGTCGTACGAGGCGGCGCTGACCTCGGCCGGTGTGCCGCTCACGCCGCTCACGCAGGTGCGCACGTCGGCTGGTCGCGATGCGGCCGCGCCCCCCACGCTGATGCCTCCGCCGCGCGCGACGCGCAGCCGACGCCCGCCACCGGGCGCGGCGCCGGTCATCGCACCGACGCGCGCCGGCAACCCGGCCGGACGGGTCGCAGTGCTGCTGTTGCTGATCCTGACGGCCGGCGTGGCCGGCGTGATGTGGCAACTCGCCGCGCAGTCTGCCGACCAGCTGCGCGATGCGCTGGACCGCGAGATGGCGTCGCACGACGAGACGCGCGCGCTGGTCAACGTCGCCGCGCAGCAGGCCGCGCAACGCGCCAACGATCTGGCCGCGGCGAACGCCGAGCTCGATGCCCTGCGTCCGCTGCGCGATCAGGTGAACGGCCTGCGAGCCGATGGCGCTGCGCGTCCGGTGCTCGACACCTGGCTGCGTTGCTGGCGCGTCTCGCAGCTGCAATCGCGCCTGCCGGCCGGGTACAAGTTGGACACGCTGCTCGCCACGCTCGATGAGCCCGGGTTGCAGACGGCGGTGAGCGAGAATGCCGACCGGCTGTTCGCTCGCGCGGTGCTGCGTGCCGCGCGCCGCACCGATGATGCGCTGGATGACGTGAACCGGGTGCTGGCGTTGAATCCGCGCGACCGCATGGCGCGGCTGCTGCGCGCCGAGATACTCACATCGCGGCGCGAGTTCCCCGAGGCGCTGCGCGAGATCGAGTCGCTGCTGCGCGACCAGCCGGATGATCCGTTCGTGCTCACGCGCCGGGCCGAGGTGTACCGCAGCAACAACGAGCCGGATCGCGCGATCGAGGAGTTCACTCGCGTGGCCGAGCTGTTGCCGCACGAGGCCGACCCGCTGACCTCCCGCGCGCGCGTGCGCGTCGATCGCTACCACGCGCGGATGGAACGCGGCACGATCGACGCGAGCGAACTGAAGACGGCCGAGGCCGACCTGCGCGCGGCGCTCGAACGCGAGTCCGGCGATCTGGAGGCGCTCGAGTTGCTCGGTATCACACTGCAACTCGGCCGCGACTTCGACGGCGCGTTGCGCTGCTACGACGAAGTGCTGAAGCTGAACCCGCTGCGCGACAGCACCTGGTACCACCGCGGCATGACGCTGAACTATGCGGGCCGGGTGAAGGAGGCGATCGCCAGCATGTCGGAGTCGGTGCGGATCAATCCGCAGTCGTTCGGCGCGTGGAATGCCTGCGCGATGTTCCGCTACCAGTCGGGCGACGTGGAAGGCGCGGTAGCGGACTGGCGCCACGCCATCGAGGGCTCGCCGACGCACCCCGATGCGTGGTCGGCGTGGACCAACATGGGCGCGGCACTGGCGCGCATGGGCAAGCGCGCAGAGGCGCTCGCGGCGCTGGACAAGGCACTGGACGTGTGCCCGGCCGAACAGCGCGCGATGATCGAGGACACGCGGCGGCAGGTGGCGAACGGACGGTGACCGACGCCGCGATCAGTGGATGCCCGAGTAGAGGTTGAGCTCCAGCGGCGTGAGCGGCGGCGCAGGAATCAGCGAGACGCTCGGCGTGCGACCGGGGTCAGTCGTGCTGAACGGCGTGCCGCGCGTGAGCTCGAGCGTCCAGCCGCCGTCGGCGCGCGGGGCGAGCGACATCGTCAGCGCACCGTCACCGGCCGGGGCCGTGTCGAACGAGCCGAGCGGGGCGGGCGCTTCCACGCCGTCGAGGTAGCGGTACCAGACCATCAACGGGAAGCCCGGCTGCGACGGCACCACCACGCTGCTGGCACGACGCACCGACGTGCCGCGCGTGAACAACGGAATGAAGCGGTCGGTACGGATGCCGATGTCGAACTGCAGCCGGTCCATCGCGTCGATCACGTCGATGTTCAGGCCAGCCTGTACGGCGCGCTCGGCCTCGCACGCGCCCAGCGCAATGGCGGTCGCCGCGTCGGCCTCGTGCGTGGTCGGGTCGGGCCACAGCTTCGGCGCCTCGTGCCCGGCGCCGGAGTCGTCGCGCAGCGTGAGGTCGTTGATCAGCATCTCGCGCAGGAACCGCGGGACGAGCCCGCCACCGCCGAAGAGCAGCCACGCTTCGGCCGCGGGGGCCGCGGGCGCAGCGTCGCTCTCGCCGGCGTCGTCGTCGCCGCCGTCGGACTTCTTCGTCGTTCCGGTCGAGCCGAGCGGCAGCATCGCGGCGCTCATGCTCGGCGCGGCCGCGGCCGGGCCACTCCAGCCACGCGCGAACGGCGAGCGGACGGCCGGGCCGAGCGCGGCACCGACGATCGGCTGGTCGATCACCTTGTCGCCGGCGTGCGCGTCGTCGTCCGGGTCGATCTCCACCACCGGCAGCTGTTGCAGGCTGCGCACGGCGCGGCCCAGCGCGTTGATCGCCGGCCTCATCTGCGTCGAGACCTCGGCGGCGCTGATCGACAGCGTCTCGATGTCGGCCTCGGTGAAGTTCGCGTGCGGCCAACTCTGGCGCAGCACATCCAGCAGCAGCGGCTGCAGCGTGGGCACCGCGCCCGACACGCCGGGGCTCTGCAGCGACCACGAGGCGGTACGCTCACGGCCGTCGCCGAGCGTCTCGAGCACGCGTGCGGCCAGCAACGTGAGCAGCGTGAAATGCCGGCGCGGAGTTTCGTCCAGCCGGTCGCGGAAGCGCGTGGGCAGCAGTCGCTCGACGGCCGGCGGCAGCGAGTCGGTCGGCTCCTGCAGCATGCGCGCGACCTTGCCCTGCTGGATCGCGGCGAGCAGTTCCTTCGCCGACGCGCGCGCGGTGGCGTGCGCATTGCCGCTCAGCGTGGCGAGTTTCCCGGCAATCAGCGCGGCCAGCTTGAGCTTGAGCAGGCGGAACACACTGAGCAGCAGATGCTCGCCGGTGAACGCGCGACTCTCGCACACGGCCTCGTGCGTGACCTTCAGCGTCACCGGCCGGAAGCCCCCGCGCGAGGCGGCGTCGGCGGTCTTGTTCTTGCCGTTGCCGTTCGCGTCGTCGTCGCCCTTCGCGCCCATGTCCAGCGTGAGCTTCACGCGGGCCAGGCGCGTGCCGGTGGCGCCGGCATCCACCACAATGAACGAGCACTCGGTGCCGAAGCGGCGGATGAACGTCTCGACCTTGCCGCCGCGCTCGTGCAGGTAGCCGAGGCAGGCGTGCAGCACGCGCGCCGAGACCTCGTCCCACTCGCGCGACGCACCCGGCACCACGCCGCCATCGCGGAACCACTGCCGCAAGGCCCGGCGCACCGGCGCGGCCATCAGCGGCGGCCAGGTGAGAATCACTTCGTGGATCATGCCGAGCGGGCCGGGCAGCGTGTACGTGCGCTCGCCGTCCTCGTCCCACACGCGGCGCGGTGTGCGCGCCAGGCTGTTCACCGTGGTCTCGATCAGCAGGCGCGCGAGCTGCGCGAGGTCGTAGCTCTGCGTGCGGAAGGTGTTGGCCGAGAAGCGATCCTCGATGATCGTCGGCTGACTCTCGAGCCACGCCAACGTGAGGCCGCCGTACGGGGGCAGCGTGGCCAGCGTGCGCTTGAGGTTGCGCACCAGGTTGGGCAGGTGCCGCGGGCCGTCCGCCAGCGCCTCGATCTCGGCGGCTTCGTCGATCGCCACCACCGGCGCGAACTTGTCCTGCACGTTGTCGAGGTAGTGCGAGGCGCGCGTGCCCAGGCGGCTGCTGGCACGGCGCGCCGCGTCACCGGGGCTGCGCTCGGCGGTTGCGTCGTCCTCATCGTGGTGCGGGCCGGCGCTTCCGGCCATGTCAAAGGGGTCGGTCCGACGGCCGCCGCCGACGAGCACCGGCACGGGCCGCGGGTT
>JBFWQT010000575.1:0-4427 GCA_050249295.1 Planctomycetota bacterium
CCGGGGCCCCCGGGGGGGCCCGCTCGCTGGCCCACGCGGCTCTTATGTTAGCGCCCATCGGGCTTGCACCCCCGGCTCGCCTGGAATCGGACCTTCCTGACGGTCGCGGCTCTTGCCGAACCCGGATCAACTCGCGATCGACGCCTTACCGGTACTCCGGCGCGACCAGCGGCCGAATCGGCAACTTGCATCAAGCAGTCCGGCCCGCGCGCCGACATCCGGAGTAACCGTCGATCGCGCCGGGCGGCACCCGCACGGGGTCCGTTCGCGAACACCGGACGCTGATGATGAAGAAGCTCCTGATCGTTGCCGCGATTGCCGGCATCGTGTGGTTGGTCTCGAAGAATGCCGGCGGCAACAGCCCCGGCGCCGAAGCGCTTGACGCCACGCCCGGCGCCGCCGCCCCGGCCGTTGCCACGCCGGATGCAAACGCCGCCGCCCTGGCGCAACGCGTGGCCACCGTCGAGGCCACTGCCTCCAGCGCGGCCAGCCAGGTCGCCACTGCCACCGACTCCGACCCTGCAACCGCCGCGCGTGACGACGTGGCCGCACTGCTGCTCGGCGAGCTGCCGGTGGAGACGCGCAAACGCCTGATGGCGAAGCTCGACGCGCTCAACGAGACGCTCGTCTTCTCGCCGAAGGCCACGCGCTACAGCACCACGCGCGTCATCAAGGCCGGCGACACGCTGCTCGACATCGGCACCGAATGCGGCCAGGGACTCGGCCTGCTGATGAAGATGAACCGCATCCAGCACGCCGCCGACCTGCGCTCCGGCCAGACGATCAAGATCCTCAACGGCCGCACGCGGATCCTGGTGGACAAGAGCCAGTTCACGCTCTCGCTGTTCGCCGGCGACCAGCTGATCAAGCAGTACCTGATCGGCACCGGCATCAACAACTCGTCGCCGGTCGGCGAGTTCGTCATCGCAACGAAGATGCGCAACCCGGACTACCGCGGGATGTCGCCCGACGACCCGCGCAACCCGCTGGGCACCCGCTGGATGGGCTTCGCCGGCGAGTTCCGCCAGTACGGCATCCACGGCACACGCGAGCCCGAGAAGATCCCCGGCGAGTGCTCGAAGGGCTGCGTGCGGATGGTCAACGCCCAGGTCGAGGAGCTGATGGAGTTCGTCACCTACAAGGCGCACGTGGTGATCCAGCCCTGAGTCTTCAGTTCAACGTCAACGTCAACGAAAAGTCACCGCGCGGCTCCGGAGAGGAGCAGACCTGCCCGCCGCGCATCCCCAACTCATCCGAACGGCAGTGCAGGAGCAGGAGGCGATATGCAGATTCACAAGTCCACGCACCGGTTCCCCGAAGAGACCAGCCCGGCCTATTCCGGCGCCATCTCGGCGGCTGACCGCCACGGCCTGAATGGCCTGATGCAGGCTCCTCCGGTCGAGGTGCTCTCCGACGACGAGATCGTGCCGGAAGTGGAGAGCGAACTCGACGAGCGGGAACTGGCGCTCGAGGCGCAGGCGATCACGCGGTACTGGGAGCAGGAGGCCGGCGCCGAGGAGGCCGAGGCCGAACTCGAGGCCGAAGTCGAAGCGGACGACGTGGACGACGCGCCGGGCGCCGGTGCGCAGCCGGACTTCCAGAGCACGCGCCGCGAATCGATCGGCGAAGTGAAGAGCGCTCGCACCGCCGCCACGCGCGGCAGCACGAACGGCGCCAACGTCACCTGGCCCGGCGGAAGCGGCAGCTTCGCCAACGCCGGCTACAGCGCCGACCATCCGTTCAGCGAGAAGCGCGACCTGGTGCTGACGAAGCCGACCTTCAAGCGCGCCCTCAAGGCCGCCGGCAGCGTCGATCGCCGGCGCTTCATGGCGGCGCACATGTATCGCCTGCTCGGCGTGATCGCGCTCGGCCTGTCGCTGCTGCTGCTGCTCAGCGGCTGCATGGTGCCGGCGCAGAACGACGGCTTCGTCATCGATGGCGTGCAGCGGTCGACCAGCGGCGGCGCAGAGTCGGACATCTACGGCGGCCCGCGCGTCGCCTCCGGCCAGGCGTTTGTTGATGGTTCGCGCCAGTCCCCGGCGCAGATCGATCCGGTGCGCGTCGTGAACAACACGCCGTCGTCCGCGTCGCCGGCCCCGACGACCGCCCGCCCGGCCGCTCCGGCCGCGGCATCCAACACGGCGGCCGCCGACACCACGGTGGATTCGTCGAGCGACGTGAAGGTCTACATCGTGCAGCGCGGCGACGGCGGCATGGCGATCGCCCGCCGCTTCTACGGCAGCGCGTCGGCCTGGTCGCGCATCGCCGCGGCCAACAACATCGGCAAGAACGACCCGCTGAAGGCTGGCCAGAAGCTGGTCCTGCCGGGGCTCGGCGAGGGCAGCAATGCAACGCCGGCCGACGGGGGCACCACGAGTCGCCAAGCGAGCACCGAGGACATCTCGCGCGTCGAGACGTCGAACGCGAACGCCGCGACCCGCGGCCCGCTCGAAGAGGCGACCAAGCTGATCAAGTCGGGCGAGCTGAAGGAGGCGCGCCGCCTGCTCTCCAACGCGCTGTACTCGCTCGGCTCGGCCGACGAGCAGACCGCGCTGGACCTGCTCGCCACGCTCAACCGCGACCTGCTGGCGACGACCGGCGACAACGGCGACTGCGAGCTCTACACCGTGCAGGCCGGCGACAACCTGACGAAGATCGCGCAGCGCTTCAACGTCACGTGGCAGTCGCTGATGAAGCTCAACCGCCTGACCGACCCGCGCAAGATCGCATGCGACCAGAAGCTGCGCGTGCTCAAGGGCCAGCCGTCGCTCGTCGTCGTGCGCAGTCGCGGCCACCTGGATCTCTGGCTCGGCGACCACTTCCTCAAGCGCTACGCCATCGGCCTCGCGCCCGACACGCCGAGCGGCCGGTTCACGATCCGTCGCAAGGTGGACGAGCCGACGTGGGAGACCCTGGCCGCGAAGGATCCGCGCAACCCGCTCGGCGCCCGCCTGCTCGACCTCGGCAACCCCACGACCAACATCCACGGTTCGCCGGAGTCGGCCTCGGCGCCGGGTGTGCCGGGCGTGATGATGCGCAACGCCGACATCGAGGAGCTGTTCGATATCGTGCAGTACGCGACGACCGTGGAGATCCGCTGATCGAGAGTTGAGGAAGCTGAAGAAGGTGGAGCGAGCGTCCGGGCGGGTCAGGTTTCAACCTGGTCCGCCCGGCCGCACTGTTGTGCGGCGTCGCGGCGAGCACAAAGCGGGAAGACGAGAGCGCCAGAGGACACAGAGGAACAAGAGCCGCGACCGTCAGGGAGCGGATGTGGAGCGCGAGCCTCCCGCGGTACATCCGCTCCCTGACGGTCGCGGCTCTTGTTTCTCCGAGCGCCCTCAGCGCCCTCTCTGCGCCCTCTCAGCGCCCTCTCAGCGCCCACTCTGCGCCCTCTCTGCGCCCACACTGCGCCCTCTCTGCGCCCTCTCTGCGCCCTCTGCGCCCTCTGCGCCCTCTGTGCGCCCTTCGTGCGCCCTGTGGTCAAGCTCATCCGGCCTCAGGGCTCGCGAAAGCGGACCGACGCCTCGACGCCCTTCCACTCGGCCACCGAGTTGTCGCTCAGGGTCGCGTGCGCGTTCTGCAGCTTCACGGTGTGCAGGCGGATGCCGTTCTCCGGCGCGGCCGAGCCTGCGGGCAACGGCAGCACACGGAAGCCCAGCAGGGCCAGCACGGCGCCGCGGCGGGCGCCCTCCGGGCAAGATACTTCGACCACCACGCCGTTGTCCGTCGGCACCGTGATCACACTGAACTTGTCGCTGCCCCGGCGCTTGTTGCTGCGGCTGTCGTTGCCGCCGCGCAGTTGCAACTCGCCGGTCGACTGCAGGCCGGGCGGGTCGACCACCAGCTGGAAGCGGATCTGGCGCACCGCCGGGTTGGTCGTGGCGATGCGCGCCTCGAGCGCGACGCGCTGCTCGCCGTTGATGTCCGGCAGCAGGCCGCGCGAGGTGAGCGACAGGATGTCGTTGCGCAGGTCGGCGCGCGGCACCGGTGGCACCCGGTCCGGCGAATTGCCGTCAGCGTCGACGATGCGCGTCGGGCCGGGGCCGTTGGCAGTGGTCGCCGGCGGTCCATTGACGGCTGTGCCAACGCCGGCACCACTGTTGCCGGCCTGCGCGGCGAAGGGGTGCAGCGATGTGTTGCCGCTGCCCGGGCGGAACAGCGGCAGCGTATCGCGACCCGCCCCGGCCGGCATCTGCACGTCCGAGCTGATCATCGCGATCAGGCCCAGCGCGACCGCGGCGGACACGGCAAGGCCGGCCAGCAGGTGTCGCTGGCGCAGGGTACTGGCAGAGTCGGACGGGGCAGTCATGTGCGGTGCATCACGCGCGCGGGCTGGGCCATTCTCGCCGGCCGCAAGGCGAGTCGCAACCTGTGTGGTGCCGCGCACGCGGTGCCGGGCCGCGTGAAGTTGCGTGAGGGCTCGTGGC
>JBFWQT010000576.1:0-4378 GCA_050249295.1 Planctomycetota bacterium
ACTGCGTGTGCTGATCACGACGTGAGAAGAGGTTCAACACAGAGAGCACAGAGAACACAGAGAAGGAGCGGAGAGGTGAGACGAGCCTCTTCCTCATCTCTGTGCTCGCTGTGTTGAACCTTCCTCGGTCAGTGCGCCCGAACAAGAGCCGCGAGCGCAAGCGAGCGGGCCCAGTGGCGGTTGCGATCACGAATCCGCCGATCGGCGATCGCCGTCGACTGCACGCCCAGCGGAAGAAAGATTCACCACGGAGGACGCGGAGGTCACGGAGAAGAGGGGAGCAAGAGCGACTCTTTCATCCCGCTGTGGTCTCTGTGTTCTCTGCGGTGAACCTCCTTCCTGTCTTCGTCGGCACGAGCGAGCGGCCGGAATCACTCGCGCACACCGCGACCATCGGCGGCATCTGCACGTATACTCGCCACACGACCGCAATCTCACGGGAGCACCGGATGGAAACCACGCCGCTGTCCAGCATGTTCGTGGACTCGGAGGTCGGCGAACTGCGTGCCGTGGTGGTGCACTCGCCGGGCGTCGCGCACGCGCACATCATGCCCGAGCACATCGAGGCGCAGCTCGCGCTCAAGGAGTTCGCGCTGCGCCGGCTCCGCCTCAGCGAGCCCGAACTCGACGCGCTGTACCTCACCGACGGCACCGGCCAGCGCATTCGCATTGCCGGCGGCGAGCCGTTGCAGTTGCACTGGCGCGCGCGCGACGGCATGGAAGGCACGCTCGACCTCGGCGGCGCGCTCGAGCACCTGTTCATCGAGAATCCGCAGTACGTGCTGTTCGACGACATGGTCGATGCCGAGCGGATCGAGCGCGAACACCGCGACTTCGAACGCGTGCTGCGCACAGCGGCGCCGCACACGCTGCGACTGGCCGAGCTGTTGTACGACGCGCTGCACCAAGTGCTGCTGGAGCCGGAGTTGCGCGACGAGTTCTTCCGTCGGCTCGAGCAGATGTCCGACCCGCCGGAGCGCAACAACGTCCGCCAGTCGCGCGAGTACTTCGAGCAGCACGGCGAGCGCCGCTTCCTGCAACTGCTGCTGTCGGGGCGCGACCATCTCGGCCACTACGTGATGCACCCGCTGCCCAACCTGCTGTTCACGCGCGACCTCGCGGCGCAGGTCGGCAACACGCTGGTGCTCAGCAGCGCCGCCAAGCCCGCGCGCGGCCGCGAATCGGTGCTGGCGTGGCTGGTCTTCACGCGCCATCCGCTGTTTGCCGAGCTGGCCGCCAGCGGGCAGTTGCGACACGTGGACATGCTGGCGCGCCGCAACGCGCACCCGCTGCCGCACCGCGTCGCGCTGGAAGGCGGCGACCTGCTGATGCTCGGCAATGGCACCTTGATGATCGGCACCGGCGAACGGACCACGATTGAAGGAGCGATCGAGCTGGCGCGCGACCTGTGGACGCCGCGCGACGGCGTGCCCGCACATCGCGGTATCGAGCGCATCATCCTCGTGCAGATCCTGCACTCGCGCGCGTCGATGCACCTCGACACGATCTTCACGCTTGCCTGGCAGCGCGGCGCGAACGTCGAGGCGATGGTCTACGGACCGTATCTGCAGGACGGCGGCTACGGCGAGCTCACGGCGTGGGAGCTCACGCCCGATCTTGTCGCCGGCGCGAGTGGCCGCGAGACCCTGTCCCCGGCCGATCTGCCGCCGTTGAAGGCGACCAAGCTCGACGAGTTGCTCGCGCGTTGCGGCCTGCAGATGACGCCGATGTTCTGCGGCCAGCCCACCTCGCCCTCGCGCCCCGGCGGCCACTGGGACAACCCCGACGAGGTCTTCATCGGCCGTCTGCCGCACGCGCTCAACGCGCGGCGCGAGCAATGGACCGATGGCGCCAATCTCTTCGCCCTCGCGCCCGGCATCGTGCTCACGTACAGCCGCAACTACCACAGCATCGAGGAGATGGCCCGCTGCGGCTACCAGGTGATCGACCCGGAGTCGTTCTGCCGCAACAGCCGCTACCTGTTGCAGAGCGCCGTCTCGGGTCGCGACGCCAGCAAGTACGTGGTGGCGATCGGCGGCAGCGAGCTGTGCCGGGGCCGTGGGGGCCCGCGCTGCATGACGCTCCCGCTGTGGCGCGAACCGCTCTGACGCCCGACCCCCTCCCTTGAAGCCGACCGACCTCTGCACAACATTGCGCGCCGCGTGTCGTATGATCAGGCGTCGCTCGCCCTGCACGCCATTGCAATGACTGACGAAACCGCCCCTGCCAGCATCGCCACGCCGCAAACCGCCGCCACCACGCCGGTGATCGAGGCCATCAACCTCCGCAAGGAGTATGACGGCGGCGACGTCATCGCCTTGCGCGGCGCCAACCTCGCCATCCACGCCGGCGAGTTCGTCGCCGTCATGGGCCCCTCGGGCAGCGGCAAGTCCACGCTGCTGCACCTGCTCGGCACGCTCGACAAGCCCACCTCCGGCCAGGTGATGCTGCTCGGCAAGGACGTCGCCAGCGTGCGCGACCATCACCTGCTGCGCGCGCGCACGATCGGCTTCATCTTCCAGCTGCACAACCTCATCCCCTCGCTGCCGTTGCTCGACAACGTGATGGTGCCGATGGTGCCGTTGCGGATGAGCACGAAGGCCAAGCGCGAGCGCGCCACGAAGGCGCTCGAAGGGGTCGGCCTCGGGCATCGCCTCTCACACACGCCCGGCAAGGTCTCCGGCGGCGAGCGCCAGCGGGCCGCGTTCGCGCGCGCGCTGGTCAACGATCCGCAGATGATTCTCGCCGACGAGCCGACTGGCAACGTGGACACCGCCACCGGCGAGAAGCTGCTCGACCTGCTGATCCGCATCAAGCAGGAGCGCGGCACCACGCTCGTGATTGTCACGCACAACCCCGAGCTGGCCGTGAAGGCCGACCGCGTGGTGATCATCCGCGACGGCGAGCTGACCGAGTTCCCGCGCGACCGCATCCCGCGCGACTGGCAGCACTCCAACCCGTTCCTGCAGTAGAGCGATGACGAGTGCCGCACCCCTGCTGGTCGCCACGTTGGCGCTGATCGCGACGGTCGCCGCATGGCTCGCGCGACGTCCGGTGCATCGATCGCGCTGGCTCGGCGTGCCGGCGTTGATCAGTGCGGTGGCCGCGGGCTGCTACCTTGTGATGCCCTGCACGATCGGCGCACGTTGCGGTCCCTCGATTGTCGTGTGGGCGCTGGTCTGGGCCGGATTCGCCATGCCGGCGGTGCAGGCGGTGCAGGCCCTGAGCCAGCTGCCGCACCCGAAGGCGCACGAGAAGGAGCGCGCAGCAAAGCGGCCGGACCTGGTGTTGCCGTTGGGTTGCTGGTTCCTCATGTTCCCGGTCTGCGCGATCGGCGTGCCGTTGTCGGCCGGGCTGCATGGGTTCGACGACCGCGTGCGAAGCGAGGGCCTGAGCAACCTCTCATCGTTGTGCGCTCCACTGAAGGTGGAGATCGCGGAGAACAGCGGGCGGTTGCCGGAGTGGATGGTGGACGGCGAGATGACACTCGATGAGGTTGCGCCGCACATCACCGTGACGGCTGCGGACTACGACGGCTCCCGCCTGCAACACACCGACTACACGCTGCACGTGGACCGCGCGGCGGGCACGTGGTTCTGGCGCGTGGTGCGCCCGGCGCACCCGGGCAGCGCGCGATGCTCGCCGGACGCGTACGAGCAGGGCAGCGATGGCCATGTGCGCGAGGTGTTCGCCAACGGCACGCCGTGGTGATGCGGCCTGCTGCAGCTTGCGCGGCCTGGCGGTTTGAAGTCTGCTGGTCGTGGCGCCGCTGGCCGGCAGCTGCCGTGGATCACACCCACCATCACCATCATCACGACTGGTCGCCGCCGGCCGACGAGCATCCGGACTTCGGCCGGATGGATCGCATCGCGTGCGCATCCGACGAGTCGGCGCTGACGCGGCTGCACCACACCTGGTTGCCGTGGCAGCCCGGCACGCGCCACCCGGCCCCGCAGTGGTCGCTGCTGCCGGAGGGCATCTCGGGCCATGATCCGCGCGTGCTTGCACTGCCACCGATCGTTCCGCAAATGGTGTTCTCGCCGGACGGCCGCGCTCTGGCGTCGTACTTTCCCCGGTTGCGCGAGATGCGGCCGCACCGCAGTCGCGACTACCCGGCGGTGGTCGTGCACGCCCTGCCGCACGGCCGACGCGTTGCCGATGTCGCTGACAGCCTGCTCGGACACGACGTCGGCAGCGTGGCGTTCCACGACGGCGGGCTGCTGGTCGGCCTGGTGCTGCCGTTCGGTGAAGAGGCGCTGGCCGTGCTCGACATTGCGCGCACCGACCGGCCGCCACCACTGCTGCGCATGCGCACCTTCGAGGCAACGGCGATCGCGGCCGGCCCGCACGGCGTGATTATCGCCGAGGGCCACCGACT
>JBFWQT010000577.1:0-4373 GCA_050249295.1 Planctomycetota bacterium
CCTCGTGTCGAGCAGTGCCTCGTTGAACGCGGCGTAGTTGAAATTGGCCGGCAGATGGATCACCACGTTTGTGCCACTGCCGATGTCCTGGCCGACGTTGTTGGATCGGATCTGCGATGAGTAGTTGAACACCACCACGCCCACCGCCACGACCACCAGCAGAGCCGCGGCGGTCGCCACAATCACCGGCCACGACGACCTGGCGCGATGCAGGCGCCAGTTGGCGCGGACCCGCTGTGGATACGTGTCCGGCGACCGGCGGGGCTTCGTGGCTCGCGCCCGTCCCCCTCCGGGGACTGACGTCCCCGGCTCGCCGGCGCGCTGCTGCGTCTCGCGGCCCAGCGCCTCACGGAAGCGCGCCGCCGCATCGGCCGACGGACCCTCGCCGCCGAGCACCTGGCGCAACTCGCGATCGAGCAGGCGCTCGTCGTGGTTGGCGATGAAGTTGTTCTCGCGGTCGGTCGTCATGACGGTGTGTCGAGCTGTCCGGTGGTCTTGCGCAGCACGCAGTCGCGCAGCGCCTGGCGGGTCCGCGTCAGCAGCACGCGAACGTAATCTTCCTTCAGGCCCAGCATGTCGGCGATCTCGGGGCCGGTGCGCTGCATCTCGTAGCAGAGCGTTACGGCCTGCTTCGCCGTGCCGCTCAGTTGCGCGATGCAACTGCGCAGCGCGTCGAGCCGCGGATCTTCGCCGCCGGCCGTGTCGTACGTGTGCTGCCAGGCGGCGTCGGCCACCTCGATCTCGTCGATCGACTGCAGTTCACGCGTCCGGCCGGCCCGGCGCACATGCTGGCTGATGAACAGATGCTTCGCGGTCAGCGTCAGGTACTTCTGCGCCGCGGCCTCGCCACGATCCTCGAACGGCGCCGAAAACACCTTGAGGAACGTCTCCTGCACGAGGTCGTCCGCCCCGGCCGCGTCGCAACCGAGGTAGCGCAGGTAGCGCCAGACGGTGGTCCGGTGCTGGTCGAACAGGCGGATCACCCATGAGGTGTCCGGCACACGCTCAGCCATCGGCTTCCGGGGCTGGTTGCCGGTAGAGCTGGCGAGTGCAGCACTGACCGGGATGGCCGTAGCAACTGGAGCCACACTGGCACGTCTGCTCATCAACCACAGAACGCGATAGCCGGCGGCGAGTGTGATCAGGAAAACAGAAGAAACGTGGAGTCAGCCCTCGTCGATGCGCTGGCGGGCCTCGGCCGGGCTGATCGACGCGTCGCCGGTAGCGGTGGCGAGCGCGTCGCCGCCGATCGCCTGCCAACGGTTGCCGGGCTCGGGCAGCGCGACGCGACGTACCTCCATGAAGTGCTCGAGCGTGATGTTGTCGAGGAACATGTTGCCGGCCCGCACGCCGGCCGACAGCGTGAGCGACGGGCGCAGCGCATTGGTGAACGCGCCGAGCGCACCCTGCGTGGCCGGCTGGTTGATCAGCACGCGGCCAGCCGGCATGCGCAGCGCCACATCGCGGATCATCGCCGGGTCGCCGGTGAACAGCGACGCGGTGTGACCAACGCCGCCGCGCGCGAGCAGCGCGTTGCAGGTGGCCAGCGCGGCCGCGTCGTCGGCCACCTCGTAGAGCGCGAGCACCGGGCCGAGAATCTCGTGGCAGAGCGGCACGTCGGCGCCGACCCTCTCCAGCGGCGCGACCAGCAGGCGCGTCCCGGCCGGCACCGCCCATTCGATCCGCGCCGCCACCGCGGCGGCTTCGCGGCCGACCACCTCGGCGCGCATCGCCATCGCGTCGGAGTCGAAGCACGCCGCACCCAGCGCGTCGAGCTTGTCGGCCGGGCAGAACGCCGCGCCACGCGCCGCGAGCAACTCGCGCACCTCCGGCGCGATGTCCTGCGTGACCACCAGCGCCTGCTCGCTCGCGCACACGGTCCCGTTGTCGAACGTCTTCGACTCCATGATCGCGTCGACCGCGGCCGGCACGTCGGCCGAGCGATGGATCCACGCCGGCACGTTGCCCGGCCCGACGCCGATCGCCGGCTTGCCCGACTCCTGCGCCATGCGCACGACACTGCCCGTGCCGGTCGCGACAATCAGCGCGAGATCGCGATGCGCCATCACCGCCTGCAGGAATCGCTTGTCGGCCTTGGCGATGAACTGCATCGCGCCCTCCGGCGCACCCGCCTCCACGGCCGCTTGCAGGCACAGCTCCATCGCGGCCTTGCTGCACTTGCGTGCCGCGCGGTGCGGGCTGAAGATCAGCGGGTTGCGCGTCTTCAGCGCGACCAGCGCCTTGAAGATCACCGTGCTCGTCGGGTTGGTCATCGGCGTGAACGCCAGCACCGGCCCGCGCGGCTCGGCAATCTCCAGCAGGCCGCGGTCGATGTCCTCGCGGATCACGCCGACGGTGGGCTGCTGGATGATGTCGCGCCACACCGCGAGGCTGGCCCACGCGTTCTTGATCGCCTTGTGCGCGACCACGCCGATGCCGGTCTCCTCGCAGGCCTGCGCCGCCAGGTCGTGCCGGGCCGCGAAGGCCGCGTCGCAGACGGCCGTCACGATGCGATCGACGGCCGCCTGGTCGAGCGCGCGCATCGCCTCGGCCGCTGCGGTGGCAGTGCCCAGCACCTCGTCGGCGTACTGCGCATACTTGGCGTCATCGTCCGGAATGCTCATGGCGGGTGGGGTGCGATGTGGACCGCGTGCGGTGCCGGTTCGCCACGTTGAAACACGCCACGGCCACGCTGGCAAGCGAGGTCGCGTCAAAGGGGCCCGGCGGCGGACGGTCGCCTCGCATCCGCCACCCCGGCGGCCCCGGCGCAGGATTGTGCGGCCGCAACCGCGCAGCCACAATGTGCCCTCGTCCCTGACACTCCCCCTCCGGACCGACCGACCATGTCCCGATTGCTTCGCTCCATTACGTTCGCTGCGGCTGCCGTCGTGGCCGTGCCGTTCTCGCTGGTCGCCTGTTCGGTGGGTGGTGCGCAGGAGTACGGCGAGGTGCCGCAGACCTACAGCTACGGCCACCAGGTGTTCGTCGAGCATTGCCAGCAGTGCCACGGCCTGCCCGACCCGCGGCGCCACACCGACGACGACTGGCCGCGCACGCTCGACCGCATGGCCGAGAAGGCGAAGCTCGACTAGGGCGACCGGTCGGACCTGCAGAACTTCCTCTGCTGGGCCAACGACCAGAACAAGAAGCCCTGACGGGTGAGCGTCGCACATGCCCACCGCGTCCAACATCGACGCCGCCGAGTGGGCGCGTCGGCTCGACACCACCGACGAGACGATCCGCACCGCGATCGAGCTGGTCGAGGAACGCACGCGCGGCACCACGTACGCCGAGTACCGCCGTGCCGTTGATGCGGCCGTGGAGGTGCTCGTGCAGGGGTTCGGCTTCTCCGAGCGGCAGACGCCGGACGTGCGCCGCTTCGTGACGACCGTGGCGATCGCGCCGCCGCGTCCGGGTGCCGCCGACCGGCTTGCCGGGCACAGCCGACGCGAGGCAGCCGGCAAGCGACTGCTGTTCCTGCTGGTCGTGCTGCCGGTGTTGCTCACGATGGTCGGCGGGGCGATCGGTCTTGCGGTCAACGGCATGAAGGGCCTGGTCGGCGTGATGGCCACCGTCTACATGTGCGCGTTGCTGGTCGGCGTGGTGGTGTTGCGGATCGGCCGGATGGTCCGGACGATCAAGCCGGCCGAATCGAACGACCTGGATTCGCCGGAGTGGACCGCGCAACGCCAGGGCACCAGGCGACTGCCGACCCGGCCGTCGCGTTGACGGTTGGCCGGGTGGGTGGATCGGGTTCGTTTCGTCGAAGCGGTTCAGCTGGCTCACGACGTGCACAACTGTTGTTGTGGCGGCGGTGGGGAATCGGTCACCTCGCCCCACCATGAATGGTCGCCGAGCCCGTATTCATCGGCCTCAAAATCGTGAAAGTGGGGTGAAAGCGGGGTGAAGCGTCGTATGGCGCCCGTGAACGCTCGCAGGCCGTGCGTGAGGCCGCGCACAAGGTGAATAAAACGAGGGCGCCGATCGTCGTAAAGTGTTTTCCATAAATCATTTGCGGTAATTGGTGGGCCCCGAAGGGGGCGTTTTTCGGGGCACCCGGCAAGTTGACGATTGTCTGCAGCCGGGGTGGCTGGATGTTGGTGGTTCAATCGAAACCCGTCCGGATTGTCTCACTCTCCATATTACGTCAGTTTCCGTGAAAGTCAAGTTAGAAATGGCGTTTTTAGTAACTTTTCTCCTTTTCGTGGCTGGAGGAGTATCCGTACCGGTTCCGGGCGAGCCGGGGACGTGAGTCCTTGCCCTTGCCCTTGCCCTTGCCCTTGCCCTTGCCCTTGCCCTTGCCCTTGCCCTTGCCCTTGCCCTTGCCCTTGCCCTTGCCCTTGCCCTTGCCCTTGCCCTTGCCCTTGCCCGTG
>JBFWQT010000578.1:0-4353 GCA_050249295.1 Planctomycetota bacterium
GGTCGGGCACGCGGAACCAGTCGTTGACCTTGTCGTGCAGTGTCTCGGCGCCGACCGCCACCAGCGGGTTCGAGCCGCACAGGTTGGCCACCGCAAACGGCCCGGCCTTCAGGCCCAGCGCCGTGCACGCGACCGCATCCACCTGGCCATGCGAGCCGAGCCCTGCCTCCACGCAATGAATCGCCTCGAGCAGCAGCGCCTCGTAGACCGGATTCACGGCGTAGCCCCACCGGCTCTTCACGCGCACCGGCAGCTTGCCGGTCAACTCGAAGAATTCCAGCAGCCAGGCCGTGGTGGCCGCGTCGGTGCCGGCGCCGGGCACCACTTCCACCAGCAGGTTGCGATCGGCCGGGTAGAAGAAGTGCGCGATCGCCGTGCGGCCGTGGTTCTCGAGCGGGCCGAAAATCGCCTCCGGCTCGATGTGCGACGAGTTGCTGAGCAGCAGGGCCTCGGGCGCGACGTGCGGCGCGACCTCGCGCAACAGCTGCTTCTTGACCTCGAGCTTCTCGCTGACCGCCTCGATGATCATGTCGGCCTTCGCGACGTCCTTCAGGGCGGTGGTCCAGCGGATCGCGGCCTTGAGCTTGTCGGCGCGCTCGGGCTTGCCCTTCTTCACGGCCGCCTTGTCGATCTTCGCTTCGGTGCGCGCGCAGCCGGCCGCAATCTGCTCGGCGTCCTGGTCCATCACCACAATGCTCACGCCGGCGCCGTGCAGCGCCTCGGCCAGCCAGAGGGCAATGTCCGGTCCGATGTGTCCGCAGCCGAGCACGGCCACCTTGCTGATCGTGCGACTGCCCAGTTCGAACGCCATCTGCGCGGCTCCGCAAGCCCGGCACGAAGTCCGGCACGAGTCCGGAGGTTAAACCACAGCCCGGCCAGTGGTGGCCAGTGCGCAGCCCGCGATTCAGCCGGCCAGCTCCTGCTGCGCGTGGACGACCGCTTGATCAGCGTTGATCAATGCGACGCACGCCCCGGAACACAAGTTCCGGGGCGCCGTTGATTTACAGCGAATAGATGTTCTGATTGACTTTGGTTTTTTTTTTTGTGCAAGAGTGGATCAATCGGATCTCCAGTCATGCCGCCACCAATTCGCCAAGTCCCAGCCCGAAGTCCAACGCGCGTTACGGATGTCGCGCAACCTGCCGTATCTGGCGGGCATCGAAACGCGCTACGACAGCACGCACCCGTCAATCAACGACACTCCGGCCGAGTTCCTCGCGTGGTTGTTCCGCGTGATGATCGACACGCAGTCGATCAGCATCGAGCGTGCCGACCCGAGCTGGACCGGGCCGACCGCGATCTTCCGCGACGTGGCGCTCAACCCGACCGATCCGGTGGTCACATTGCCGTTCCAGTTCGCGCTCGGCGGCGATTCGCCGTCGCCGGTCGAGCTCACGCTGAAGGAAGCGATCACGCAGTACCACGTCAATCTCTACGTGGAGCAGAAGGGCTCGGAGTACGCCGACCAGATCGAAACGTCGCACGCCTTCCAGCGCTACGCCTTGCTCAAGCGCGTGGAACAATCGTTGATCGTCAACGATGTGACGGTCAACCCCGAGGCCACCGTCAGCCTCGACGGCCTGATTGACTTCGCGCAACTCGGCCGCAGTTCGGCTTCCAGCGGCAACATCCTCAACGACCTGAACGAAGCCCGCTGGAACGTGACCGCACTCGATGGCGACGAACTCGGACAGCTCATCTACCTCGTCAACACGCAGACCATGAAGCGCATCGACGATGCGCTGACCGCGGCCGGCCTCGAGAAGACTGTCGATGTGTTCAACGGCAGGCCGCGGCGGCACTATGGTGGTGTGCCGTTCGTGATCAGCGACTATATTGAAGTGCCAGCCTCGCAACTCACGAAGATCTACTGCGCGCTGATGCACCCGACGAACGGCGTGTTCCTGTTCGTGCACAAGAGTTGCCCTGAGCCCGTGAAGGACGAGACGACGACGGAACTGGCGCCGTTCAAATCGTTCCAGATGATGTGGAACATCGAACTGGCGAGTGCGATGGACCGTTCGTTGATGCGCATCACGGATGTGGATGTGTCGACCCCGGTGTGATCAGTTTGAGTTGGGAGGTGCGACGACAATGAACAACACGAGCACGACCAGCACAAACGGCAATGGCACCGGCGCCGCATGCGCGTGCAACGGCGCCGGCGCGAACGGCCCTGGTGACGCGAGCGGCGCAAGCCGGCCGAACGGTGGCATCATCATGGCGCCGCCGACCAGCGCCAACGGCAACCGCTCGATGCCGTCGGCCTGGAACCGCGCGACCGGCCCCGCCGCCGCGACTGACCGGACGCTGGCCGGGCGGATCGGCCTGGCGGTGACACGCAGTGGCACTGCGGAGGCACGAGTGCTGCCGCCGATCCGGGTTCGCAACAACTTCCTCTCCTGACCGCGCGCGCCGCGAGGCTTTCATCTCCATGGCCGACCCCGTTCGCCCTTCTCCTGACATCGCGATCATCGACATTGGCCCGCGCCCGCCGCGCGTGGTGGATGGCGCATTGGTGCTGCAACCCATCGCGCCGCGGTTCGGCGGCATGGCCGGCATCAATGTGGTTGGTGTGCTGCAGCCGATCAACGCGCGCGGTGCCGCAATCCCGGCGGCGATCGGCATCCTTCCGCCACTCGCGCCGGGCGCTGGCGGCGGTGGTCTTGCGCCGGGTTTGCCGCCGCTCGGCGGTGGCAATGGCGGCAACGGATTCAATGGCGCCAATGGCTTCAACGGTGTCGGGGCGCCACCCGGCGGGGTCGACTGGGACGAAGGCCGCGACAACGGAGCGGGCGGCAACGGCCCGATTCCGCCGCGTGCCAACGGCGTGAACGGCAACGGTGCGGCCGCCGCAGCCAACGGCAACGCTGCCGCTGCAAACGGCAACGGCGCGCCCCCGCCACCCGTCGGCAATTGGCGCGGCGCCGACCAGGGCGTGCCCGAGTTCTTCGAGCCCCACAATCAGCGCGTGCCCGCCTGGCAACCCCTCGGCATCGGCAAGTACTGGGTCGACTGGGTCTTCGAACGCGACTGCGGCAGCAAGTGGCTCAACGGAAAGATGTTCGGGCGCGAAGTCCAATGCAGGATCGAGTATCTGCAAGCGCCGCCGGAGCAAGGAGTCTGCCTATTGCCAGATGAGGCACTTCGTCGGGCACCGGTGCAAGTGCGGCAGCGGGTGGAAACGCGGCAAAAGAAACTGAGCGAGGAGAGAGCGGAGAAAGGAGGCCGGCGTGTTGGCTTGTTCTTTTACGGAACAGACGTTGCGCCCAGTTCGTATCAGAATATCCTTGAGGAACTGTACCATCTTTATCAGGGTCATGCAAAGCAGGACTTTCGCAACATCTCTGTCGATGGCGAACTGAGGCATGGCCACTCGTCGACGGCGCACAACCTCAGCGCTGCTGCCGAAATTGTAGGCCGCTACCTGTGCGAGGATCCGGACACCAAGTTCGATCTTTTTGGATACTCCAGGGGTGCCGTACAGGCCGTGATGCTACCGCGCATATTGCACGAAATCGGAGTATGTTGCGCCGAGTTCGAGGATGTTGGCGGTCGAGACCGGGATCAGCGGTTTTGGGCTTTGCTTGGGACCCATCAATACGGTCAACAAAAGATCTTCCCCATGCCCGAAGCCGTTGGGCGATACATGTGGCTACCGCAGCACCATCGCTCGTGGTTCGATCAAGCATCGATCGACTCCTTCCGTACGGTGATGCGAGAGAGTTGGCCGTGTTGCACACCAAACGAGCGCAAACCCGGAGACGCCTACCTTCAGACCTTGCTTGCTACGGGCGAGCGAAAGGTATGGGGCTACATCGGGCTCGTGGATCCAGTGTCAGCCCAGATAGCGGTCGACGGCACCTTCATCAACGACGAAGTGACGACTGATCTTGCAAAGTGGGCTGACGAGGTGCGGATCTTCGTCCACACAAAGGGGAGAGGCGCGTTTGACGGACGAGACTGGTTCTACCCTCTAGCACCCTTCATCCCACAAAACTGGCAGATGGGCGGTGCGGTGTCGTTGGGCCCGCTCTGCGGGCCTGCGTTCCACACCCGTTGCGTCGGAAACTGGACGGTTGAAGACCTCGTTGCACTTGAAGTGCTGAGCCCGGGCGGCTGGACCAATCACGGCATGATGGGGATCAACGAAGAAGTGGGTCAGATGATCCTACAGGAATCACGTCGTGTTGGTGTCAAGTGGGCTGCAACTGACTTCCCAAACATTAACTTGACGGGCAAGCACAAGTAGGATGCGTTGAGTATTTCTGATCCTGTCTCCGACTTGGCCAGCGCGTGGGCGAAAAAGCTACGGCTTTTGATCGGAGTTGGCAGCCTGCTCTTGGCTGCCTC
>JBFWQT010000579.1:0-4332 GCA_050249295.1 Planctomycetota bacterium
CTAGCCCTGGCTGCAGACCGCTGATGTGCCCGCCTCGATGTTCTAGTGGCCGAGCGGCGGCGTCGCGCCGTGGAGCGTGATGACCGGCGCGGGCCTGACCTCGCTCGGCGTTGACCTCGACGCCTCGCGCATCTCGGCCGTGGCCCGCTACGGCCTGCTGCTGATTCCGCTGATGGGGCTGATCCTGCTGTTGCGCGAGGCGACCACGATCGGCCGCGGCGCGGTGCCGCGCTTCAGCTATTTGATGGGCGTGCTGCTGCCGATCGGCGTGATTGCGATGGTGGCGTACTCGTTCGCGTCGCGCGGCTCATCATTGATGGAGCTGCGCGAGGGTCCGACGGTCGCGCGGACGGTCTCGCAGCAGGTGCAGGACGCGGCCGGGCCGGATGCGAGCACCACGCAGATTGCGTCGGCCGCGGCGACCGAGTTGCGCAGGCGGCTGTCGCTCGGCGTGGCGGTCTGCGGGCTCGGCATGGTGTTCTGCATGATCGCGCTGGTGGTGACCGCGCCGGGCAAGCCGAAGTCGGCAGGTGCGGGCGCCGGTGCGGCCGACGGCAGTGCCTCGTCGAGCGGCGACGACAAGACCGTGATGTTCCGCGCCGAGTCGCCGTCGGGCGGCCGCACGTCGGTGCTCAACGCGTCGGCGGCCGCGGCCACCGATGCTGCGCTGGCGGCGCTGGCGAAGCGCAACGGCGTGACGATGACGAGCAAGAAGGTGGACACCGCGAAGGCCGTGGGCACCGCCGCGGCGATCGAGGCGGCGCTGAAGGCCGTGGACAGCCCGGCTGATGCAAGCGGCGCGGCCAGGCGCTCACTGCCTGCGCCGGCCACCGAAGAGATGCCCGCACCGAAGGATGACCCGCCGGCCGCGTCGCCACCGATGAGCGAACCGCTCGGGGCGCTGAGCACGCCGGTGTCGGCGCAGCACGAGTCGGCGCTCGACCTGACGGCCGACATGCAACGCGTCGCCGAGACGATGAAGCCGGTGCCGGCGCCGGTCGTCGATATCGATGCGCATGTCGATGGCGTGGATCCGCTGCCGGCCGACGAACTCGACGCGGTGCCGTTGCCCGATCCGATCGCCACCGGCGATGGCGTGCCCGCGATGGCCGTCGACGCCGTGCCGCTGAGCGATCCGTTCGCCACCCCCACCGAGGAACAGACCGCGCCGGTCGTCCCGCCGCCGACGACCGCCGCCGACGACGACGACGACTTCGGCCGACTCGCCTGACGCCGTCGACTTCGCCGCTGCGCGTCAACGATCGATCGCGAACGCGCCGAGCGGCACGCGTGGCGCTACGCCGGTCACGAGGTCGGCCAGCACTTCGCCGAGCACCGTCGCGAACTTGTAGCCGTGCCCGCTGAGGCCCGCCACGAAAGCCATCCGCGGGTGCTGCGGATGGCGGCCGACATAGAAGTGGCCGTCCTTCGACATGGTGTAGATGCAGGCCTCGTGTCGCGCTGGCGTGGCGTCGGCATTCACGCCGGGCAGGTGCGCGCGGAGGAACGACTCGAGGCCGGCGCGATCATCGGCGCGCAACGATGTGTCGAGCGCGGCCGGGTCGTCGAGCGATGTGCCGCCGCTGTGCTCGCCGATCTTGAGCGTGGCGCCGTCCTGGCTCGGGAAGCCGTAGAAGACCTTGCCGTGCTCGCCCCCGCCAGCCGGGCCGCCGGGCAGCTCGTAGAGGAACACCGGACAGCGGCCGTCGGTCGCGTAGCGCGGATCATGCGCCTCATGCAGCGGATACCACACCAGCATCTTGCGGCGCAGCGACAGGCCGAGCGGCGGCATCCCCGGCAGCCTCGCGCTCCACGGTCCGGCGCACACCGCCAGATGCGCGGCGCGCAGGTGCTCGTCGCCAACGCGCACGACGAACGAGCCATCGTGCTGCGGCTCGATCGCGCTCACCGTCGCGCCGGTTCGGACCTCCGCGCCCGCCGCCACCGCCAGCCGCAGGAAGGTGCGCACGCAACGCTCGACATGCAGGTAGCCGGCGTCGCGCTCGACCAGCCCGACGACGTCGGTCATCGGCACACGCAGTCCGGGGAAGCGCTGCTCCACCTCGCGCGGCGTCAGCGTCTCGACTGCCAGGTTGTGCTGGCGCGCGCTGCGCAGCACCCCGCCACACACCTCGCCGTCCTCGCGGCCGACCTGCAGCAGGCCGACGCGCTCGAACAGTGGCTCGCCGCCGAGTCGCTCGACGTCGGACCACAGCTCGTAGGCGCGGCGCAGCAGCGGCACGTAGTCGGGGTGCTCGAAGTACGCGAGCCGGATCGCGCGCGTCTCGCCGTGCGTGCTGCCGTGCGTGTGTGGCGGCGCGAAGCGATCGAGCGCGAGCACGCGATGGCCGCGACGCGCAAGCTCGAACGCCGCGGCACTGCCGATGCCGCCGGCTCCGATGATGATCGTGTGGTACTGCGCGGCCATGATTGCGGATGCGCCGTGACGCGACTACTTGTTGTCGTCCTCGATCGGCGGCAGGTCGGACGGCGCGGCCGACTCCGGCAGCATCTCGGTCTGCGCCGCCTCGAGGAACTTGTCCAGCTTCGGTCCGTCGAGTGTGTGGCCCGGCTTGAGCTTGTTGATCACCTTTGTCGCCTCGGCGCGCAGCGTGGCCGCGGCGGAGCCGAACGACAGACGCGCCAGCGAGAACACCTGCGTCATGCCGCTCGCGCGGTCGGTCGCGAGCTGGCGCTTCACTACGGCGCAGCCCATCAGCACCATGTTGGTCGCGCCCTGCGTGATTTCGCGCACCGCCGCATCGCGCTCGTTGGCCGCCACGCCGATGTCGCTCAGGTACTTGCCGACGGCCGACGCGAGCACTGTCTTCATCAGGTCGGCCACCATCCGCCGGGCCTGCATGTCGGCGCCGCGCGTGGCGCGCTCCATCGCCGCGGGGTCGCGGTAGCGGTCGGCGCCCGCGCCGAAGAACGCCTTGCCGGGCTGCGACGGCAGGGCCAGCACCCACTCGGGGATGATCGGCTTCTGCGGCACGTCCGGCGTGATGCGCCAGTTGCCGGCGCGCTCGGTGATCACGCCGCGCTCGAAGCGGAAGCTCTCGATGAACACGCCGGTGTGCACGGTCGCGCCGCCACGGCCGGACGACTCGCCGCGGATCGTGCCCTGCAGCACCACGCGATCGGCGCCGGCGGGCTGCACGAACGCGAACTCGTGCGTCACGTTGCTCAGTTCGCGCGCGACCAGCACATCGTTGGCCCACGCGATGAAGCCGGTGTCGCCGACCGGGCCGGGCGTGAGGTTGCGGAAGCTGTCGGCCGCGAACTTGTCCTTCGCCGTGGCGGCGTCGAGCTTGCCGTCGAGCAGCAGGCCGATCAGCATGCGCGCGGCCTCGACGTTGCGCCGGGTCTCGCGTGCGGCGTCGATCGCGGCCGACGTCTCCTCGGTGAAGGTGAGCACGATACTCGTGTAGCGGCGGCTCTCGCCGTCGCGTGCGGTGCGCAGCGTGATCTGGCCCGACGGCAGGCCCAGATCGCTGAACATCACGCCGCTGACGGTGCAGGTGCAGCTCCACCCGGAGCCGCTGGCGGTGACGTCGCCGTCGATGCGGACCGACGTGCCATTGAGGTGCAGGTTGTGGATCGCAGCGCGGATCTCGTCGGCGCCGGTGGCGAGCTGGCCGTCGGGCAGCTGCAGTGTGGCGTTGTCGGCGGTCAGCGCGACGACCTTCGCGGGGTCGCCGGAGTTGAAGGCGTCAACGAGCCCGGCCGCGGCCTTCCGGTAGTCGGGGTCCTGCGCCTGCGCGGGCGCGGGCGCGAGAAGGAGCAGCAACGTGGCAGCGGCGACGAGGCTGAGCGTGACCGGGAGGCGTGTGATCATGGAGGTAGCGGGGCGAGTGCGGGTCGGGACGCGGCGGATTGTAACCTGCCGGGGCTGCTCCAGCGGCACCTGGACTACCTACCGCGGCGAAGGTATCGTACCGCCACTGCCGCCATGGCCGGACCTCCCGGCCGGCAGGCACCCGCCGCGATCCGTCCGCCGTCCGCCAGCAGCGAGTTCTTCATGACGCCGCCCACCAGTGTTGGCACCGCCGCTCCCGCCGCTTCCACGTCGGCCGCTCCTGCCGCCCACAAGCAGGAAGAGCAGCGCACGATCACGATGAATCTCGGCCCGCAGCACCCGGCCACGCACGGCACGCTGCGCCAGATTCTCGAACTCGACGGCGAGATCATCGTCCGCTGCACGCCCGAAATCGGCTTCCTGCACACCGGCTTCGAGAAGCTGGCCGAGAATATGACGTTCAACCAGTTCGTGACTGTCACGGACCGGATGAACTACTTCAGCCCGATGGCCAACAACTTCGGCTGGATCCA
>JBFWQT010000580.1:0-4330 GCA_050249295.1 Planctomycetota bacterium
GGCGGGATTCAGTCTGGGGCGGGGCATCGACAACTTCGGAAGGTGTGGCACGACGAGGCAGACAATCAGCCTGCGCCCGCTGAACGGCGATCAGCGATCGACCTGCGTGCGGCGGTGCGGCAGACAGTGCGGAAGGACGTGAGTCGATTCTAGCAAGCTGAACTGATTGTCAAGGAATCCGGTAACGGGAAAGCTGGTCTGCGATGCGCTCTGTGCAGCGGTGCGACAGGTTGAACAACTCGATGCCGCCGATCCCTGACGGCGACCGGGTTTGCGTGCGTGACATCGGATCGGGTAGGCTCCAGTGCGGAACCACGAAAGGACTGCCCCATGCGCATTGCCTCCATCTTCACACTGATCGCACTGGCCTTCGTCGCCGCGCCGGGTTGCGGCACGGCCGAAGGTGGCCGCTACGATTCGCAGCCGGTGCGCACCGCGCCGCAGCCGGAAGCAGGCGGCCCCGCGATCTACGGGCACGGCCAGACTCTCGGCTATCAGCCGGGCAGCTACGAACCGGCCGACGCCACTGACAGCGACGACAGCTACCGCGCGCCGGGCAGTTCGCTCGACGCGGTGCCGGGTCGCTACGTCTCAGCGCGCAGCCAGTCGACGGCGGCCGCGCTGCAGGCCCTGGCCGCGAAGCAGGCCGAGCGCAAAGCCGCCGAAAAGGCCGCTGAGGCCGAGAGCAGCAACGAATCGGCGAAGGACGACGCCACCGCCGACGACGGGTTGCCCGCAGCCGTGAACGGCGAGCCCTACGTCGATCCCGACACGGTCTACGACGGCCATGCCGGCTATCCGTACGCCGAGCGCGTGATCATCAAGGGTGCGCACTACCGCCGCGTCTGGGTCAGCCCGACGCAGTACTACCTCGACGGCGTGGTCGTCTCCGACGGCAAGGGTGGCTTCATCTACCCGGCCTCGAGCGGCGCGCGCGTCTGGTACACCAACCCCTACAACTCCGGCTACTACTGGAACCCGCGGACCCGCGCCGACAAGCGCATTGCCGCGCGCCGCGGCCAGTATGCCGGCGGCGGTGGCAACCCGCGCCCGGCCAACCAGGGCTTCGGCGGCAACGGCTTCAGCACGCCGCCTTCCAGCGGTCCGGGCTGGACGGCCACGCCCGGCGCCACGTATCGTCCCTACAATACCCATCAGTAGTCGCGCGTCTCGACGCCCCGATTCGCCGCACTCCAGACGCAAGGTCGCCGCGCGATGCACCTCGTGCTCGTCAACGTTTACGACCCCGGCGAGCGCTACGTCGTCCACGAGTCGGCGTCTGTCGGTCGCACGGCCGGCAACGACATTGTCCTCAACGACAAGAAGGTCAGCTCGGCGCATGCCCGCATTGTCCGCGACAGCACCGCCTGGCGCTTGATCGACGGCGGCTCGCGCAATGGCACGCGCATCAACGGCAAGCGCGTCAGCGATCCGGCCGGCCAGCTGATCGTGCCCGGCGACTGGATCGCCTTCGGCAAGGTCAACTATCGAGTCGAGTTGCACACAGCCGAGGGGCGGGTCGCACCGATCACGACGCACCTGTTCGGAGCACCCCCACCCGACGGCGGACGCAGCGAAGTCGAGGCCTCGCTCGACACGACGGAGTTCGGCGCGATCTCGGCCGAGGTGGCCGCTCGCCCGCCGATGTCGTCGCCGTCGAAGCCGAAGGGTGTGCAGCCGATTGTCGCGTCGCAGGTGGTGAGTGTGCCCGGCGCGGGTGCGATGCACGGCGCGAACCTGCCGGCCCACCTGCGCACCGTCACGCCGGCGGCCGCCGCCAGTAGCGGCACATCCCCGGGCTCGCGGCGCGTGCGTGTCATCAAGCCGCGTGCGCTCGACTGGGGCCTGTCGGCCGCCATCGTGGTGGCGGTCTACGGTGCGGTTGCGGGCCTGGTGTTCACCATCATGGGGGTGCCGTTCTGGCCGGTGGCGGCGGACGACGACTCCGGCGAGCGCGCCGCGCAGAAGCAGGCACGCGAGGAACGCATCAGCGGGATGCTGGCCGGTGTGATGAAGTCGCGCCAGGCCGTCACCGAAGAGTCGCGCACGCAGGACGCTTCGCTGCTCGCGGCGGAGTCGGACCGGCCGGTGCGGGCGCGCGCGTTCGCGCGGATCCAGACCACCGTGGACGGCGTGGGCACGCAACTCGACTCGGCCGACGCGCGCTTCGATGGTGCGCTGACGTCGTGCGACCGCGTGATGATGCACCTCGCCGACCTTGCCGTCCGCGTCGAACACCTTCCCCCGTGGCGGACCGACCAGGGCCCAACGCCGCGCGATCCGGTGCAGCCGCCGCCGGTGAATCCCGATCCGGATCCGACGCCGCCGAACCCCGACCCGGACCCGGACCCCGATCCGACGCCGCCGGATCCCGACCCCACGCCGGACCCCGGCCCGAAGCCGCCGGACCCCGGCCCGAAGCCGCCGGACCCCGACCCGCAACCCGATCCGACGCCCGACCCGCAGTTCCCGGCGCTGGCGCGTCCGCCGAAGTGGCCCACCACCAGTTCGTGGCCGCCCGGCCCCGCCGGCATGTCGGTGCATCGCCTCGGCGTCTTCAACACCATTGTCGCCTCGCGCACCCGGCTGATCGCCGCGCAAGCCGCCGACGGCACGTTCCGCATCTACCTCCCGCCGCCGACCGACTCGCGCGGCAAGCTGCTGGCACCCGATCGCCTGGCAGGGGACACCGCTCGCGCCGTGCTCGCGCTGATGCGTTCCGGCCTGTCTGACGATCACCCGGCCGTCAATCGCGCGCTGAAGGCGATGGACAACCTGGTGGATCACGCCGGCCGCGACATGGAGGACTGGTACACCGAGGATCTCGCCGCGTGCCTGCTGGCGATGCACGCGACAACCGAGCGCGTGATGTTCAAGGACAACCGCCCCGAGGTGATCCTGCAACGGCGCCTCGCGACCAACCTGCGCGCCGGACTGCGCAAGATCGCGACCGTGCTCGAGAATCGCCAGTCCACCGACGGCGGCTGGCCGGCCACCGCGTCGGGCTCGCTGGCGGATGTGATCTCCACCCGCTGGGCGCTGCAGGCGCTCGAAGCCGTCAGCCACGATGATGTGAACGCCGACGCCGCGATGTGCACGCGCGCCGCGCAGTGGCTCGAGGGCGTGCAACAGGCCGACGGCAAGGAAGTGCGCCTGCCGCCGTTGCGCAGCACGCTGAAGGACGACGGCAACGTGCCGCCGCCCGTGCGCATGCGTGGCATCGCGCTGGAGTCGAGCATGCCGGCCACGCCGTCGACCACCGCGCACGGCGCGATTGCACTGGCCTCGCTGCTGGTGATGATCGGCGACGGTGGTGCCACGGTGTCGCGGCGTCGCGCGCTGGCCATCGGGTTGTGCGATGCGCTCGCGTGGCTCGAGGGCCATCGCCCCGACGCGACCGACCTCGAGTCGATCGAAGCGATGACCACCGCCTGCCGCGTTGCCGGCGTGTGGGCGCTCGGTGATCGGCACATGCCGATCTGGGCCGACACGGTGCTCACCGAGGGTCAGGACGCTGGCGCGCCGCAGCCCTGGTCGCTGGTCAGCCAGGACGAGGCGCTGCGTCTGCTGGTGCTGGCCCGCGCGTTCGCGCCGATGACGCCGCTGCCCGTGACGGTCATGCGCACGAAGTGAAGGGGGCACCCCGGCGCACCTCATGCCCGGGAAGGTCCGGCGTCCGGCCAGCGACTTTGATACCGTCAAACCCGTCACGGCGCGCGCACACGAGGCGCAATGGACCGGCTGATCCTCTACCTCGGCGGCATCGTCCTGCTGCTGGCACTCGCCGGAATCCGCGAACTGATTCCGGCGCGTGGGCCGCAGGTCTCCGATCGCATCCAGCCGGCGGACCCCGACCGCATGCCGCCGCGCGAGCCGGGAGACGCCACGCACCGCGGCATGGTGCTCGGCATCTTCCCGTGGCGCGACGAGCGGCCGCGCTTCCAGGCGGAGTTCGCCGAGATGCACGCGCTCGGCATCAACTCGGTGAGCTTCAACTTCAACTGGTACATGGACACGATCTACGAATCGACCGTGTACCGCGGCGTTGCCGACGCCCGCAACCAGACCGCCAGCGACATTGTCATCGGCCAGGCGATTGCCGACGCGCACGCCGCCGGGCTGCACGTGATGCTGTTCCCCACGATCTACGTGCTGCATCTCGGCGAGGGCGAGTGGCGCGGCCGGATCCGTCCGCCGGACTGGGAGGTATGGTTTGCCAGCTACCGCGCGCTGGTCGTCTCGCTCGCGCGGCTGGCCGAGCGCTTCGGCGCCGAGTGCCTGTGCTGCGGCGTCGAGCTGATCTCGTCGGAAGTGCACGGCAGCCAGTGGC
>JBFWQT010000581.1:0-4321 GCA_050249295.1 Planctomycetota bacterium
TGTAGTCGTAGCGGAACGGAACCACCACCTTGCCGGTCTGATCGACCTTGCCCCACTTCTCGTCGAGGACCCACGCAGTCCCGTCGTGCAACTCCATGATCGTGCCGTGTTCCGCCGGCACTATCACCGTGCCGTCGGCCGCCAGCAGGCCGTGGTTGCGTCCGCCGTGCGTCTCGCCGTCCGCGATCTCGATCGTGCCGTCTGCCCGCCGCTCCACCACGGTGTAGCTGCGGCCGTCGGCGGCGACGATCGTCTCGCGGGCTGGCGAATTGACTGGCGGATCGTCCGATGCGATGCGGATTCCACCGCCGGTCACGGGGCAGCCAACCAGCGCGGCGGCCAGGCAAAGCAGCAGCGTCACCAGCAGCGTGCGGGAGTGCGGGTTCATTTCGGTTCTCGCAGCAGATGGACTACAGGGAGTTGGCGATCAACAGCCCGACCAGGAACGCTGCCACCACAATCAGCACGCGCCACACGGCCACTATCGGTCGGAATCGGTTGGCTGCCGCGCGCGGCTACGTCGGCACAGAAGCCGGCGTCGCCCCCGACCGCCTCGATCAATTCGGCGACGCGTTGCTGGTCAGCGGCGGAGAGCCGGCTGAACATCGCGTGCGCGTGATTCTGCCAGGCGGTTGCCGTCATCGCTCCATGCGTGCGGAACTCGTGCTCCAATATCGCTCTGCACGGTCGCGGCCTGTTCCTCGCTGATCCCGGCCTGACGCGAGAGGGCCCGCATCGCGACGGCAATCCGGTCGCGCAGCTGGCGCATGTTCGCCATCGAGGGCAGACCGAATGATGCGTAGAACTGCACGCAGCCCAGCGGCCAACGCCAACGCCAACGCCGCACGCAACGCGAGCATCATCGACGTTCTTGCGCATAACTGACTCCGCGCAATCATGAGAGAAATGACCGGGAACAGGGTAGGGAGCAGCGCTCCGCCAGACAAGAGGCTGGAGTGCGATTTCACGATCCGGTGCGGTTCAGGCGTTGCCGTGCCTCGTCGTTCACGAGCTTCACCAAGGCGTTCAGCGCCGCTTTCGCGTCGTCGCTGCCAATCCGGTCGAGGGCACGGGCCTTGCGTCCGATGAGTTCGGTCTCGCTGGCGGCACCGTACAGCAGCCGGCCGGAACACGCCGTGGGTGGGCCGAACCGGCTTCCGCGCCCCCGCTGCGCCCTCGGCGTCACTCGATGCGATTGACGATGTCCGCGTCCTCGCCCTTGCCGCCGGGTTTGCCGTCGCGGCCAAGGCTGGTGATCACCCATGGGTCGTCGGCGTTCGTCGGGACGGTCACCTGGTAATCCTGGGCCCACGGATCCTGCGGCGGACCGTAGACACGGCCAGAAGGATCACGCGTGAACCGCTGGTGGAATCCGTCGAGTTCCCAGAACTGCTTCCACTTGGCCGGGTCGTGCGCCTTGCGGGCCAGCTTGATCAACGGCCGGAACGCATTCTCGATGTCATCGTCGATGTTCTCCTTGTACCTGGCACTGAGATCGCCCATCGCGGCGATTCGCTTCTCCCACGCATCGGCCAGGCCGGGCTGCGGCTCGGATACGCCAATTCCAATGCGCAGCCGCGGCACCAGTTCGACAGCGGCCAGCGCGTGGCCCATCTGCGCGGCGATCATCAGATTGACGGTGGCGCTGTACGCCTCGTCGCTGTCGGGGTCGTCGGCCGAAGCGCGGGCGTCGTGCATCCCCCACTCGTGGAACTGCTCCCGCGGGATGATGAACAGATACTCCGCATCTGGTGGCCATTGGCCGTGCGCGCGATCCGTGAAGCCAGCGTCGATCTGCACGGAGGTCTCTGCCGCGGCGCGCTTGTTGAGTTCGGCCATCCACGCGTCCCGGGCTCTATGCGCATCTTGCAGGGCGTTCCGCAACCGCTGCTGGACGGCCTCATCCGTCGTCCGGAGGAGCAGCACGACCAGTTCTGTGCCCCACAGCGCGCGTTGCACCACGAACCCGGTGGTGGTGGTCCGGGTGTCGTCATGGTCTTCAACCTTCGTGACGTCCTCCGGCCGGATGCCGAACGTGGTCTGCCAGTTGAGGTTGGTGCCTGTCTCGCGGGACATCCGGGTCAGGTTGTCGCTGAACGCCGTTGCCTGTTCCGGCGTCTTGAAGAGCAGATGGTAGAGGTAGGCCGCGCCGCCCGTGTCTGCGGCGTCGACCCGCCACACGCGAAGTCCCCGCGCGCGGTCCAGCATCGCAGTGGGCAGGTGTTCGTATGTGCGGGGGTGCCAGTCTCTCAGGTACTTGTCCACCCAGTACACATCGAGGGATTCCTTCGGCGCGGCCCCCTTTCGTCCGAAGATCAGCGACGGATCAGCGTTCGTGGGATCCGGCGTGAACGGGCCGGGACGCAGGACAAAGGGAAACACTTTGTGGTGGCCGCGGATGTTGTCGTTGACGAGACAGGGCTTCCAGCTCGTCGCCATCGTCGGCGGTTCCACACTCGCCGCCTTGAACGAGAATTCGTCGGCGTCGTAGGGGCTCCGGATGAAGTCGAACTCGGTCAGCGAGATGGTTCCGTCCTTTCCGGCAATCTCCGCCGCGTACATGATGAACAGCGGACTGACATCGTAGCCACCGTACTGGGCATGCGATGCCATGCGGGCCCAGTGCATGAAGCCCTCGAGTTCCTTCGACACATAGTTCGGAGCGTCAGGCTGGTCGGTGACGTAGGACACGTAGCGCGATTCGTCCTTCTTGGGGGGCCCGCCATCGAACAGGCAGGATGCAGCGACGAACGCCACGGTGGCGAGCACAACAACCAGCAGCAGGTAGCGAGAGCGGAACATTGGCGGTCGGGACAGAGTCGGGCGGGACTGGCTTGCCGGCTACGCGACCGGCGCCTATGCAACAAATACAATACAAGACGTACGTCTAGCCGGGGCCTGCAGTTTCTCCAACGGCGATCTTCGAGTCCTGTGGGCGTTCAGTTCTGCGATTCGTCTCCTGGCAGCAAGATTGCGAGATACTGCGGCCGGATTCGCCGGGCCAGACCGCCGGCGCGACATGGCAGGCGAAATCGGGTGTTCGTGGCGGATCTTTCGCTCGAGCGCGAACTGGCGACCGGCACCATCATTGTGCGAGAGGGCACCAATACGCTCGAGATTGACCTCGACCACTGACCACCGTGCAGTTGACGAAGCCGGCCGGGTCGCGCGTCAGCCACGTGCCGACAATCGCTTCGTAGAACCGCGCGCGGTAGTCGTAGTGGCCGGACGACTGCTCGTCAGGGCGGCCCTCGGTGAACAGCATCGAGTCGGCACCGGGCAGCAGCCGGTACGGCGCGCGAAGGCGTCGCAAGCCTGCCATCGAAGGCGCGATTCTGGATCAAGGATCCTGAAGCCGACGCATGGTGCGGCCAGCACCACGCTCCGAGCGGCACGCGCGGCACCTGCGGCAACCTGCGCGGCAGGGGCCTACCGGCGCATCGGATGGCATCCCGATGCGCGGTGGTTCAAGTCGACGCGCAACTGATCTGATCCGCCGCGGACGGTTTTCGACGATTTCCGACGGCGTCAACCGATCCGCGTCGGCCGGCCGGCGGATTTTATTGTGGTAGGATTGTGGTCAGTCAACCGTCCGGACCGTCTGGAAGCCTGTGTTTATCGAAGCGGGTGAAGGGACTCGAACCCTCGACCACCAGCTTGGGAAGCTGAAGCTCTACCACTGAGCTACACCCGCGCTGGCGGGAATGTATGCGCACCGCCGGGCAACGTCAAGGCGCGTGCGCACGAGGCCTGGCAACCAGCGCCAACAGCCGGGTACAGTGAAGATGAGCACTCGCGGAGAACGTCCATGCGGCCGAGCCATTCCCCCCGCCATCCCGGCATCGCGGACCGCGCGTGGCGAGCACTGTGGTTGATCGCGCTGGCCGGCGTTCTGTGGACGCCGGGAGTCGCGCGTGCCGGTGACGGCGACGACGAGACCGCGCCGGCTCAACCACCCGTGGTCGAGGGGCCCGAAGTCGATCCGCGAGCGCTGGTCACGCAGGCCGAGACGCTCGAACTCCGCGGACGCCTTGCCGACGCGCTGAAGCTGCGCGACCAGGCGATGACCGCATTCGCTGCGACGCTTGCGAAGCGCGCGACGGCCATCGCCGCGGCGGCGCAACACGCAGCGGACGAGAGTGCCGATGCCGGGCAGCGCATGCTGGCCAGCAGCTGGAAGGCGTGCGCCGATCGCGACGTCGCCACGCTCGAGGCCGAGCGCGTGCGTTGCGAGTTCTGGGTCACCGAGTTGCGCAAGCCGAAGTTCGGCATCATGCCGCACGTCCGCCGTGAACGCGGCATCCTCTGGACCCACGAAGCC
>JBFWQT010000582.1:0-4290 GCA_050249295.1 Planctomycetota bacterium
GGGGTTATCGCGGCGCCGCACCCTCCCTCCGGAGCCTTCGAAGCAGGCGGCTCAGAACGCAGCGAGCCGCCTGCTTCGCAGGCTCCGGCGACGAGGGGCCTGCCGTGCCACCCCGGGTTCTCGCCGCTTCGCGGCTTCACCCGGGGCTATCGCAAGAGCCGCCTGCTTCGCAGGCTCCGGAGGGACGTCACCGGGATTCGTAATCGAGCGGCCCTCGGGGCCCGCTCCCTTGCGGTCGCGGCTCTTGCCCGAATCCGCTCCCTTGCGGTCGCGGCTCTTGCCCGAATCCCGAATCAAAGCGGGATTGCATCCACCACCACCCTCGATAGTCGTCGCGCCTGCAAAACCCGACGGCGCCGCGCTTGCTACTCGCCACCACTCGGCGACACCGCCGATGTCGTCGCCGGGGCGGGCACGACCACGCGGAAGCCGAGGTTCCACGTCGCATGATCCTGCGGCGCCGAGCGGCGGTAACGCGACCGGACCGGCTCGCGCGACTCGTCAAAACCCGCACCGCGGAACGCCGCCGGCTCGCCGGGGTTCGGCGGAACCATGAACGCGCCCAGCGTCTCGGGGCTGCGCGCAAGGTCCTTGTACAACTCCGGCCGGTACACGTTGTGACACCACTCGGCCACGTTGCCGGCCATCATCGAGACGCGGTACGGCGAGTAATCACTGTTGCCGTTCCAGTTGATCGGCTGCGCCATCAGCTGCTTGCGCAACTGCGGATCCTTCGCGACCAGCTCCGCCAGCTCGAGCTGCGTCGCCGGCGTCGGCAGGAACTGACTGGCCGTGTTCGACAGGTTGCGCGCGCCGGTCCGGCCGTGGAACGCCACGCCCCACGGGTAGCGGAACGGCACGAACTTGCTCGTCATCTGGCCCACCGCAGCCTTCTCCCACTCCAGCTCGGTGGGCAGCCGGCCGCCAACCCACTCGGCGTAGGCGCGCGCGCCGAACGACGTGACGAAGATCATCGGCATCTTCTCGTCGGCCTCGGTCTGGTTGGGGAACGTGCGCAAGACCCACGACCCGCCGGCGCCACACGTCAGGCCGCCGCGGATCGTCGGCAACATCGATGGATCGACCGGGTTGCCGTGCACGTCCTTCAGATACTTGCCGGCCTGCGCGATCACGTCCTCGACGTCGTACGCCAACACGGAGTATGGCGGCGCCTTCAGGTGCACCACGTCGATGCGGTTGTCGACCTTGCCGGTGTTCAGCTTCAGCGAGTTGACGGTCAGGAACTCGGCAAACTGCTGCGACGTGATCTCGTTGACGTCGATGAAGTAGCCGGGCATGCGGATCGACACGGCCGGCGTCTCGTTGGCCGGCGTCGGCACGTCGAAGTCGTCGGTCTCGCCGGGGGTGCCGAACTGCGTCGGGCCGCTCGAGTCGGTGTCGGCCGGGATGTAGACCATCCGCGCGAGGTCCCGGCTGCGCACGAGTTCGGTGTAGCGGTTGCGGTTCGGCTTCAGGTCCTGCCACGCGAGCAGGCGCTGCTGCTCGGGCGTGTCGGCGTCGGGCCACGGACGCGGCGGCTCGAACCCCATCGCGGTCAGCTGCTCGAACGAGAACGGCGGCGTCTTGTCGTCGGCCGTCGGCGTCGGGTGCGGATTGACCGGCGCGCCCGGCTTGAGCACCATCGGCAACACCACACCGCTGCCGACGATCAGCAGCAGGCAGACCGTCGTACCGATCAGCAGCCGGCGCACCGAGCGACGGCCGGGCCAGACGACGCTGCCATTGGGCAGCAGGTCGGTCGGCTGCCAGTTCTGTTGCGCGGCCACGTCCAGCGCCCAGAGCACGATCAGCAGCGTCGCGGCGGCAATCGCCATCACGATGCAGGGCAGCGGCTGCGTGCCGAAGAAGTCGAGCGGCGGGATCACGCCGTCCTTCGCGGTCACGCGTGTGAACGCCAGGTAGCCGGCGCCGCCCGACACGCCGAGCGCGAGCATCATCATCATCCAGTACGCGCGGCGCAGGCGCTTCACGTCGCGGCGCGCGCGGTACACGCGGCCCTGCGATTCGCAGAGCTTGCACGGCCGCTTGAAGAGCAGCATCTTGCGCGCAGCCCCGGTGCCCTTGCAGCGCGGACAGTTGCGCACCGACCACTCCATGGCGGCGACCGGCGGCACCAGCGGCACGGCGGCCGGCGGGGCGGTGTCGTCGAGCACGAGCAGCGAGTCGTCCTCGTCGTCGTCCTCGCGATCGCCGACGGCCCTCACCGCGGCCCTGGCCTGCGCCATCTTCTGCTTCGCGCGCTGCGTTGCGGCGCGCTTGTCCTTGGCCTTGCCGACCGGCGACGTGGCGCTGGCCACCGCCTCGGCCGAGACGACGCGCGACTCGCCGCCTTTCAGCGCGGTCGCGAGATCGCCGGCACCGTCGCCGTTGTCGTCGGCTTCCCACGGATCACCCAGCGCCAGCGACGAGCCGCCACCGGCCGGTGCGCCCGGCTTCCCGGCGTGTTTCGTGCGGCCCGACGGCAGCTTCATCGGCGCCGAGCCGGGCTTGCCGGAAGCACCCTTGCCGCCGAGCATCAGCGGCACCGTGCCCACCATCGGGAAGTTGCCCTTCACCTTGTTGGCGTGGATCGTCAGGAACTTCTTCAGTTCGTTGCCGTTGGCGAAGCGGCGCTTGGGGTCGATGTGCAGGCAGAAGTTGAGGAACTCGTCGACCCACACCGGCAGGCCGGGCACGATCGCCGTGACCTTCGGCATGTCGGGCTCGGGGCGCAGGCCGACGATCAGTTCGTGGAACATCACGCCCATCGCGTAGACGTCGGCCGGCGGGCCGATCTCGCCGCGACCGAACATCTGCTCGGGCGCCATGTACGCGGCCGTGCCGATCGTCGCGCCCTGGCCGGTCAGCACCGGGCCGTCGCCTGCGCCGCCGTCGCCGGGCCGCTGGACGGACTTCACGATGCCGAAGTCGGTGAGCTTCACCTCGCCGTACTTGTCGATCAGGATGTTGTCCGGCTTCATGTCGCGGTGCACGAGGCCTTCGTCGTGCACCTTCTCGAGCGCGAGACACACCTTGTAGGCGATGCGCGTGATCGCCTGGAACTTCTGCGGCTTCTTGATGAACCGGCGCAACGGTACGCCGTCGATGAACTCCATCACGTAGAACATCCGCCCGTCGTCCTCGCCGCGGTCGAGGATCGCGACGATGTTCGGGTGGTGCAGCCGGGCGAGGGCGTCGATCTCGAGTTCGAAGCGGGCCTTCCAGTCGTCGCGCACCTTGCGCGCGCCGCCGAGCAGCTTGAGGGCGACGAGCCGGCCGAGGTTCTTCTGTTTGGCGAGGAAGACGGTGCCCATGCCGCCCTGGCCGAGCACGCGCAGCAGGTCGTAGCGACCCAGCTCTCGCGGGTGGTCGTTGCCGAGTGGCTTGCCGATTTTCAGCGGATCGATGTCAGGCATCTGGTGCGGCTCGGAGGGGAACCGCCAGCATGGGGTCGCCGGGGTCCGCGCATTCTACCTGTGCGCACGATGGGCGCAACGTGAGGTTGCCGTTGTGCATCCGACATGCGCGCCAGTGGCGCCAACGGTGCCAATGGCGCGAACGGAGAACGAGCAGGTGCGCGCGCGCGTCACGGGTGAGGGTGCCTGTTGAGTGCGGGAGGCGCGCCGGAGTTCAGTCGACGAACGGCCGGGGCGGGTCGGTCCCCGGCGCGGCCGGACAATCGTGTTCGTTTCCAACGATCCATCGCACCGCCGGTTGCACATGGAGGTGCAATGGATCAGCCCGACGCAGCGGAGCACACACACAGTGAAGATCGGACTCGACCTCGACGGCACGATCACGGCGGCGCCGGAGTTCTTCCGCATTGTGGCCGAGGCGCTGCTGCAGGCCGGCCATGAGGTGCACGTCATCACGTGGCGCCGGCCGGAGTTCCTCAAGCGGACGCAGCGGACGCTGGACGAACTGGGGATGCGCTACTCGGCGCTGCACGTGCCGGAGATCGCCGACACGCTCAAGCCGGTGGAACTGTGGAAGGCGCGCGTGGTGGTCGAACTGGGGATCGAGTTGATGATCGACGACTCGGCGGACGTGCTGGGCAATCTGCCGACGACGGTGAAGCGGATGTGGATGTGCGGCCAGCCGGGGGAGCGGTTCCACGCGCCGCGCGAGAGGTAGCGGGGGGATTCAGGGTGCCTGTGCAGGCTGGAAGCCTGCACCACAGACCTGTGCAGGCTGGAAGCCTGCTCCACAGACCTGTGCAGGCTGGAAGCCTGCACCACAGACCTGTGCAGGCTGGAAGCCTGCACCACAGACCTGTGCAGGCTGGAAGCC
>JBFWQT010000583.1:0-4265 GCA_050249295.1 Planctomycetota bacterium
CCGAAGACCCGGGGCCCTGGTGGCCCGCTCGCTTGCGCTCGCGGCTCTTGTTTTTGCGCCAATGGGGTGTGAGCCCCCGGAGTCTGATTCCGGGACAACTCCGGGACCGGCCTGTTGAGCCAATCGTGAGCTGACTCCAGAACCAGACTCCGGGGGCTTACACCCCCGGCTCGCCCGGAATCGGAATTCCCGCTCCCTGGACCTGCAGCGAACTCGCAAGCGGGCACATCCTGGCGTGCGATCAGAGGCCGATGCGCAGCGCGACCACGATGTCGAAGCTCTGCAGCTGCACCGAGCGCGGCGACTCGTTGTATTTCGACCACATGCTGGCGACGCCGGCCTCGAGGTGCATGTTGCTGGAGAGCGTGATCAGCGCGGTGACTTCCCAGCCGAGCTGGATGCCCGCGCCACCGACGTTGCGCAGCGTGGCCTCGCCCCGCAGCCGCAGCCCGAAGCCCGGCGAGAACAGCGACGCGTTCTCGATGCACACTGTGCCGGCCAGCAGGAACGCGGCCAGCGACGCCGACTCGTCGGGTTGTTGCACGCTGCCGATCGCCACGTTGTCGCGGCCGGTGAGCACCATCTGGAAGCCCGGCCCGAGAGCGAGCGAGAGGAACCAGCCGTCTGGCTCGCTGATCGGCGCGAACTGGAACGCGATGTGAAAACCGATGATCGTCGCGGCGAGCGAGTCGCTTTGCGTCAGCCACGACTCGTCGCCGGACAGCGTCTGGAACCACACGCGACCTTCGAGGCCGAACGATGGACCGAACAGGTCGCGGCCGTCGAAGCGGATGTTCGCGCCCAGACCGGCGACGTTGGCGACACCGCCGACCTGCGACGAGCCGGTGACGTCTTCACGGAAGCGGCCGAACACGCCGCCGGCGCTGACCGCGAGCGCCACGGGTTGCGCCGCGCGTTCGTTGGTGGGCGTGCCAGGGTCAACGCCGGGACCAACTTCCGGGCCGGGGCCGGTCTCAGGACCGGGGCCGGTTTCCGGGTTTGTCGGCACGTGGCCGGTGCCGGGGTCAATCGGGGTGTCGCTGGCGGGCGGCCACGTGAACGGCCGCGCGGTCGGGCTGCCAGTGTTGACGAACTGCGCAATCAGCTCGCCCGTGATCGACGGCGCCGCGATTTCGATCGCGCGTGCGATCGGATCATCGAGGCGTGCGACGACGAGCGACGCGAGCAGCGCGATCGGCTTGCCAGCCGCACCGTCGCCGAGGGTCAGCGTGACGCTGGCCGGCAGGTTGATGTTGGATGCGTTGCCCCACACGGCGCCGATGCGCAGGACGTGCGCGGCCGCCGGTGCAAGGCGCCCGGCGTCGGCTGCACCGACGATGCGCACCGGTCGGTGATCGCCGGATTCGATCAGCGCCGCGAGTGCCGCGACGAACGGGTGCGCGGCCGGCATGCCGTCGGGCAGGACGACGAGCGTGAGTTCCGGATGCGCGGCGCGCACCGCAGCGACCGCCGCGGCGCGCAGATTGTCCGCGTCGTCGCTACTCGCGAGGTAGCGCAGGAACGCGTCGAGCTGGTCGGTCGGCTGCATCGTCTTCAAAGCGGCCGCGGTCGGCGGTTCGGCGGCGGCAGGGGCCGCGGGTGGCGCAACGAGGCCGAGGCGGATCGCCAGGTCGGTCGCGTAGGCCGGCACATTGCGCGACAGCGCGGCGACGCATCGCGGCGGGTCGAGCACCGCCGAGGCTTCGAGCGCCGCGCGCCGCAGGTCGTCACCGGCCGAACTGGTGCCCGCGGTGAGGCGCAGCAGACGGTCGACAAACGACGGGTCGCCGGTCATCGCGGCAAGCCGGCACGTGGCCACGGCGGCGGGTTCGGCCAGACCGCCGCCCGCGCCGATACGATCGAACAGCGCGCGTACGAGCGAGCCACTGTCGTCGCGCAGGGCTTCCTGCGGTGCCAGCGCAACCAGCGCGGCAATCGCCGCGTCGGTGCCGCGCGCGGCCATCGAGCGCAGCGCGGGCACCGCCTCCACCACGTCGAGCGGCACGAGCACATCGCGGATCAGCTCGGTGGTGTCGCTCGCGCGCGCCAGCATCGCGGCCAGCGCGTAGCGCGAGTCGGCCGTCCAGGCGTGGGCGCGCAGTCGCGCGACGATCCGCGACGTGACGGCCGCCGAGTGCCCCAGTGCGGGCGCCAGCACCGGCGCGTGCCACGGCAGGAACGCATCGAGCATCGCGCTCGCGTCGTCGTCCGACATCGCGTCGAGCGCCGAGGCAAACGCGGTGGCCGCGGCCGCGCCGCCTTCGCGCCACAGGCGGGTGCGCCAGTAGCCGGCCGACGCGGCCCCGGCCGCGGGTTCGCTGCCGGCCGCGGCGAGCAGCGCCTCGAGGTCGGCCCGCGCATCGGCGTCGCGCACGCGCGAGATGGCTGCGGCGTCGAGTGGTGTGACGCGACGCGCGAGGATCGCCACCGCCACCGCGCCGAGGCTGCTGCCCGACTGCGCCACGCGACGCAGCCCGGCGTCCGGATCGGCGGCAGCGAGCGCGTTGCCAAGCGCCAGCGCGTCGGCCTGCGCGACGATGCGATCGGACGGCAGGTAGTGGCTGAACACCGACACGAACTCGTCGAGGCGGGCGGCGTCGGCGAAGGCGCGGGCACGGCGCATCGTGAGTTCGCGCACGCGCGCCTCGATGATCGCGCGGTCCGGGTGGTCGGGTTCGTCGAGCAGGAAGCGGTCGAGTTCGTCAATCGTGCCGATGGCCAGGGCCGCCGCGACCGGCAGCGCGCGGGCATCGCTGACGTGGAAGGCGATGCCGGCATCGGCGAACACCAGCGTGGCGTCGTCGATCACCACGAGGCGCAGGCCGGCCGAGAGCAGCCACTGGTCGAGCGCGGCACGCGTGTCGGGCACGCTGGCAACCGGCGGCAGCGCGTGCATCGCGGCCGGGCGCGCCGTGATCGCGACCGCCGTCACACCGGCCGCGCGCACGGCGGCGAGCAACTGGTCGAGCGTGGACGAGGGCGTGGCCAGCGCGGTGACGATCGCGGCGGGCAACGTGGTGCCGGCATCGCGCGTGGCGGGTGCAGCCTTGCGCACGTCGGACGACAACCCCGCACCGGCCAGCAACGGCGCGTCGGCGGCATGTGCCACCGGCAACAACAAGAGGAGCGGACCGACGAAGCAGGCGAGGCCGATGAGGCGTTGCATGGCAGCGGTCCTTTCAGCGCGAACGGATGCAGATGCGGAAGCCGAGGTCGTCGGCGGTGGTGGTGGCGGGCAGTTCCTGGCGCTGCGTGACGCGCGCGCCGGCAATCGAGCCCGAACGGAAGCTGCCGCCGCGGACGATCGCGCCGGCGCACCACTCGCGCACATTGCCGCCGAGGCCGACGTGGCCGTAGGGCGCGATGTCGAGCGACTCGCGGTCGCGCGCGGCGATCGGCGCATCGCCGGTGAGTGCGAGCCGGTGCAGATCGAGCGACTCGTCGTTGCCCCACGGCCACATGCGCGGCTGCGCATCCGACTGGCCGCGCGCGGCGGCGAGCCACTCGGCCTCGGTCGGCAGATCGCCGCCCATGTGCTTGCAGAGCTCGAGCGCGGCCGCCTGGTCGACCTGCGTCACGGGGCGCAGGCGGGTCAGCGGGCGGATGTCCTTCCACAGGGTGTTGTCGCGATGGCTCACGTCGCAGAACGCCAGCCACTCGGCGATGGTCACCTCGCCGCTGCCCAGCCAGTAGCCCTCGTGTTCCTCGTAGAGGTCGGCCTCGAAGTCGGTGCAGACGAAGCCCGGCGGCACCCACGTGACCTCGATCGAGAGGCGATCACGCGTCACGCGCGCGGTGGTCACGCCGGCCGCGTCGATGCGCACGCTGTTCACGTTGTTGACCGGCGGCGGCATCGCGTCGGAGACGACGGGGTAGCGCATCCACATGCGGGCCTCGTTGCGCCGCTCGCCGCCGGCGTCGAGGTAGCGCTGCCACGCGGCGCGCGTCGCGGTCGCATCATGCGCGGCGACGGTCTCGCGGGCCTGCGCGAGCAGCACGGCGGTGCACGCGGCGCGCACGCGATCGGCGCCCGGCCGGCTGCCGCTGGCGTCGCGCAGGTAGGAGGTCATGCGGGCCGGGTCGGCGGATGCGATCACGGCATCGGCGTGCGCGGCATCCATCGTCTGGATCAGCGCGTCGAGATCGTTGCTGCGCCGGCCGACCTCGTGCGCGCGGAGGTAGTCGCGCATCTCCCGCTGCATCGCGCCGTAGTCCTCGGGCGTGGCCTCGATCGCGGCGCGTGCGGGGTAGTAGTCGAGCTCGTC
>JBFWQT010000584.1:0-4261 GCA_050249295.1 Planctomycetota bacterium
CGTCGGTCACGTTGGTCACGTCGGTCACGTCGGTCACTCGGTTCGCTCAACAAGAGCCGCGACCGTCAGGGAGCGGTTGTGGAGCGGAAGCTCCGCGCCGTACATCCGCTCCCTGACGGTCGCGGCTCTTGTTCTGACTGGTGTGGGCGAGAGCTCCGCGCCGCACCATCCATCCGCTCCCTGACGGTCGCGGCTCTTGTTCTCACCGGATGCAGGCGAGAGCTCCGCGCCGTACATCCGCTCCCTGACGGTCGCGGCTCTTGTTCTGACTGTCGCGGCGTGTCTCGCACCCGGTTTACCACACCGCCATCCGCGTGCGCCAAATTGAGCCGGCCGGCATCCGTCGCCTTGTGGTAGCGTGCCGGCGCCGCTCGTCCTGCTCGCGTGGTGAACCAATGGGCCGCAAGAGACCGCCACCACCGCCTCCGGAGCCGCCGCGCGAGCCGCGCGGTGCCGACCCGGAGGAAGATCCGACGCGGCATCTCGATCGCCAGCGACGCAACAAGCAGTTCAAGCCGCGCAACCTGAACGCGATGGCCGGCGTGCTGAAGGACGTGCTGAAGGACCTGCACCTGGTCTCGAAGCTGCGCCAGCGGCGGCTGCACAAGGCCTGGGCCAATGCGCTGCAGGAGACGCCGGGCGAGTTGTCGCGCACACGCATCGTGCGACTCGCGCGCGGCCACCTCACGGTCGAGGTCGACTCGCCGTCGCGCATGCAGGAGTACGCGCGCTACCTCAAGGCCGGCTTGATCGAACGGCTCAACGCCGAGTTGCAGCTGAAGCCGCCGATCATCGACATCCACTTTGTGCTCGGCACGTTCGACCCGCCTGACACACCCGAACCGACGCAACGCGTGGACGCTCCGTAGCGGCCGCTCACCACAACAAAGAAGGTGGCCGCCGGATCGCTCCGGCGGCCACCCCGAACTCGTCGGTCGCGTGGACTGACCCACGGGCAGCAGTCCGTGGGCTTGAAGGGAAGGCGGATCAGAAGTCCTCGCCGCCACCCTGACCCTGACCGCCAGGGCCGCCCTGACCGCCCTGGCCCGGACCGCGACCACCACGGCCGCCGCGACCCTGACCCGGCTGACCCTGCGGGCGGTTCTGCATCATCTCGTGCAGACTGCGCAGGAACTTCGGAATCTCCTCGCCGGTCAGCGCACCACTGTGGTCCTCGTCGGCAGCCTGGAACAGGCGGTCGAGCGGGTTCGGCCGGTCGGCGCCACCCTCAGGACGCTGCGGACGGTCAGGCCGCTGGCCGTCGGTGCCCGGCCCCCCCGGCTCGGGAGCACCTTCCGGACGCTGCGGACGGTCGGGACGGTCGGGACGCTGCGGGCGGTCGGTGCCGTTGTCAGTGCCCGGCGCGGGAGCACCGTCGGGACGCTGCGGGCGGTCCGGGCGGGCGCCGTCGGGACGCTGACCCTGGCCACCCTGGCCCGGGCGCTGGCCGCGGTTGCGGCGGAACGCTTCGCGCGCGAACTGACGGGCCTCGTCGAGCGTGACGCTGCCGTCGCCGTTCGAGTCGAGGTGCTTCATCATGTCTTCGGGGCTCGGCCGATCCGGACGTTCCGGCCGGTCCGGACGTTCAGGCCGGTCCGGCCGCTGCGGGCCATCAGTACCCGGGCCGGGCTGGTCAGCCGGCGGCGGCGGGGGCGGCGGCGGGGGAGCATCGGTACCCGGCTGGGCCGACGCCACGCCGCAGGTCAGCGACAGTCCAGCCACGAAGGCGAGAGTCGGAATCCAACGCATAGGTCACATCCTTGCTGTGGGTCATTCAGATCGAAGGCGCTGAGATGGGCAAACCCTGAACGCACGTCGGGGTGTCGAGAAAAAAGCACGGCCTGCGCTACCGCTGCCTGCCAACGCCACGGCGACACTCACACCTTGATCCGCCCGGCTTGCGGATTCGCCGCCACCAATCCGGACGTCATTGCGGCGTCATTTGCGGCACACACGCGACGCTCATCATCGGCCGTTCGACAATCGTTCTGGCACCGCCGTGCGGGCTGATGGCATGGCATAATCGGCTTTTCCGGAACGACACCGGATTCCGCTCCGTTCGACGGTTCATACTACAGACCGTCGCCGACGCGACTCTGTCTTCAGCACGTCCCACCGTGTCTCCATTTCCAGGATACCCATGATGCGATTCCGCTCCGCTCACATGCTGGCGGCCAGCCTGATGCTGCTGGCCATCTGTAGCAGCCCCCTGCTCGCCCAGGACACGCAGCCCGCCCAGCCCGCAAATCTCCAGCTGCCCGCCGGCATCACTGGCGAGTGGGTGCTCGACGGCGAGGCCATGCTCAAGAATGATGCACGGTTTGCCGCTCTGGACGAGGCCCAGAAGAAGGCCCAGGTGCAGATGATGACGACGATGTTCGGCAAGCTGATCATCACCAACGAGAAGACCTCGATGACCATGATGGGTCAGGAGAAGGTCGCCGCCGTCGAGGTGAAGAGCGTCAGCGCTGACGGCAAGTCCGCCGTGTTCGTCACGACCGAGGACGGCGGCAAGGCCACCGAACTGACCGCGACGATCATCGAAACCGGCATCATGGTCACCGACGGCAAGATGCCGATGTGGTTCAAGCGGCCCGTGGCCGAGGCTCCGAAGCCGGCCAGCGAGCTGATGATCGGTCAGTGGGCGCTGGACATCGACGGCAGCATTGCCGCCACGAAGAAGCTGCACCCCGAGATCACCGCCGAGCAGGAAGCCGAGTTGCGCAAGGAACTGGCGGGCGACGGCACCGGCCCGGTCATGACGATCGGCAAGGACACGATCTCGATGAGCGGCATCGGCGAGGACGGCAAGAAGGCCACGCACAAGGTCGTGTCGACCGACGGCAACAAGGTCAAGCTGCTGATCACCGAGGAAGGCGCCGAGGGGAAGGAGAACGTCTTCGAGCTGACCGACAAGGACACGCTGGTGACCGGCTTCAGCGACAACGCGATGGCGTTCGTGTTCAAGCGCAAGAAGGTCAACACCGTGCCGAGCGGCAAGCCCGGCGACATCATCGGCGTCTGGGACATCGACGTCGAGGCCACGATCAAGGGCGATCCGGACAACGCGCAGATGACCGAGGAAGAGCTGAAGATGGCGATGGCGATGGCCGGCGCGATGATGGCCGCGATGAAGATCGAGTTCACCGAGGACACCATGTTCATCGTGATGGGCGGCCAGCGCATCCCGGGCGGCACGTGGAAGCTCGTCGAGCAGAACGGCGTCAAGCTGACCGTCGAGGTCACCGACCTCGAGGGCACCACCAGCACCAACACCTGGATGCACACCGGCGACCGCCTGATGGCGACCATCAACGGCGACCCGATGCACCTCGTTCGCTCGAAGAAGTGAGTGATCGAGCGGGTCGGGTTTGACTGACCGGAACCGTACGAGGCGCGGGCACCAGCAACGGGGCCCGCGCCTCGCGCATTTGGCCGACGGCGATATTGCGCAATCCGGCCCGTGCGGCGAAACTTGTCCGGTCCCGACTCCAACCAGGCTCACCGCATGCGGCACTACCTGCCCCGCTCGCACGCATTCACGTTGGTCGCCGTTGCATTGTGGCTGCTGGCCGCTGTGGCGCTGATGCCGGCGCTGGCGCACGCGCAGCCCACCGGGTGCGGTGGCGGGCCGGACCCCGCGCCCGCGCCCGCGCCCGACCCGGCGCCCGCGCCCGACCCGGCCACGACCGCACCCGACGTGGGCACCGGCGGCGCGACGCAGGATCCGGGCCGCGACGTGATGAGCGAATCCGAAGCGGCCAGGGCCAAGCTCGAGGCCCGCAAAGAGGGCTTCCGCTTCTTCGTGCTCGGCAGCGTGTCCTTCTATCCGCAGAACGTCAACTTCGGCGAGCTCAACCAGGACAACGGACTGGCCGACGGCGTCGAGCCGTACTGGGGCTTCGGGTTCGGCTTCAAGATCCCCACCGACGACTCCGGTCTCGGCATCACGATCAGCCTCTCGATGGAAGTCGCCGGCAGCGAGAACCTGTTCTCGTCCAATGTCTTCTCGTCGTCCGGGCCGAGCAGCCTCACCGACTTCGCCTCGACCAGCCTCCGCCTGCGCGTCGAGGACGACAACACGACCGTCGGCGTGGAGACCGTGCTGACCCGCCTCGAACATTTCCAGGACTCGTCGTCCGACCTGATGTTCAAGGGCACCACGATCAACGCCGGTACCCGCTTCCACCACTCGCTGCTGATCGTCGGCATCGATTCGCCGACGGTGCTCATCACGCTGCCGATCGCGTTCGACGGGAAG
>JBFWQT010000585.1:0-4259 GCA_050249295.1 Planctomycetota bacterium
CATCGATGACGTCTCTCGGGCAAGGGCAAGGGCAAGGGCAAGGGCAAGGGCAAGGGCAAGGGCAAGGGCAAGGGCAAGGGCAAGGGCAAGGGCAAGGGCAAGGGCAAGGGGTGAGAGGGGCAAGGGCAAGGGGTGAGAGGGGCAAGGGCAAGGGCTAGGGCGAGGGCATCCGTTGGTGGTTGGTGTTCCATTCAAGCCCACGGGCTGCTGCCCGTGGGTAACCGTGCAGTTCCGCAATCCTTCCGATCGCGCCTTGTGGTCGTGTCGCGTGTTGCGTGGGTTGCGGTGTTTTTCGGGTGCTCGCTCGCGTGATCGATGCCTCGGTGATGCTTCACGGTTACCCACGGGCGGCTGCCCGTGGGCTTGAAGCTGCAGTCACTGCATCCCGCGCAGTCACTCACTCCTGCGTCTTGCCCCACCCGCAGCGACGGCGCTCAACCCGCGGGGCGATGCGACCGATAGACTGGGCAGACGCCCCGCCGTTTGCCGCCGCTCCGTCTGATGATGCACGACGACGACCTCGCAGCTGCCACGTCCGATCCAGCCGCTCGCGACCACGACGGCCCGCACGCGCACACGCACATGCGGCCGGCCGCACCGGACCTGTTCGGCATTGCCACGTTCTGGAGCGTCGTCGCGACGCTCGCACTGGCCACGTTGCTGCTCTACTGTCTGCCGGCCGCGTCACGCATCGAACGGCAGGCCGAATCGCTGAAGACCGCACAGGAAGAACTGGCCGGCGTGCGCGACCGGCACGAGGAGCTGGAGGCCGAGGCGAAGGCACTCGACGATCCGTTCTACATCGAGAAGATCCTGCGGTTCGAATACAACTGGCGCCCGCGCAGCGCGGTTCCGGCCACCAACGGCAACACCAGCAGCACCTCGCGGAACCGGCGCAGCGGGCGGTGAGCGCAACAGCTCGTGTGCGGTTGCCCACGGACGGGCAGCAGCGCGCGGCTTCAACGGCGATCCGTATCGACGCACGAAAAGCGCGAAGGCCCCTGCAGATGCAGGGGCCTTCGCGTTCCGTCAGAACGAAGCAGTCAGCGCAGCGCGATCACTCGTCGCCGCTGCCGCCTTCCTTCTTCTCCTTCTCCTTGGCCTTCAACGCCTCGAGCGATGCCTTCCACTTGTCGAAGGTCGGCTTCGCGCGCGGGTTGGTGCCGTACTTGCCGAACAGGTAGTTGTAGGCCTCTTCCATGCCAGCGGCGTCGCCGTCAGCCTCGCAGGCCTGCAGGATCAGCTGCCACGACGAGTCGACCAGTTGCTCGTCGGCCGGCCACTGGCCCGCCTTCTTCATGTCGCGCAGCTTGCGACCCGCCGGGATCACCTGGTCCTGGCTCTTGATGCCCTGCAGCACCGCCTGGAAGTCGGCGTTGCAGGCGCGCGCCTTCGCCGCGGCCAGCGCGGTGTCGGCCAGCTTCTGCTGGTCGTCGGTGAGCTTCATCGTCTCGAGCTTCTTCTTCGCGTCCTCGAGCTCGACGAGGCCCATCTCCAGCTCCTTGAGGAACAGCTCGGTCGTCGCCGCAGCGTCGCCCGTGCCGGCCTTCTTCTTCAGGTCGTAGTAGCCCTGCAGCTCGTCCATGCTGGCGTTGAACGCCTCGACCGAGCGCGCACCCTGCTGCTTGAGCACGGCGCCGGTCTCCGACATGAAGACCAGGTGCGGGAAGCCACGGCCGCCGACCTTGCCCAGCAGGTCGTCATTCTTCGCGCCGGGGATCCGGGTGGTGATGTGGCAGAACAGGACGACTCGCTTGCCGAACTCCGTGAATTCCTTGGTGGAAAGCGGACCGCTTTCCAATGCATGGCACGGCGGTCAGTAAGAGTAGGAGCGCGTGAAGTAGCCGAAAATCGGCTTCCCCGTCTCCTTTGCCTTGGCCAGGGCCGTGTCGTAGTCAGTGATCCATTCGGCGTTCTTCAGGAACGGCTCGGCGAGCTTCGCATCGCGCTTTTCCTCCAGTGACTGGGCGGAAACAACGGCTGGCGCAAGCAGCGCCAGTGCGAGGGTCGCCGTGAGCGCGGACAGCATCCGGTTTCTCACGGGTAATCTCCTTGTGATCCATCGATCGATCGGGAAGCGAATCGGGAACAGGGTTCCCGCCGCAGGTTACACCCCGCATCGTGTGATCATTCCGGAGAAATCCTGATTCATGCGCGGATCATAACTTTTGCGCATGGAATCCATTCAGCCTGCCATCGGGGCTGCAACGTGGGCCACCTCTGGATTGCGCTGGTTCTGCCGCCTGGCGTGCAGCACCTCGACCTGGGCCCAGAACAGAGGGCACGCCTTGAAGTTGCTGCAGCACCGCGACAGGGCATGGTCGATGTTCTCGAACCGCGTCATCTCGTCACATTCGGACCGCGACGGCTGATTGAAGAACGGGCATTCCATGGAGTTGTGTCGGGGTGTGGACGCGTGTCGTGGAAGGCACTGAAAGTCCAGTCGTCGCCGCACAGGCCGGGTTCAGAGATTTCCCGAATTGTGTTGGTAACTCCGGGCTAACCGAACTCGATCACGCAGACCCGCTGGAAACGACAACGACCGCCGGTGAGGGCGGTCGCGTCGTGACGTTCAACGGTGAGTCGTCGGCTCAGACGCCGGCGGCGGCCTTCAGGGCGTCGGCCTTGTCGCGCTTCTCCCACGTGAACTCGGGCTCTTCACGGCCGAAATGGCCGCAGACGCACGTCTTGCGGAAGATCGGACGCGTCAGCTGCAGCGACTCGATGATGCCGCGCGGCGTGAGACGGAAGTGCTCGCGGATCAGCTCTTCGTACTTGTTGCGCGCGATCTTGCCGGTGCCGAAGGTGTCCACGTGAATGCTCACCGGGTCGGCCACGCCGATCGCGTAGGCCAGCTGCACTTCGCAGCGCTCGGCCAGGCCAGCGGCCACAATGTTCTTGGCGATGTAGCGCGCCATGTACGCGGCCGAGCGGTCCACCTTCGTGCTGTCCTTGCCCGAGAACGCGCCGCCACCATGACGGCCCATGCCGCCGTAGGTGTCCACGATGATCTTGCGGCCGGTCAGGCCGCAGTCGCCCTGCGGGCCGCCGACGACGAACTTGCCGGTCGGGTTGATGTGGTACTTGATCTCGCCGGTCACGAGGTCGGCCGGCAGCACCGGCTTGATCACGCGCTCGATGATTTCCTGGCGCGCCGCGTCGGTCATGTCCTTGCCGCTGGCGGTCAGCACGCTCTCGTCGTGCTGCGTACTCAGCACCACGGTGGTGATGCGGATCGGCTTGCCGGCTTCGGTGTACTCGACCGTGACCTGGCCCTTGGCGTCGGGCCGCAGCCACTTGATGGCGCCTTCGTGCCGCAGCTTGGCCTGCTGCGCGACGATGCGGTGCGAGATGGCGATCGGCGCGGGCATCAGCTCGGCCGTCTCGGTGCAGGCGTAGCCGAACATCATGCCCTGGTCGCCGGCGCCCATTTCCTGGCCCTCGGCGCGGTCCACGCCCTGGTTGATGTCCGGGCTCTGCTCGTCGAGTGCGATCAGCACGCCGCAGGTCCGGCCGTTGATGCCGAACTTGTCGTCGGTGTAGCCGATGCTGCAGATGGTGTCGCGGGCGACCTGCGTGAGGTTGACCTGGTTGAGGCCCTTGCTGGTGATCTCGCCGGAGACGACGCAGAGGCCGGTGGTGACGAGGGTTTCGCAGGCGACGCGCGACTTCGGGTCGAGCGCGAGCAGGGCGTCGAGGACGGAATCGGAGATCTGGTCCGCCACCTTGTCGGGATGGCCCTCGCCGACCGACTCGGACGTGAAGAGATAGTTGGACATGTCGGGAACAGCCTCTGCTTGCCTTGGATGCGGAACTGACGTTTCGTTGCGCGTCGCCGTGCGGGCGGCCGGTGGGGAGGGGTGCGCCGCCAGCGGGGCGGCGGCCGGAATGTAGCAACGGTGAGGCCGGTGTCAAACTTGGACGGCGGGGCGGACGGGATGGCCGTGCAAGCCCGACGCGGAGAGTGCGGAGAAGTTCGCGGCTCTTGCCCACCAGCGGAGATTCGCGACCGTGCATTGCCAGCCACGAAGGCACGAAGGACACGAAGGACCACGAAGGACCACGAAGGGTGGGTTCGGCAGATCAGTCCTTCGTGGTCCTTTGTGTCCTTCGTGCCTTCGTGGCTGGCAATGCACGGCCAGTGCCGGGCAGGTTGGGTTGAGCCACGGCCCAACGGCGCGTGTTCCCTCGCTCCGGCTGCGCCTGCGCGTCGGGCTGGCTGTGGCGGCCATCGCCGGCCGCGGCTTGAATCCGGGCGG
>JBFWQT010000586.1:0-4248 GCA_050249295.1 Planctomycetota bacterium
TACACGGTCTGGTTGATCTGCTTGACGAACTCGCTGGTCGTCTCGGCTATCTCGCGGTTCTTCACCGAGATCCCGGCGAACTGCTTGAGCGGGTCGACCGGCGACTGCCCCTTCAGGTTGTCGTGCATGTTCACGGGCGTCGTGTTGTTGCCCGGCGTATCGAAGATGGCAATCGTCGCGCCGCCGAACAGCGGGCTGAGAATCTCGATGCGGTGGTTGCTGCTGAGCTGGATGTCGGGGTCGATCTCGCAGGTCACTTCAATCTTGTTGGATTCGTTCTTGCGGATCTGTTCGACGACCTTGCCGACCTCCTGGCCGTTGAGCATCACGGGTGTGCCCCGGATGATGCCCGAGACGTCGTCGAACACGACGACGATGTCCTGGGACTGCCGGCCGATCTGGAATGTCTTGCCGGCCAGCACCAGGGCCAGGGCGAAGAACGTGGCCAGCGATGCGAAGAACATCAGGCCGACCATCACCTCGCGACGAGTGGGCATGGCAGGCTCCTTGAGGATGGTGTTGCGTGCGGCAAAGCAGTGAGCGAATCATCAGTCGCACGCGGGCCGGCGTCAACCGGCAGACCCGCGCGGCACGCGGATCGCCAACAGCATGCGCTGCGTGATCTGCGGGAAGACATGACGCGCCGAGGTGAGCGGCTCGATGTGCGCCGCATGGATCGCGTCGCTCGCGAGCACCGTTGCAAGGTGCTCGAGCGTGGCCCACGGCGGCGCGCCGGGCAGCAGGTGCAGGTTGTAGACCGACTGCAGCGCGACGTGCCCGACACGGTCGATGCCGACGCGCAGGCGACGGCCGGTCTTGGCGATCACAATCCGGGGCGCGCGATACCGGTCGCGCGACTTGGCGACACGATCGGCGGGCATCGCGCGAGTGGGCACCGGCTGCGCGAGCGGCGAACCCCCGGCAATGCCCTCGCCGGCCAGCACCGGCACCAGCGACGGCGCGAGCGGTTGGCCCGCAACGATCGGCTGCAGATCGCGCTTGCCGATCTCCTCGCCGCGCGAGATGGAGACGAGATCGCCGAGCGCGACCGAGCCGGCAACCGGCGACGCGCTGGTGGCGGCGGCCGGCAGGAAGGTGCGGGCCGGGCGCGTGCGCACGGTGTCGAGCGGCACGCTCGTCCGCAGGCCGTCGCGTTCGTAGATGAAGCTGCCGGCGGCACCGCTGGCGGCCTTCGTCGCGACCAGCGCGACCACACTCACGCCAGCGTCGAAGATCGGGCCGATGTGCCAGACGTGCAACTCGCCGACGCGATCGAGGATGAACTGCCGCACGCGCTGCGGCTCGTCGCGCGCGATGATCGACTCCGGCAGCAGCAGGCCGATGCGACCGCCAGGCCGCAGGTGGGTCAGCGCGTGCTCGACGAACAGCCAGCTGGTGTCCCACTGCCCGGCCGCGAGCGTGAAGCGCGCGAGGTCCGTGCCGGCCGTGTTGCGCTGCTCGCCGAAGAGGTACGGCGGGTTGCCGATCACCGCGTCGCAGTCGGCGATCCGCGCCGCGGCGGCATCCGACAGGCCGTCGAGTTGCTGCAGATCGACCCGCGGCAGCTGTGCCGGATCGCCGCGCGACTCGAGCCACAGCGCGTGGTGCGCGGCACGCAGCGCCAGCGGGTCGTCGTCCAGGCCGATCACCTCGTCGCACCCGGCGCGCACCGCGGCCAGCACAAAGGCGCCGGCGCCGCACGAGAGGTCGATCACTTGCGAGGCCGACTCGCGAACCACCATCTCCGTCACGCGCGCGGCCACGTCGTCGGGTGTGTAGTGCGCGCCGCTCGCCTTGCGTTCGCCGGCCGCCAGCAGGCCTTCGCGAATTGCGCCAAGCACCGACGTGGGCAGACCCCCGGGGTCCGGCACGTCGGGCATCCACGCCGCCACCTCGCCAGTCCACCATCCGCGCGCCGCGGCAATCGCCTGCGCGGCCGCCTGCAGCAGGGCGTCGGGGTCGGTCACGCCGGCGTCGCGCGCGGCGCGCAGCGTGGCATCAACCCAGCGCTTCGTCACCGAGGTACGCCTTGATCACCTCGGGGTTGTTCGCGATGTCGCTCGGCCCGCCGACGGCGATCACGGCCCCCTGGTTGAGCACCGTGATCTTCTCGCACACGCCCATCACGAGCTTCATGTCGTGCTCGATGAGGAACACCGTGATGCCCATGTCGCGGATGCGCATGATGGTGTCCATCAGGTCTTCGGTCTCCTGCGGATTCATGCCCGCGGCCGGCTCGTCGAGCAGCAGCACGTCGGGCGCCATCGCCAGCGCGCGCGCGATCTCGAGTCGGCGTTGCGCGCCGTACGGCAGGCTGCCGGCCAGTTCGTGCGCGAGATGATCGAGGCCGACGAACTCCAGGTAGCGATACGCGGCCGTGTGCACCGCGCGCTCCTCGGCCCGCGCCGGCCAGCGCAGCAGCGAGCGGAAGAACCCGGCCGACGTGCGCGTGTGCATGCCGAGCTTGACGTTGTCGATCGCCGGGCTGTCCTTGAACAGGCGGATGTTCTGGAACGTGCGCGCGATGCCGAGCGGCCCGATCTGTTCGGGGCTGCGATGCGCCAGTTCGTACTGCTCGCCTTTCGGGTTGGTGTAGGTCACCGAGCCGGAGGTGGGCGTGTACATGCCGGTGATCATATTGAACGCGGTCGTCTTGCCGGCCCCGTTCGGCCCGATCAGCCCGGTGATGGTGCCCTCCGGCACATCGAGGTCGACGTGATCAACGGCGACGAGCCCGCCGAAGCGGATCGTCAGGCCTTTGGTCTGCAGCACGGTACGGCCGGTGGTGGCGGCGGCGTCAGGCATCGGACTTGCCCTCCTCGCTCGACGACTCGCCGGACGGGCCGGACGGGCCGTCGGCGCGGGTGCCGGGCTGTTCGTGCTTCGGCGCCTGGTCCTCGGCGAACGGCATGCTGGTGGTTTGCATCGGCTCCGACTCTGCATCCGGGTCGGGCGCTTGCGCGGCGGCGCGTGGCGATACCGTTGCGGCCGTTGCGGCCGTTACGGCCGGCGCGGACGTGCGCGTCTCGCGTTGCCGGTCCTCGGCCTCGCTGTGCAGCGTGAACAGCGGCGCGTCGGCCGTCGCGAGGCGTTGTCGTTCCCGTTCCTTCAGCTCTTTTCCTCGCCGGATCGGCGGCAGGAACCCCTGCGGCCGGAAGCGCATGAAGATCAGCAGCAGGATGCCGTACACCAGGAAGCGCGCCTCGGCGGGCACGCGGATGCCGAGTATCGGCTGGCGCAGCACCTCGCCGAGCGACATCAGGACGATCGTGCCGAGCGCGACACCGCGCAGGCTGCCCATGCCGCCGAGCACGATGCAGCAGAGGATCAGGATGCTCTGCCAGAAATCGAACGACTTCACGGCCACGGTCGGCGTCCAGAGCGCAAACAGCGCACCGCCGACACCGCCGATGAAGCCCGAGATCGCGAAGGCCATCACCTTGTACTTCGAGACCGACACGCCGACGGCGCGCGCGGCGGTCTCGTCGGTGCGGATGGCAGCCCAGGCGCGGCCGATGCGCGAGCGATTGAGGTGATGCGAGACGATGAACGCGAGGATCACGATGCCGATCACGAGGTAGTAGAACTGCCACGTGTCGTAGTAGAGCTTCGCGCCGAACAGCGACGGCCGGTTGGCGAGGGCCATTGGCGTGGGCTGCGTGCCGCCGGTGATGCGCGTGACCTCGAGCGGGCGCGTGTTGTCCCAGAGGAACACCTCGAAGACGATCTCGGCGAAGCCCAGCGTGACGATCGCGTAGTAGTCGCCGGTGACGCGCAGCGTGGGAATGCCGCGGATCACGCCGAGCAGCGCGCAGACGAGCCCGGCGGCGAGCAGCAGGATGAACACGCTGCCGTCGAACGCAAACAGCGGTGTGCCCTCGACCACGCGATTGACGCCGGTGCCCCAGTCGATGCTGCCGTCGGCGGTGCGCACCAGCGAGGTGAGGAACGACATGACGACCGCGCCGGTGGTGAGGAACACCACGTAGCCGAGGTCGAGCAGGCCGGTGTAGCCGACGACAATGTTGAGGCCGACCGCCAGCACCATGTAGATGCTGACGTACATGACGAGGTTGGGCACCGTGCCGCGGAAGCCGTTGGCGTTGAAGATCGGCACGGCAATGACCGCGAGCAGCAACAGGCCGCCGAGGATGAAATCGAGCGGCGAGTTGTACGCGTCGAGCTTCTGGCCGCCGAAGGTGCGGCGCAGGAAGGTGGTGCGGGGCAGGGCCGGGAGTGCGTCGGTGC
>JBFWQT010000587.1:0-4241 GCA_050249295.1 Planctomycetota bacterium
ACCACAACCAGATGCGGGCTGGAAGCCTGCACCACACCAGATGCAGGCTGGAAGCCTGCACCACAACCAGATGCAGGCTGGAAGCCTGCACCACAACCACACCAGCTGTCACATCGCGGCGGGCACTGCCTGCCGCGCGTCCTCGTCGCCCCACGGGCCGCGAATCGCATCGCGCGTCTCCTCCACCGCCGTCGCCCAGATCGCCAGCATCACCTCGTCCGGCTTCTCGTACGCCCCGCCAAAGTTCCCGTCGCCCAGCTCGCGACGCATCGCCGCGGGATCCAGCGCGGCCAGCAACCCGAGGTCGGCCATCGGCCTGGCCTCCTGCGGCTGCGTCACGCCGGCCAGGCGGGTCCACGGGAAGTTCTCCATCCACGACGCGTGCGACGCGACCGGATCGACGCGCTGCACATGCGCGATCGTGCGCGGCGCATTCCACCAGTTGTGCAGCCGCGCGCGACAATCCGGCCGGTCAGCCATCCACTCGCGCAGCAGCCCCGCGACCGGCACGTTGCCGCCATGCCCGTTGACCAGCAGCACGCGACGGAAGCCGGTGATGGCCAGGCTGTCGAGCACGTCGCGCACCACGCGCAGGTACGTCTCTACGCGCAGCGACACGGTGCCGGGGTAGGCGAGAAAGCCGGGCGTGATGCCGTAGTGCAGCACCGGGAACACCGGCACGCCGGTCGGCTCCGCCGCCTCTTCGGCCACCCGCGCGGCGAGGATCGAATCGGTCGACAGGCTGAGGAACGCGTGCTGCTCCGTGCACCCCAGCGGGATCACAGCCGTGGGCGCGGTGGCCGAGCGGACGTACGCCTCGACGGCAGACCAGTGCAGGTCGCGGATGATCATGGTTCGGGCTTCGGGGCTGGGCCGGGGCTGCCCGGGTTTTATACACTCGGGGTCCGCCGCGAGCCGGCCCACCGCTTTCCCGACTGCTGTTCATTCTCCGGAGATCGAGACATGTTGCATCTGCACCGAGTGCTGCTGCTCGCGCTGGGCGCGCTGCTGGCCGGCTGGCTTCCCGGCTCCGACGCCCGGGCCCAGGATTTTGACACGCAGCTGCGCACCGCACGCGAACACCTCCGCGGTGAGATCCACCGTGCCACGGCCGAGACCGCGGACCGCCTCGCCAGCCGCTTCGCTGGCGCCGGCAACGAGCACGGCGGTCCGGCGTCGGCGCAGCCCGGCCCCGCGCAGCCGGCCCAGCCGCAGCAGCCCGGTCCGACGGCCGGTCCGCAGCCCTGGATCGGCTTGATCGCGCGTGCCGCGTCGCCGAAGGAGCTCGAGGATGCGCACGTCGAGTTCGGCCTGACCGTGACGCGCGTCGTCCGTCGCGGCCCCGCCTCGCGCGCCCGGATCCGCGGCAACGACGTGATCGTGCGCTTCGCCGGCCAGGAGATGCACACGCGCGACAATCTGCGCGATGCGCTGCGCGCGTCGAAGATCGGCGACCGCGTGGTGGTGGTGTTCCGCCGCAACGGCATCGAGATGCGCACCGAGGTGGAAGTGACCGAGAAGCCCGCCCCTCCGCCGGACCTCACGGGGCAGCCCGCGACGATGGGTGGCTGGCTCGGCCTCGTGGTCTCGGCCACGAGCGACGGCCTGATGGTGATGGGTGTGATGGAAGAATCGCCCGCCGCCGAGGCTGGCATCAAGCCCGGCGACATCGTGGTGGCGGTGGACGGCCATGACGTGAAGCAGTCGTCCGACCTGCAGGCGCTGTTCGCCGCGAAGAAGATCGGCGACTCGATGGCGTTCGCGGTGCGCCACGGCAACGAGCAGCAGGCGGTCACGGTGGTGATCACCCAGAAGCCGGCGATCGAGTACGACCTGACGCCGCCCGCGCGGCCCGACATGCGCCTGCCCGAGCTGCCCGGCCCGGACGGCCGCATGAGCGAGGAGACCTCGCGCCGCATCAACGAGATGAACAACCAGGGCGTCGAGTTGTTGCGCGAGAAGAAATACGAGGAAGCGATCGAGCGCTTCGAGGCGATGCTGCAGGTCGTGCCCGACAGCATGTACGCGCTCTACAACCTGGCCTGCGCCTACTCGCTGCTCAACCAGAGGGAGAAGGCCGTCGAGTACTACGAGCGCTCGCTGTATGCCGGCTTCGTCGACTGGGATCACATCGCCGGTGACACCGACCTCAACAATATCCGCGACCATCCGAAGTACATCGAGCTGTGGAGCAAGAAGGACCACTTCGCCCGCGTGATGGCGGAGAAGCAACTCGAGAACCTCAAGAGCTTCCTCACCGATCACGAGATCGACTCGTCGCGCTACGTCTACAAGATCGACGAAGAGCACAAGTTCGTGTTCGCGGCCGTGTACTCCGAGGAAGTGCTGTCGGTGGTGGCGAAGGACCTGATGGACTACGCCGAGGCGCAGTGGGAGCACCTCTTCATCCGCCGCCCGCAGAGCTACATCACGATCCTGCTGACCGGCGAAGGCGACTTCCGCAAGCTGGTGCCGAACCGCATGATCGGCGGCTTCTACAATCCGCAGACGCGCACGCTGCTGATGCCGAGCATGGACTCGACGCTGACGCACGAGTTCACGCACGCGCTGCACTTTGCCGACACGGCGCAGATTCCGGGCGGCATCCAGGCGCACTCGATCTGGTTTGTGGAAGGCCTGGCGACGTGCTTCGAGTACTCGCGCCTGCGCGAGCATGTGCGCGCCGACGGCACGAAGGGGCTGATCCCCGAGCTGCTCGAGAACGACCGCCTGCAGCACCTGCAGGAGCGCCTCGCCAGCGGTACCGTGTTCAAGCTGGCCGAACTGATGCGCATGAGCCAGCGCGAGTTCATGAACGGCGACCCCGGCCTCGGCTACGCCGAGAGCTGCTTCCTGTGCCGCTACATCCACGGCCTCGGCAAGCTCAAGGAGTTCTACGCCACGTACTGCGACATGTTCGAGCGTGACAACTCGGGCATCCAGGCGCTCGAGAAGGTCATCGGCAAGCCGCTGCGCGACATCGAGAAGGACTTCTTCGAGTGGGCGAAGCACCTGCCCCCGTACCACGGCGCGACCGGCAAGGACGGCGCGTTCCTCGGCGCGAACATGGACGAGGCCGAGGACGGCGTGCGCCTCACGCAGGTGGTGGACAACGCCCCGGCCGCGAAGTCCGGCCTGCAGGTCAACGACGTGATCATGGTCATGGACGGCGTGCGCGTCGTCTCGACCGCGCGCGTGCTGGGCATCCTCGGCAGCAAGCGCCCCGGCGACACGGTGCTGCTGCAGATCAAGCGCGGTGGCAAGCTGATGGATCTGACGATCACGCTCGGAAAGCGCGAGTGACCGGACGCCGCCACCTCTGATGGCCATCCATGCAACGCCCTGTGCGACACGGTCGCACGGGGCGTTGCCGTTCCGGCCGGCGCTCCGCACCTCATGGAACGCCACGCGACACGCCGCCACACGCGGATTACACTTGACGAAAACGCGCCAGGGCGGTTCCCTGCCCGCTCGCCGCCGGCCTGCGCAACGCCCGGGCCACAGCCAGGAGCCAGTGTGAACGCTGCTCGCGCACGGATCCGTTTCGAGGACCTCGACCCCGACCTGCGGTCGATCAACGCAACCGAGGCCAAGAATACGTTCGGCACCGTGCTCATGGATGTGCTCGGTGGCGAGCGCCTGCAGGTCAACCGCAACACCCACGCCGTCGCGGTGATCGTCGGCTACGACCACTTCCGGCGCATGGCCGAACACGCCGCCGCGCAGCCCACCCCCGATGGCGCGGCCGACCTCGGCACCGTGATGGAATCGCTCGACGAGATCCCGGCGACCGAGGCCAAGAACAACTTCGGCACGATGCTGATGGATGTACTCGGCGGCCGTCGCTTCGCCGTGAAGCGCAACACGCGCCTCGCGGCCGTGATCGTCAAGTACGACGACTACCACACGATCTGGCGCCGGTCGCGCGATGCCACCGACGCCGGCGCGCCGCCCGAGGCACCTCCCACGCACAGCAGCCTTGGGAAGAGCAGCAGCAAGACGACCTGACCTGACTGACGGACTGACGCACTCCACCGGACTCAAGCACCAACCCGGGTATCGACGTGGCTGACACCGTTCTCCGCACCATCGGCAAGTACGCGATCACCGACAGCGACGTGGTCCGCGACATGCGCACCACATTCGCGCTCGAGCCGCAGATCCGCGGCGCCGCGATCCGCATGCTGGTGTTCGACTACTGCAAGCAGAAGAACATCACGGTCACCGACGACGAGCTGCAG
>JBFWQT010000588.1:0-4236 GCA_050249295.1 Planctomycetota bacterium
ACAGGACTGTGGTGCCGGCTTCCAGCCTGCACAGGACTTGTGGTGCGGGCTTCCCGCCTGCACTGGACTGTGATCCGGTGCAGGCTGGAAGCCTGCACCACAACAAGGCTCACGCCACGGGCTCCTTCTTCTCTTTGCCGCCGCTCGCCGACTCGATGAAGTAGCGCTTCTCGATCTTGTCGGTCTCCGACAGTTCGTAGATCAACTCCTTCAGCCGGAACGGATGGCGGATGCCCCGGATCGCCAGGTGCGGCGTGTCATGGTCGTCAGCGTGCACCGTCACGGTGCCGAGGCCGAGCAGCATCTGGATCCAGCCGGCGCGCACCGAGAGGTCCTTCACCAGCAGCACGCGCGCCTCGCGCTCGATGCGTGTCAGCAGGCCTTCGCGGGCGAGCAGGCGCTCCTCGGTCAGCGCGTAGCGGAGGATCAGCACGCGCGCGAGGTAGCGATACATCGTGAGCAGGCCGTACGTGCCGATGACGATCGCGTAGATCCACGTCAGACGGAACGCAGCGTCGAGTTGCTGCAGGGCCTCGGCCGCGCCGGTGGTGGGCAGCAGCGAGAACATCACCCACCACAGGATCGCCGCGACACCGACGTAGGTCAGCGCTTCGCCGAGGAACGCGGCCGCGTGGTAGCGGTCTTCCCAGTGGCGCCACTCGCCTTCGCCGCGCGCGACCTTCCGCGCGGCGTACGAGGCCAGCGAGGCGAAGCGCTCCTCGCGCGTCTCGTCGGCGCCCGGCTCCGGCCACTGCGCGGCGAACGTCGCGTCGTCGGTCAGGCCGGCCAGCCAGGCGGTGATGTCGGTGCGCGACCAGCGGCACTGCTCCCAGTCGGTGTCGGTGCCGTCGTTAGTGCGCGGCAGCTTGTCGGCGCCGACCGGCGGTGGGAAGCCGCCACGGAGCAACTGCTGCAGGAAGCGGAGGCGCTCGGTGGTCTCGTGCGCGAAGTGCACGTGGCGCAGTTCCTCGATGAGGCGAACGGCGCCGTCGAGCGAGAGATGCGGCGCCGAGATGTCGATGTCGGCCTTCGGCTTCGCTTCCACCTTCGGCTTCGCTTCCGCCTCCGGCTTCGCTTCCGCCTTCGGCTTCGCTTCCGCCTTCGGCTTCGCCTCGGCCTTCGGCTTCGCTTCCACCTTCGGCTTCGCCTCGGCCGTCGGCGCGTCGCCATTCGACGACGCCGCAGCCGCCGATGCCGTGCCGCCCTTCAGCGCCAGCCCCGACTCGCCGAGCAACTCCTCGATGTTGTCGAGTCGCTTCTCACCGATGCCCTTGATCTCGCCAAGCTGATCGCGCGTGCGCTGCACCAGCTCGCCGAGCGTGGTGATGCCCGCCGACTCCAGCACCGCTCGCGCTGCCGCCGGCAGGCCGAGCACATCCACGCTGTCCGACAGGGAGTGCGTCGCCATGATTCCGCTCCTGCACGCACAAGTTGTGTATCTGCCTACACTAGCGGCTCGCGATCGAGAATAGAAGCACAACCGCAGCCAGCCGCGTCGCGCGTCGACTACGATGGACGCATACCACCACCGACACCGCCTTTCGACATGCACGCACCTCGCATCCGCCCGGCGCTCGCCGCGTTCGTTGTGTTGGTCTCGCTGGCCGCTCCGTTGGCCGCGCAGGAGCCAACGATCAACGAGCGCATCGCGCGCATCGAGCAGCAACTGCAGCAGCTCACCGAGCTGGCCGCCAACCTCAACAAGGAACTGGCCGACCTGAAGCAGCAACTCGCCGCCGGCAAGACCACCGACCCCGCGCCCGCTGGCCCGCTGCTCTGGTCGATGGACATGAAGAGCGACACCAAGGGCTCCGGCGCAATCGCCGATCTCGACGGCGACGGCAAGCTCGAACTCGTCTTCGGCAGCTACTTCAACGAGCAACGGCTGTTCTGCGTCGACGCCGCCACCGGCAAGCTCCGCTGGACCCACACCAGCGACGGCGGCCCGCTCGACGCATCGGTGGCGATCGCCGACCTCGACGGCGACGGCAAGCTCGAGGTGCTCGCCGCCGACAGTGCGTCCGGCCGGCTCTACTGTCTGGCGCACGACGGCAAGCTGAAGTTCACCATCAAGTTGCCCAGCGGAACCGACTCGCCCGCCGCGATCGCCGACCTGGACGGCGACGGCGTGAAGGAGATCATCGCCGGCAGCATGTGGCAGCGCGACGGCATCGGCGCGGTGACGTGCTATCGCGCCGACACGCAGGCGAAGGTCTGGGAGGTGCGCATCAAGGGCTGCGTGCAGAGCGAGCCGTGCCTGGTCGATCTCGACGGCGACAAGGTGCTCGACGTGATCGTCACCAGCTGGCGCGGCGACCGCGGCGTGCACGCGATCAACGGCAAGACCGGCGCGAGCATCTGGACGTACACCACGCCCGGCGACGTCGTGGTGATGGGCATGTACCACGGCGTCGCGCTCGCCCCGGGCAGCGGCCCGGGCGGCGAACTCACGATTCTCGTCGGCACGTGCAACGGCGACATCATCGCGCTGACCCCGGCCGGTCAGGTGCGCTGGACGAAGCACGTCGACGACTACCTGTTCGCGCCGATCACCGTGGCCGACATCGATGACGACGGCAAGCCGGAGATGTTCGTCGGCGGCCGCGTGCTGCGCTGCCTTGCAGTGGAGGACGGCACGGAGCGCTGGATGCATCCGATGGATCGCGCGCTCGAGCGCGGCGTAGCGATCACCGACGTGGACGGCGACGGCAAGCCCGACGTGCTGTTCGCCGACGGCCGCAAGGTGCGTGCGCTCGACGCCGCCACCGGCAAGCGGGTGTTCGAGTACAACGCAGCGTTGCATGCTGGCCGCCCCCACGAGGAGATCTCGTCCGCGCCGATCGTGGCGGACATGGATGGCGACGGCCTGCGCGAGGCCTTCTTCGTGATCGGCGCCGGCACATCGCAGGACGGCGGCAAGGGCAACTACGGTCGCGCGTTCGTCCTCCGCCTGAAGGGCAAGGGCCCGGACTGGCTGACCTTCCGCGGCAACCTGCGCCGCGACGGCTCGGCGGGTCGCTGATCGGACACATTGCGCGAGGACGTTGACGTGTGGTTGACGAGTGGTTCGATCGCAGCACACCGACCGTTCACGGTGTCTTCACGACGCTTCACCCCCACTTCACTGCATTTCTCGTGAAAAGAAGCCCGTGTTTATGGGGCTCCACAGGCGACATTCCCCTATCGAGACTTGGCATCCGATAACGCTGCTCGTTCGACCTCGCCAAACTCTGCAAGTCAATTGCTGCCAAATGGTTGAGGAGGAAATGGGTTCGTTCCGCAGATTCAGCGGGTGGATAACCGGCGGATTCGCGGCCTTTCCCTGCACTGCAGAATGTCGCCGGGTTGAAGTGTCTGATCCGGCAATTCGCAGCGGCGCGCTCAACACGCGCCCGCTGCGAGCCGACCCCGTGCGCTGTGCCCCGGCGTTGCCCCGGCAGTGTTTTGACACAGAGGGCACCGAGGCAGCACAGAGGGACACGGAGTGCTCCACTCCGGTTCGGGCTCGCTGCCGATCGGACGCGTGCCGCATCGGTGGAACGTCCATCGCCGGTCGGCGCTGCCGGGCAAGCATCAGCTTCGGCGGGTGCACTCTGTGCCCCTCTGTGTTTCCTCTGCGCCCTCTGTGTGAACGTCTGGAGAATCGTGCAGGCAGTTACGGCGTACGTGGCCAAGTTCAGCATCGACCCGACCGTCGAAACACAATGTCCCCGGCGTTGCCCCGGCAGTGTTTTGACACAGAGGGCACCGAGGAAACACAGAGGAACACGGAGTGCTCCACTCCGGTCCGGGCTCGCTGCCGATCGGACGCGTGCCGCATCGGTGGAACGTCCATCGCCGGTCGGCGCTACCGGGAACGCATCAGCTTCGGCGGGTGCACTCTGTGCCCCTCTGTGTTTCCTCTGCGCCCTCTGTGTGAACGTCTGGAGAATTGTGCAGCCAATTACGGCGTACGTGGCCAAGTTCAGCAGCATCGACCCGACCGTCGAAACACAACGTCTCCCCCGGCGTTGCCCCGGCAGTGTTTTGACACAGAGGGCACCGAGGAAACACAGAGGGACACGGAGTGCTCCACTCCAGTCCGGGCTCGCTGCCGATCGGACGCGTGCCACATCGGTGGAACGTCCATCGCCGATCGGCGCTACCGGGAACGCATCAGCTTCGGCGGGTGCACTCTGTGCCCCGCTGTGTTTCCTCTGCGCCCTCTGTGTGAACGTCTGGTGAATTGTGCAGCCA